>QCLY01000012.1 GCA_003214195.1 Prochlorococcus sp. AG-418-G23
ATAAGCTTATTTAAACTTGGATATAGTGCCAAAGTCAGATTAACAAGACTAAGAGAAATTCAAGAATCATTCTCATACGAAAAATATCGATTCAATGTCTTGGCAAATAGGTTTGATGATTTATTTTCCGCTGAAGGAGAGCAAAGATTTATGAAGGATCAGGATCAAATAATTTCTAGGGACATTATCAGAGTAATATGGCGTTGATATGGATGATCTAGGATCATTTTCTTTCATCATTTTTTTATTAATTTTTCGCTAGTGAGTCAGAACATTAAAGGCCTAGTCCTCATTACAGGAACAACTTCAGGAGTTGGATTAAATACTCTAAAACCTCTTATAAGATTTGGATGGGAAATCATAGCTGTTAATCGATCAAATAAAAGAGCTATATCTGCAGCTAAGGAATTCTTAACAAAAGAGGAATTTAAAAATATAAATTTTATAGAAATAGATCTCTCTAACTTGGATGATGTAAGAAAAGGTTGCAATGAAATATTAGATAGATTTAAAAAACCAATAAATTCTCTTATTTGTAATGCAGCAGTTTATAAGCCGAGACTAAAGAGGCCTGAAAGATCTCCTCAGGGTTTTGAGAACTCTATGGCAGTCAATCATTTTGGACATTTTCTTATGATAAATTTGCTGATAGAAAATATTTTATCTTCAGAAAGAGAAATTTTTTTAAATGGAAAAGCCACTCTATTCAAGCCAAGAATTACAGTTTTAGGTACTGTAACAGCTAATTATTCAGAACTTGGAGGGAGGATCCCCATTCCTGCTCCTGCTGATCTAGGAGACTTATCTGGATTTAAAAATGGTTTTTTATCTCCAATAAGTATGGCGAATGGAAAGAAATTCAAACCAGGGAAGGCTTATAAGGATAGTAAACTTTGTAATATGGTGACTGTTCAGGAATTATCAAAAAGATATCCTACAGATAAAATTATTGTTAATTCTTTATATCCTGGATGTGTCGCTGATACTAAACTTTTTAGAGATACTCCTTGGTTATTTAGATTCCTTTTCCCAATCTTTCAAAAGTTCATAACAAAAGGATACGTTTCACAAAGATTGGCAGGAGAGCGGGTAGCTAAGGTGGCAACCTATAAAGAATTTGCTAAACCATCAGTCCATTGGAGCTGGGGAAATCGTCAGAAAACTGGTAGAAAAGCTTTTTCTCAAAAGCTGTCAAAAAGAATAATTGATACTAAGACCTCTAAACAAACTTATGATCTAACAAAACAATTGGTCGGATTAGATTGATTAAGATTAATCAAATCCTAATAAATCAAAAATTTCTCTATCTTTAAGTGGATTGCCTTCTAAGGGTTCTACGTTTTCAAGCATATTTTTGGCAAGAGATAAATATTCATTTTGAACTTCAATTACGTCTTCAGTTGGTTCCATTTCAAAGATGGTACACTTCTTTAGTCTTGATCTTCTGATAGCATCTACATCTTTAAAATGAGCCATAGTTTTTAAACCTGTTCTTTCATTGAATTTATCAATTTGGTCTGTATCTTTTGATCTGTTTGCCACAACCCCACCTAATCTGACCTTGTAATTTTTTGCTTTTGCTTTTATTGCAGAGACTATTCTATTCATAGCGAATATAGAATCGAAGTCATTAGCAGTAACAATTAGACAGTAATTTGCATGTTGCAATGGAGCTGCAAAGCCCCCGCAAACGACGTCTCCAAGGACATCAAAAATAACAACGTCAGTGTCTTCTAATAAGTGATGTTCTTTTAATAGTTTAACTGTCTGACCGGTTACATATCCCCCGCATCCTGTCCCAGCAGGAGGACCTCCGCTCTCAACACACATTACACCATTAAAACCTTCAAACATGAAATCGGTTGGTCTCAATTCTTCGCTATGAAAATCTACCTCTTCGAGAATGTCGATAACTGTAGGAACCATTTTGTGCGTCAAAGTGAAAGTGCTATCGTGTTTTGGATCGCATCCAATTTGTAGAACTTTTTTCCCCAATTTTGAGAATGCTGCAGAAAGGTTTGATGATGTAGTTGATTTTCCGATGCCGCCTTTCCCATATACGGCAATAACTAAAGCCCCTTCTTCAATATTTATTTTTGGATCTTGCTTTACCTGAACACTCCCTTCTCCATCAAGAGGTTTATTTATAGTACTTGTCATTTAAAGCTAAAAAAACACATTTCTGTTTATATTCTTGCAGCGTAAATACACATGAAATATGTTTCTAAACAAATATGTATTCAATTGTATTAAAAGCGGGAAATATGTTTTTATAACTGGATTTTTAGGATCTAATTTATTAGATTATGAGTGAAAATACTCATGACTTAATTATAGTTTATTAGTAAAAAATTAACTGAAATATGCCTTTGCGTCGTAAAGAGTTTCATCGCTTATCTCTGGAATTCCTCTCAAGATTGCGTATTTTTCAGTATTTGTTTTAACTTTACCTCTTACAAAAAATGGAACTTTTGTTAATTCAGCTCTACCAGATTCAGTCCAGATAATTCCTTCTTTACTATTTTTTTCTTTTTTTTCGTCAGAATTTAAAATGTCCTTTGTATTTGTCGCTGTATGTCCTAAATGGCTTTGATGACCATCAACAAACTCAAAGTCATGTTTGAACATATCAATAAGATGCTCTTCTAAGCCCATCATTAGGGGATGTACCCAGTCATCAAAAATCACATTTGCTCCTTCCCATCCCATTTGCGGGCTATATCTTGCAGGCACATCTTGAACATGCATTGGTGTACTAATTACTGAGCATGGAATGCCGAGTCTTTTCGCACTATGCCTTTCCATTTGGGTCCCTAAAACTAGTTCAGGGGCGGCTCTTTTCATGGCATCTTCCACTTCTAAATAATTGTTAGTTATCAGAGCTTCTACATTTAGATCTTTTGCAGTAGCTCTTACTTGCCTGGCCATCTCCCTGCTGTATGTTCCAAGACCCACTACTTCAAAACCCAATTCTTCCTTAGCAATTTTGGCTGCTGCAATTGCATGTGTTCCATCACCAAAAATAAAAACTCTTTTGCCAGTTAGATAATTTGAGTCAACTGATTTTGAGTACCAAGGAAGTTTTGATTTATTTTCTAATTCTTTTTTATTCGTCAAAGGAAGATCTAATTTCTTATGAACTTCATTTATAAATTCAATTGTATTTTTTATTCCAATTGGAATAGTGTTTGTATATTCCATTCCAAAGTTCCGTTTAAGCCATTCGCATGATGCTTCCGCAATTTCTGGATAAAGACAAATATTTATTTCAGCATCAATTAGTCTTTCAATATCATCTGGACTAGCACCTAATGGAGCAACTACGTTTGTATCTATTCCCTGTTCTGAAAGGATGCGTTGGATTTCGATTACATCATCTCTGCATCTAAATCCTAGTAATGAAGGGCCAAGTATATTAACTTTTGGTCTACGCCCAAATTCCTTCCACCTTAGAGGACTTATTTTCTCTGAATAGCTTACTTTTTCTTTTAAAAGGGTTCTTGTTAGTTGATAAAAGGTTTCTGAGGCCCCCCAATTTTCTTTCTTGCTATAAGCAGGTAATTCAAGATTCACAATCGGCATATCAAACCCCATCCCTTTCGCAAGTGCTCCAGGTTGGTCTTGGATAAGTTCTGCTGTACAACTTTCTCCGACTAAAAGAGTTTTAGGTTTGAATCGTTCAACTGCTTCCTTAATATTTTTCTTTACCAATTCAGCTGTATCGCCTCCAAGGTCTCTAGCCTGAAAAGTTGTGTAAGTTACTGGAGGCCTTTGCCCCCTCCTCTCGATCATTGTAAAGAGAAGATCTGCATATGTATCTCCTTGGGGGGCATGAAGCACATAATGAATGTCTTTCATTGACGAGGCAATTCTCATAGCACCAACATGTGGTGGTCCTTCATAAGTCCAAAGAGTTAATTCCATAGTTTTTAATGAGTTACTAAAGTTTTTGAAGTAAGTATTTGATTTCTTTTTAAAGGCTTGGAGAAGAGACCAGCCAAATCTGCGGCTTGATCAATTCCATGAATTGGACTGAATACCATTTCTATTGACCACTTAGTACTAATCCCCTCCGCCTCAAGAGGGTTAGCTAAACCCATTCCACAAACTACTAAGTCTGGATTAGATTCTCTCACTCGATCTAATTGTTTTTCTACATGTTGCCCTTCGACAATTTTTGTATTATCAGGTAATAAATTAATCTCCTCTTTCATTAAATCTTTATTTAGGTAAGGAGTGCCTACCTCTATAAGATCCATTTCGCATTCATTATGCAAAAATCTTGCCAAAGATATCTCCAGTTGCGATTCAGGAAGAAGAAATAATCTTTTCCCCTTAAGTATTTCTTTGTGAGATTCAAGAGCAAGTTTTGCTCTATTAATTAAAGGCGAAATAATTTCATGAACTTTAAGTTCACTAATTTTGAAAGCTTTAGCTGCAGCTAAAAACCATTTAGTACTTCCTTCGATACCAAGAGGAAATGGAGCCGAAATTATTTCACAACCACGATGTTTTAGGTCTCGAACGGTATCACTTAAATAAGGCTGAGTTAATAATACTTTTGTATTTTTGCCAATCTTTGGTAATTCTGTTGATTGACGGGGAGGGAAGCTCTCGATATTTGAAATTCCTAAATTTCTAAAAATCTTTTTAAATCTATCTTCTACATTATTTGCAAGAGTCCCAACTAATAATAATTTCTCCTCATCTGATGACTCCATTAAGGGAATTAAAGCTTTTAAGGCGCCATCCTCTCCTTGGGTAAAAGTTGTTTCTATCCCACTGCCAGAGTAATTAACGAATCTCACTTGACCTGAAAATCTTTTATTCAATTTCTCTGCGACAGTGGCAAGATCTAATTTGATTACCTCACTTGGACAAGATCCAACTAGAAAAAGAGTTTTTATTTCTGGTCTTCTCGCAATAAGATCGTTTACCACTCGATCTAATTCTTCATGAGCGTCAGCAAGACCAGCAAGATCTTTTTCTTCAAGAATAGCCGTCCCAAATCTTGGTTCAGCAAAAATCATAACTCCAGCAGCGCTTTGAATTAAATGTGCACATGTCCTTGAGCCTACAACTAGAAAAAATGCATCCGGCATTCTTCTGTGGAGCCAAACTATTGAAGTTAACCCACAAAAAACTTCCCTGGGCCCAGTTTCCTTATTAAATTCAACTTTACTCATTAAAAATTTTCAAGAGCTTATATTTCAAGCTTGCATAAACTTTTTAATTTAAGAAAGTAATTAATAAGTTCTCTTACAAAATGAACACATTTAAAAAACTTATATGAATGTTTAAATACTTAAATGGGAATTATGAAAAAAAACTTTTGGGGTGTATTTTAATTTCTGTAGAAGGAATTCCCTTGACTTATTTTTGAAATCTTCCACACATTTCTAGCTATTTTCGTTGCTAATAATCCTGCTCTTTCTAACTTAGATTTCCCTGGCTTTGCCCCAATTAATGCTGTCACTTCTGAAGTGGTTAAAGGTGCTCCAGTATTTATAGCTAATTGCGTTAACTCTAATCTATCTCTAAGGTTCTTAAGATTTACCTTCTCAATTTTATCTTCTTCTAACCAACTAAAAGATGGGTCTTTCTGAGATAGTTTTTGCATTAAGCTTAGGCTAACTAATCCAAGAGTTTGATCAGGAGTTAATTCTTTTTCAGTGCCAGAAACATTTGGTTCTTTTTTTTGAGAAGTTCCCATAAAAATGAATATCTTTTACTTGAACTTATCGTTTTGTGGGAAGCATGCAAGTAAATTTAATAGAAAAAATGAACCATTATCCGTTATAGTCGCGTGAATGGAACCAACTTCTAGTTTAAACAGAGGAGAACGAAAAAAAGGCAGTTCTCTTGTCACAGGATCTGAGGTGCAATCTCAGGCCAGTGGTGCAAGCTGTTTTATTACAACTGATTCAGAAAAGTCTTTGGTGTCCAGACAAGCAAGTCAAGTTGAGCAAATTGAGTTGAGAACATATGTTTTTTTGGATTCTCTTCAACCTCAATTAGCTGCATATATGGGGACGGTTAGTAGAGGTTTTTTACCTATACCTGGAGATTCATGCCTTTGGATGGAAGTCTCACCTGGGATGGCCGTGCATAGAGTCACTGATATTGCATTAAAAGCAAGTAATGTAAGACTTGGTCAGATGATTGTTGAAAGAGCATTTGGCTCTCTTGCTCTTTATCACAAAGATCAAAGTACTGTTTTACATTCTGGTGATGTTGTTCTAGATGCTATTGGGAGTGAAGTTAGAAAAAGAACCAAACCTTCAACGAGTTGGACAGAAGTTATTCGAGCTATTACTCCAGATCATGCTGTTTTAATTAATAGACAAAACAGAAGTGGATCAATGATTCAATCTGGAATGAGCATGTTTATATTAGAAACTGAACCAGCTGGGTATGTCTTAAAAGCAGCAAATGAAGCAGAAAAAGCATCAAATATAACTGTTGTTGATGTAAAGGCAGTTGGCGCTTTCGGTAGATTAACTCTCGCTGGGAAAGAAGGAGATGTAGAAGAAGCAGCGGCCGCTGCTATAAGAGCAATTGATGAAATTTCAAATTATTGATAATTTTCTAATTTAAACCAATTTCTTTTTTGAGGTAAGGTGACATAATTTTGGCAGCTTTACCTCTACTACCTAATTTATTTAATTGTGATTGTGAGAGCTCACCGTAAACACAGTTAGACTCTTTTACCCAAAAAATAGATTCGAATTCCCCGTTTGGATATTTGGGGTTCTTAAGAATTTCTCCCCAGCATATTCCTGTTGTATCTTTAATTAAGTTTCCTGAGGGATCGCACAAAACCATACAACTTATAAATCTTGCACTCCTATAAGGACTATCAGAAAGTTCATTAATTAATTTTTTAATTTTCTCATCATTAGTTTTGGCATATCGAGCAGAATAAATTCCTGGCCGACCATCTAAAACATCTACTTCAAGACCCGAGTCATCAGCTAATGCCCAAGTTTTAGTCTCTAAAGCAGCTGCTTTTGCTTTTAGAAGTGCATTCTCAAAATATGTGTTTCCAGTCTCTTCGACATTTAAATATTCTGGTTGCTTCTGAACCTTTAAAGACAAAACATCCAGCATCTCTGAAATTTCAGATACTTTTCTTTGATTGCCACTAGCAATAGTTAGAACTGGAAGGTTCAAAATAATAAATAAATTTATTGTGAATATTATCTTACTTCAAAGCTTGATACGGAGACAGGAAAGGTTGAACATTCCACACCTGTGTAGACAGGGCCTGCCTCGTACGGAAATAACATAATGTAAATTTTTTCTTAACACAACAGTATGTTTTGATGCACTAACTAATTTGCATAAGTATTGACATATCAATAGTACCAAGGGTGATAAGTTTAACTTATGAATGATAGAAAAAACATTAATGGAGATTTTGTCGAAAACGCTTGACTTATAAGTACTTAATGAAGCATTCTTCGAATTGAACATTCCACATTTAGTATTTAGTAGACAATGGCTACAGAAACAATGGGTATCGCTCTCGGCATGATCGAGACACGCGGACTTGTACCTGCAATCGAAGCAGCAGACGCAATGACAAAGGCAGCAGAAGTTCGCCTTATTGGTCGTGAATTCGTAGGTGGCGGTTATGTCACAGTATTAGTTAGAGGCGAAACAGGCGCAGTTAACGCAGCTGTAAGAGCTGGTGCTGATGCTTGTGAAAGAGTTGGTGACGGTTTAGTTGCAGCTCACATTATTGCTCGTCCTCATAGAGAAGTTGAACCTGCTCTTGGTAACGGTGAATTTCTTGGTCAAAAGGACTAATTAAGTAAAGCAAAATTTGTAAATTTTGCACAATAATTATTTTCCCTAAACAGACCTAAATTTATCCTTATGAGTAAGAAGTATGATGCAGGGGTAAAGGAGTACAGAGATACCTACTGGACTCCTGAATATGTACCCCTAGACACCGATTTATTAGCCTGTTTCAAATGTACAGGTCAAGAAGGTGTTCCCAGAGAAGAAGTTGCAGCAGCTGTTGCCGCTGAATCTTCAACAGGTACTTGGTCAACAGTTTGGTCCGAGTTACTTACAGATCTAGAATTTTATAAAGGACGTTGTTATCGAATCGAGGACGTTCCTGGAGATCCTGAAGCTTTTTATGCTTTTATTGCATATCCTTTAGATCTTTTTGAAGAAGGTTCTATTACAAACGTATTAACATCTCTAGTAGGAAACGTTTTTGGATTTAAAGCTCTAAGACACTTACGTCTAGAAGATATTAGATTTCCAATCGCTTTCATCAAAACTTGCGGCGGTCCACCAAATGGAATCGTAGTTGAAAGAGATCGTCTAAACAAATATGGAAGACCTCTTCTTGGTTGTACCATTAAACCTAAATTAGGATTATCTGGTAAAAACTATGGTCGAGTTGTATATGAGTGCCTTAGAGGTGGTCTTGATTTAACGAAGGATGACGAGAATATAAACTCTCAGCCATTCCAACGTTGGAGAGAAAGATTTGAGTTTGTTGCAGAAGCAGTTAAACTTGCTCAACGAGAAACTGGAGAAGTTAAAGGTCACTATCTAAACTGTACTGCTAACACTCCTGAAGAACTCTACGAAAGAGCTGAATTTGCAAAAGAGCTAGATATGCCAATCATCATGCATGATTATATAACTGGTGGTTTTACTGCAAATACTGGATTAGCAAACTGGTGTCGTAAAAATGGCATGCTTCTTCATATTCATAGAGCGATGCATGCTGTTATTGATAGGCATCCAAAACACGGTATCCATTTCAGGGTTCTAGCAAAATGTTTGAGACTCTCCGGAGGAGATCAATTACATACTGGAACTGTTGTTGGAAAACTAGAAGGTGATCGTCAAACAACCCTTGGTTACATTGATAACTTAAGAGAGTCATTTGTTCCTGAAGATAGATCAAGAGGTAACTTCTTTGATCAAGATTGGGGTTCAATGCCAGGAGTATTTGCTGTCGCATCAGGTGGTATTCACGTATGGCATATGCCTGCACTCCTAGCGATTTTTGGAGATGATTCTTGTCTTCAGTTCGGTGGAGGAACACATGGTCATCCATGGGGTTCAGCCGCTGGAGCTGCAGCTAACAGAGTTGCTTTAGAAGCTTGTGTAAAAGCACGTAATGCTGGTCGCGAAATCGAAAAAGAGAGTAGAGACATTCTTATGGAAGCTGCTAAGCATAGTCCTGAATTAGCTATTGCTCTAGAAACTTGGAAGGAAATTAAGTTTGAGTTTGACACTGTCGACAAGCTTGATGTTCAGGGTTAACTCAAGTTTCGAAATTGAGGAGATTTATTCTCCTCAAACTTATTAAAATCTCGTTTTTACGAGTAATTTCATTCACATTTTGATTAATTATGCCTTTCCAGAGCACAGTAAGCGACTATCAAACAGTTGCAACCCTGGAAACATTCGGTTTTTTACCACCGATGACCCAGGAAGAAATATATGACCAAATTGCATACATAATTGCTCAAGGTTGGAGTCCTGTTATTGAGCATGTTCATCCTAGTGGATGTATGCAAACTTATTGGTCTTATTGGAAACTCCCATTTTTTGGGGAAAAAGATCTTAACTTGATCGTGAGCGAATTAGAGGCATGCCATAGAGCATACCCTGATCATCATGTAAGAATCATCGGATACGATGCTTACACTCAAAGTCAAGGAACAGCTTTTGTAGTTTTCCAAGGACGTTAAAGCTACTTATCGTAGTTAATATCTTTCTCCAAAAAAATGTTTTGGAGAAAGTTTTTCAAAAGAGTTTCACATTTGAAGATTATGTCAAAAAAAACCAGTAGAGAGATTGCACTAGAAAGAAGAAAGGCGATGAGTGATAGCGGTAAAAAAGCCGCTGCTTATTCTTCAACTACCAAAGATAGAGTTCGATCTTCTCAAGATATACAGATTTCTGGGACTCAGTCTTCTCATAATAATATTTCTAAACCAGCTACAAAACATATTCCAAAAACTCAAGTAAACAGAAATTCTTCAACAACTTTATCTAGTAAAGAGTTAGTAATAGAGAGAAGAAAAGCAATGTCTACCCATGGGAAATCAGCTATAACTTCATCTGATAGAACCCGTACTGATGTTAAAAAAGAAAGTCCTGTAAACACAGTTAAAACTACCACAAGCGAAAATCAAGAAGTTCAAAATTCACATAATACAGAAATTAAAACATCAAAACCAAACGTAAAAAGAAGAATTAATCAGAAGAGAAAGCCTATTACTAATACAAGTAGAGATATTGTTTTAGCGAGAAGAGAAGCTCAATCTAAACATGGTAAATCAGCAACTAAACAAAATACTAGTGCCGCTTCCTTAGCTAGAAGGGGAGACCCAGATTTAAGTAGTAGAGAAATTTCTCAGAGAGTGAGAGAGCTAAGAAGTAAAACTGGTGCCACAGGCAAAAAAGGTAATGGTAAATGTAGACCATGTGGTCCAAATAAAAATGGTGCCAAACAAAATATTGCAGATGCTAGCTGGAAAGTTGGTAAAAGTGAAACTGATTCAGGTCAAATAGTTACTGGAACTCAAGCTAATAGATCTGTAAAAACTACAGGTAATGAAGCAAGTACATGCAGAACTGTAACTGGTACCCAATATATGGGATCAGAAGTTATTGATCAATTTTGTCAAGATAGACCAAGTTATAAACAACCACTTAGATCTACTGTTACCTCTACAACATCAGGTAATAAAGTAACTGGAAATGAAGTTGGTAGATCTGATAGGGTTACAGGCGATGAGCCAGGAACTTGTAAAAACCTTACAGGTACTGAATATGTATCTTCTAATCAGTCGCAGAAGTATTGTGGTGATGTCCCAAAAAATCCTTCAAAGGTTAAACACAGCACTACAACCGATGGATTAAAAGTATCTGGATCACTTCCTGGTAGATCAACCCTAGTTACTGGAGATGAATCAGGTTCTGGACAACAATTAACTGGAGATCAATATCTTGGCTCTGAGCCAAATCCAAAAGGTAAAGCATTTGAAAAAGTAGGCAGTTACAACACTCTTAATGGGAATAATGTAACTGGTACAGGGGTTGGAAGATCAGACCATATGACAGGTAATGAACATGGGAGTTGTAAGAATGTAACTGGAGATGAGTACATAGGATCTCAACAATATGAGAAGTTTTGCGGTTCAAAACCAAAACCAGAAGCCAGAAAAGTAGGTTTAAGCCTTTCTTCAAAGTCAAATTTAATAAGCGGCACTATGACAGGAAGATCAGAAATAGTAACTGGAGATGAACCAGGTTCATGCAAAGTGTTAACAGGAACACCATACGCAGGCTTAGATCAGATTAATGAAAATTGTAGTACTGAGATTTCAGAAGATATGAAATCCCGAGCAACAGTTAATTCTGGAAATAATTCAAATGCCAGACTTACAGGACAGCAACCAGGAATTGGCGGAGTAATGACAGGTGCTAAGAAAGGTGCTTGTAAAAATCTAACAGGTACTCCCTATGTTGGTGGAGATCAGCTCTCACAAGCTTGTGATAATCCTCCACATGATGCGGCTTATGCGAATCCGGAAAAGTCGGCAGCTAACTCTTGGAACGAATTCTCTGTTAAATCTCCATCAAGAGATAAATATTCTGAAAAAAATACTCAAGGAGTTACAGGTAATGAATATGAAAATGGTTCAAAGGTAACAGGGCCTTTTGATATGGCAGTTGATAAGGTCACTGGCACTGAAAAATTTAGATTTGAACCGAATAAAAATATTACTTATAAACAAAAAATGGAAATTGAAGAGGCAGACCGTGCTGCAAAAACACCAGAAAAAAGAGTCGCATCAAGGATTACTGGTGAAGGTCAATCAGTAGGAAACGTAACTGGTGATGATTGGGATCGCGGCGATAAGGTAACAGGTACAGAGGGAGCTTCTTCTAGAAAGAGAAATCCATCAAGAGCAGGATTTATGAGCGCCATGCCCCCTATGGATGTTAAAAGAAATGAGGAAACAGAAAAACCAGATTTCTTGATAACTGGATCTAGTGGAAATACTCGTGAAGGGCAACTTGTTACCTTTTCAGGTGGTGCAAGAGGTTAAGTAAATAATGCCTTTAAGAGGACTGGCTAAAGCCAAGAACTTCACATTGGGGCCAACAGCTCCAATGAAAACTTTTACTGAAAATGTCCATACACAAAGTAAAGAATCAAATAATTTCCGAAATTCTGGAAAGTCTCATAAATTAACCAATAATATCCAAAATGAAAATCTATTTAGGTATGAAAGCAAAATAAAAAGTGATTTTGATGAAATTGTTCCAACTCTCAAGGAAATTGCTCGAATTCAACATCACGAAGATTTTATAAATAAGGCACAGAAAATATCAAGAAAAAATTTGGGAATAGATTTACCCCTACATGTATTAGATAAATCTTGGGTTAAACCTCTTGATATGAGGGCTTTATATGCATGGTGTGCTTTCAAACAGCATGAGAAACTAAGCGACAATTTTTTTAACAATGATCCACTTGAAGGTGCCGCTGGAAGTAGGAGTGCGGAAGACTTTGAAAAATTCCTCTTAGATTGTGGAATACATTTACTTGATATAACTCCTTGTTCAGATGGAAGATTAGCTCATTCAGTTGCTTATGTAATGAGAATACCTTTTAGTTCAGTAAGAAGAAGATCCCATGCTGGAGCACTGTTTGATATTGAAAATACCGTTAATCGATGGGTAAAAACTGAACATAAAAGATATAGAGAGAATGTTCCTAATGAAGCTCATAAAGATACCAGGTACTTAAAAGTTGTAACTTATCACTTTAGTTCAGTAGATCCTTTGCATCAGGGATGCGCAGCTCATGGGAGTAATGACGAGTTAGCTGCTGCAGAAGGTAGAAATAAATTATATGCTTTCAAAGAGGCTGTAGAGAATAGCTTTTGCTGCGGAGCTTCTGTGGATTTAATGTTAATTGGACTTGATACAGACACTGATTCATTAAAAATTCATTTATCAACTAGCGATGGCGGTATAGATTTAGAAAAAACCATTTCTACATTAGAAATTTATAATTCAACAATAAATTTCTCAAGAGAGGATGCAGAAAAAGAAATTTGCCAGACAATTTCTAAGCAATCTTCAAAAGATAAACTCAGTGGACTGGAAAAATTTACCTATAAATTAATTGTCAATAATATTTCTCAAATTGATTATGTTAAGAGTTTTCATAATGGTTCTTATAAAGATATTGGACATGCAGAGAGGTTTATTGGAGTAGGTATAGGTTTCAAAGAGGTACATCTCAGAAATTTAACTTATTTTGCTCATTTAGATACAGTCGAAGAAGGGGCTCCAGATTTAGATGTAGGAGTGAAGATTTTTACTGGATTAAATATTACTCAAGATCTACCTATTCCGGTAGTAATAAGATTTGATTACTCTGGGAAAGTCCCCGGCGCAAAAGAGAGGGCAATAAATGATTGTGAAAGAGTTAATAATGCGATATCAATTAGATATAAAAATTTAGTTGATCAAGGGTTGTTACACACTTGCTCTACTATTAGAGATAGGGACAACATTCATTCCGCTCAAATTATTGGAATGTCTTTAGATAAAAAAACAGAGGAGGCTCACTAATTATGTTAATTTGCAAGGTTGTAAAACCACTTGTTTCTACCAATAGGATTCCTGGTTTTGAACATAAACATCTGCAGGTTGTATTAGATGGTTCTTCAAATAAAGTTGCAGTTGATGCTGTTGGCTGTAAGCCAGGAGATTGGGTTATTTGTGTTGGAAGTTCTGCAGCTAGAGAAGCAGCGGGAAGTAAATCTTATCCAAGTGATTTAACGATTGTTGGAATAATTGATCATTGGGATCCTGACAAGTCATAAAAAAGGAGCATATAAATTGTGGAAATTATGAAGGTACTAGGAAGGATGGTATGCACTCAAAGAGTCGCTGGCTTGGGTCACATGAATTTACGAATTTTAGAAAATAATAAAGGAAAGAAAGTAGTTGCTGTTGATCCTGTTGGAGCAAGAGAAGGTAACTGGGTTTTTACTGCTAGTGGCTCTGCCGCTAGATTTGCATGCCCTAATCCAGAAGTTCAAACCGATTTAACAATTGGAGGTATTATTGATTGTTGGGAGAGTGACTAAAAATTTTAACTTCAATAATTTATTGAGAAACTTTGTTGAATGTATAGTGTTAATTAGTCTTGAATAAAGAATGTAATGTGGAATGAAAGAGAATCACCTTTGAGGATTGAAAAAAGATTTGAATTTGATCAATACTCAAAAATCAGTAAATTCATAGGGGAAATTGAGAAATTATGCAAAGAAAGGGATATCTATCCAAATATCAGCTTCGGTAAGAATTTTGTAAGTCTTTCAATATTTTTAGATAATAAAGAAATATCAGAAAAGGAAAAAGACTTTTCAATGGATATTGATAAATTTTATTTAGAGGATTAGTCCTATTTAATAATTATTAGGCTTTGCAATATCTCTTTTGATTAAAGCCATTAAATATGTTGGGGCTTTATATCTACCAGGTAGACATCTATTTAAAGTCTCAAGATGACTCCAACACACTGTCTTTTCTATATCTTTAACTGAGTTTCCTTTTAAGATTAATAGTCTAAGAGCTTTACAAAATAAAGGATAACCTGCTTCTAGTTCATCTATATTAAGCTTTGCTGCTGACATAGATCAAAGATGAATTATCAACTAATAATCTATACAACTATGGTGCACAATTGGTTCATATTTCAAATTTCTCAATAATTAGAAATTAATCTAGAAATGCGACGCAATCTATTTCAACTAAAACTCCTTTTGGTAGAGATGAAACTTCCACGCAGGCCCTTGCGGGAGGATTATCTATATTAAAAAAATCACTATATATTTTATTGACAATTTGAAAATTACTTAAGTCCGTTAAGTAAATAGTTGTTTTTATTACATCTTCTATTTTGGCTCCACCAGCTTTAAGAACTTCTGCAAGATTTTTTAAAACTTGAATAGTTTCCTTCTCTATATCACCTAAACATGTTATTTCATTTAAAGCTGGGTCTATAGCAATTTGACCAGAACAATAGATAAAATCCCCAGCTTTTATTGCTTGATTATAAGGGCCTACTGGATCTGGAGCATTTGATGTTTTGATTACTTGTTTGGGGGACATTTGTTTAAGAAGATACCTATCTATTTAAACCCATAAATCTTTATTTGCTCTTAAAAAAGTAAATTCTTCTAAATTTTTTGCTCTTAAGAAAAGGTTTATTTTCATCTCTTCATCAAGTAAAAATGGAATTGTCAATTCGTTAAGTGAAAGTTTTTTTTCAACTTCCGAAAGTTTATTTTTTATATCTTGATCTTTTGGCTTGAGATTCAATGCCCACAATATATTGCCCTTTGTATATTCATGTGCACAATATATGAGAGTATTTTTTGGTAAAGATTTGATTCTTTCTAGTGAAGAATACATTTGTTGATAAGTTCCCTCAAAAATTCTTCCACAACCTCCAGAAAATAATGTGTCACCAATAAAAAGAACAGGATTTTCCCCATTCAAAAAGAAGGCAATATGTGAGCTTGTATGACCTAATACTTCAATTATTTTTACTTCTTCCCCTAAAATGTTTAAAGTTTCTCCATCTTCAACTGATACATTTTGAAAAGGGATTCGCTTTTTTTCTTTGGAGGAAGCAATCACCTTTACATTTGGCCATTTTTCAATAAGAGACTTCGTCCCTCCAATATGGTCTGAATGATGATGAGTTTGCAAAATAGCTTCTAAGTGCAAATTGTTTTCATTTATGTATCTAATAACTGGTTCGTGAACAGATGGGTCTACAACTACAACGGATTTATCTTTTACCAACAACCAAATGACGTTATCACTTAAAACTCTAAGTCCTATTATATTTCGAGCTTTATTAAAATCCATTAGTAACTTAGAATGAAGGATCTATGGAAGAAATTAATCTATGTTTACTATAGCTTTACCAAAAGGAGCTCTGTTAGAAGATTCAATTTCAATTTTTAAAAGAACTGGTTTAGATTTCTCTGATGCTTTGGAAGAAAATAATAGATCATTAACCTTTGAATCAAATTGCAAACGGGCTAAAGCCTTGTTGGTAAGAAATGGGGATGTCCCTGTATATGTAGGTTATGGACAGGCTGATTTAGGTATTGTTGGATATGATGTTTTAAGAGAATCTGAGTTAAAAGTTGCAAATTTACTCGATCTAAGATTTGGGGGTTGTCATATGTCATTGGCAGTCAAAAAAGATAGTAATTATTCTAAGCCGACTGATCTTCCTGCCAATTGTAAAGTAGCGAGTAAATTCACAAAAACAGCAAGATCTTATTTTGATGAATTAAATATACCTGTAGAAATAGTTCATTTAACAGGCTCTGTCGAGCTTGGTCCGATAACAGGTATGGCAGAAGCTATTGTTGATTTGGTGGCGACAGGAAAGACTCTTAAAGAGAATGGTTTAATTAAAATAGATGATCTTTTTTACTCAACTGCAAGACTAATTGGTAACCCTTTATCAATGCGATTAGATGATAATCATCTCAGAGATACGATTTTATCAATAGAATCAAATAATGCTTTATAGAATATTAGCTAAATGTTTTTTAATGATTTTAGAAGGATTAAAAGATTAGGGAAATATTTAGCTAGAGATAAAAAAACAATCTATCTAATATTAATAGTTTTGCTGCCTGTATCTTTCTCTGGCGCTATTCAACCACTTTTGATAGGTCAAGCAATTACTATTCTTAAAAACGAAAGTACAGATGTTTGGCTGAGTAAAACGTTTTTTGGGCAGTCAATGAATGCCATTATTTTAACTTTATTTGTAACAGTTATTTTAAGGTTGATTTTGCAAGGATACCAAACCTATAACATCCAAGCAGTGGGTCAGAAATTAACTGCAAGGATAAGAAAAGAACTATTTGATCATTCAATATCTTTATCTCTCAAATATCACGATAATATGCCTGTTGGGAAATTATTAACGAGATTAACAAATGATGTTGATGCTTTAGCTGAGGTTTTTGGTAGTGGTGCAGTTGGAGTAATTGCAGACTTTGTTAGTCTGATAGTAATCTCTTTGACAATGCTTTCAATTGATCGAGGTCTTGCCATTTTATTGTTATTAACTCAAATTCCAGTTTCTTATTTCATTATTTGGCTTCAAAAACGTTATAGAAGAGCAAATTATCAAGTAAGGGAAGAATTGTCTCAACTCAACTCTGATTTTCAAGAAAATCTTCAAGGTTTAGAAGTCGTTCAAATGTTCAGAAGAGAGGCCCTAAATAGCAAGAAATTTTCTAATACTGGAGTTGCTTATAAGAAAGCGGTAAATGGCACAATTTTTTATGACAGCAGTATTTCAGCATTTATAGAGTGGATTTCTCTTGCCGCAGTTTCCCTAGTTTTAGCAGTTGGAGGATATCTCGTTACTTCTGGAAATATTGGTTTAGGAACTTTAACAACTTTTATTTTGTATTCCCAAAGACTTTTTGAACCTTTAAGGCAGCTTGCGGAAAGATTTACTCAGATACAAGGAGGTTTAACAGCTGTTGAAAGAATAAATGAATTATTGGATGAAGAAATTCAGATCAAGGACTCTATTTCTGCGAAGAATTTTTTAAAGCATGCCCAGAATCTAAATAAGAAATTCAAGGGCAAAATTGAGTTTAAAAACGTTAATTTCTTTTATAAAGAAGGTGAGGATATTCTTAAGAATTTATCATTCATAATCAATCCAGGAGAACATGTGGCTTTTGTAGGCCCAACTGGTTCGGGTAAAACAACAATAATAAGATTATTGTGTAGATTGTATGAACCCCAATCAGGTCAAATTTTAATTGATGATATAAATATAAAAGATATTCCTATTGCAACTCTTAGAAATATGTTGGGAGTGGTTTTGCAAGACACCTTTATTTTTAGTGGAAATGTTGCAGATAATTTGAAATTAAATGCGAATATAAACAATCTTGAATTAAAGAGACTTTGTAAAGAATTAGGATTAGATGATTTGTTAAAAAAATTACCAGAAGGTTTGGGCACCTTTCTTAGAGAAAGAGGCGGTAATCTTTCTTCTGGAGAAAGACAACTTCTTTCAGTAGCTCGTGTGGCGATTAGAAATCCTGTTGTTTTAATAATGGATGAAGCTACAGCATTTATGGACCCTTCTACAGAGGCTACTCTGCAGAGGGATCTTGAGAGAATTCTTTCGAAAAGAACAGCATTAGTAATAGCGCATAGACTGGCAACTATTGAAAATTCTGATAAGATTTTAGTTTTAAAAGGAGGATCACTAGTTGAGGAGGGAACTCATAGTGAATTGCGATTGAAAAAAGGTTTATATTTTCAACTTTCTGAGCTTCAAGAAAAAGGATTTGCAAATTTTTAATGATTTTTAGAAACAGAGGGTCATCAATAAAAAATTCTTGCAGTATTTCGAAAGATGAACTCGTTAATTTATATGGTTCAAATTCTTATGAATTCACTCAAAAAAAGAGAGAAGAAATATTTGTATGTAGTAAAAGTAAAGAATTAGATCTAATTGAACTAGATCAACTTTTACAAACTGTTGGTTGGAGCAGACGTCCAATAAGAAGAGTTAAAAGAGCTTTGGATTTTAGTATTTTGGTGGTTGGATTATGGCGTCATGATGATAAATTTCCAAGGCTTGTAGGATTTGCAAGATGCACTGGTGATGGGATTCTAGAAGCTACAGTATGGGATGTGGCTGTTAATCCTGTCTATCAAGGACTAGGATTGGGGAAAGAGTTAATGAAATATATTCTAAAAGAATTAAAGAATACTGGCATTTCTAAAGTTACACTTTTTGCTGATGCGGAAGTTGTTTCATTTTATAAAAGACAAGGTTGGATATTAGAACCAAGAGGCACTAAATGCGCTTTTTGGTATGCAAATTAATTAATGTTTATAGTAGTCAGAATATATAGATTTTATAGATTCACCTTTTGACCATCTTCTTCTAAAGTTCCAGTTCTTGAATGCTTGGAGGAAAATATTAGTTCTTTCCCATTTCCTTGAACTTGTAAAAATAGGTAAATTTAATTGCTTTAAATCTTTTTTATTTTTTAATCTATTTAAAAAATCAATATCCTCCATTAAAGGAATTTTTCTAAATCCATTATTCTTAAAATAAATTGATCTATGAATTATTAAACCTTGGTCTCCATAGGGTTGTTTAAGATATTGACTCCTAAAATCAACAAAGATCTCAAGGAATCTATAAATTATCCTTTTATCATTAATTTTAAATTTAAAATAGTAAATAAAATATTTGTCTTCCTTTAGAAGTAATTTTATTTTTCTAAACCAGTCTTGCGTTAATCTGCTATCTGCATGTAAAAATATGAGCCATTCTCCCTTTGAATATTTTGCACCCATGTTTAATTGTAAACCTCTATTTCTTTCTTTTGATTTAAATACTTTCGCCCCATAAATATTTGCTACATCAATAGTTTTATCTTCACTACCACAGTCAACTATAATAATTTCCCCCTCTTTCTGAATGATTGACAAGTCTGAAAGCAACAATGGCAAATGATTGGCCTCATTGATAGTTGGAATGATAATAGAGATCTTAGACAAGTTGATTACTTTCTATCTTCAATATCAATTATTGTATCTATATCAATTTTTTTATCTAACAACTTATATTTCAATTGTTTAGAACCAAAATTATCAATTGTATTTTGAAGAACATATTGTGTACCCCAATTAATGTTGATAAAAGGCAAATATAGATTGGTTGCCATTATTTTTTCTGATAAACCAATAAGCCAATATCCTCCATCATTGGATGGTCCTAATATGAGATCATTTTGTTGTAGCTCTTTTAGAGTATTCAACAAATCTTGATGACATAAGTCTGGAAGGTCAGTACCAATAAAAATAATATTTTTTATCTTCTGTTTAGTGCAGAATTTTTTGTTGATAATTATTTGCCTTTTCATTTTTTCTCCTAAGCAGCCTTTCCCCTGTAAATTAAATTTTTTGATCCCAAATTCTTCAGACCATCTTCTACAATTTTTTTTCCCTAAACCAGATATAGCTATAGAAATATCAATTAGTTTTGTTTTTTGGAGAGATTTTGCGACTGAAATAGTGTGTTTGGTCATGATACTCTGTACATTCACAGAATTACTTTTACCTATATCTTTTGATAATCTTGTTTTGCATCTTCCAAAACCATGCCATTTTGCCATGATTATAAGTAGTGCTTTATCCAATACATTAGAGCTATTTTTAATAATTATATTCCTATTGAAAAAATATTAAATTTTTTTTATAAAGTTAGATGATACTTTGTTAAATAATTTTAAATTTGTCGTGATCTTGTGATTTGATAATGGCCAATTATTAAATTCCAACTAGATTAATAATCTATGGAATAAAACTTTGCAAGCAATTAATCCTATTTGGGCGGAAGTTCAACAAACACTCCAAAAAACTTTAAGTAAGCCTTCATTTGAGACATGGATAAGGCCTGCTAAATTTAATTGTTTTGAGGATGGCTTATTAACCTTAATCGCTCCAAATACATTTTCTAGTGATTATTTAAGAAAGAATTATTGTGAAACTATTGAAAAAACTGCTAAAGAAATTTGCGGCTATGATGTAAAAGTTGTATTTAAATCTGAATCAAATATAAGTAGCGACATAACAAATAAAGAGAAAATAGAGGAACAGAATTTGAATTACAAAACAAAATCATTTTCTAATAATAGTCAAGAAATTTCCTCAAAAAATAGATCCAGAAATCCTAACGGTTTAAATTTCCGCTACGTTTTTAAAAGATTTGTTGTGGGTCCAAATAGTAGGTTGGCTCATGCTGCAGCTTTAGCCGTTGCTGAATCTCCTGGAAGAGAATTCAATCCATTATTTATTTGTGGTGGAGTTGGTCTTGGGAAAACTCATTTAATGCAAGCAATAGGACATTATCGAGTAGAAATAGATCCAGAAGCAAAAGTTAAATATGTATCTACAGAGACTTTCACTAACGACGTTATTAGTGGTATTAGGAGAGATGGAATGACAGCTATTCGAGATAAATATAGAAATGTAGATTTGATTTTAATAGATGATATACAATTCTTAGAAGGTAAAGAGTATACACAGGAAGAATTTTTTCATACTTTCAATGCTCTTCACGAATCAGGTAGTCAAATAGTTATTGCAAGTGATAGACCTCCTAATCAATTGTCGGGAATTCAAGAAAGATTAATTTCTAGATTCTCAATGGGTATGACTGCAGATATTCAGCCCCCTGATCTTGAGACGAGAACTGCTATTCTTCAAAAAAAGGCAGAACAAGAGAGTATGAGTCTCCCCAGAGATTTAATCCAATTTATAGCAGGAAGATTCACTTCTAATATTCGAGAATTGGAAGGAGCATTTACTAGAGCTGTTGCATTTGCATCAATAACAGGCTTACCAATGACAGTTCAGTCAATTGCCCCAATGCTTGATCCTAATAGTGTTGGAGTCGTTGTTACTCCCAAACAAGTTATTAACAAAGTATCAGATTTCTTTAAAGTTTCTACTGATGAATTGATCAGTTCAAGCAGGAGAAAACCAGTAAGTCAAGCTAGGCAAATAGGTATGTATCTTATGCGACATGGAACGGATCTAAGCTTACCAAGAATTGGGGATGAATTTGGGGGTAAAGATCATACAACAGTAATGTATGCTATTGAACAAGTTGAAAAAAAATTATCTATTGATCCTAATATCGCAAGTCAAGTACAAAAAATAAGAGATTTACTTCAAATAGATTCAAGAAAAAATTTATAGTTTTACTGTTTACCAGAAATAAAATTTCTAGGATCTTGATCAAATCTGTGCCTGAGAGGTAAATTATCAATTTCATTGATATAACTGAGCGATTCAATTTTATTCAATGATTGTCTTAATAACCTTGCTGAAATAATTGGCATATCTCTTGGAACTGATACTCTGTTTTTTAAGTATCTTAGAGAGATTCCTGAAATTTTTTTAGGGATAAGAACTTCACCTGTAATCATATATGTCAATACTGATCTTAATGATTTATCAAAGGATTCTTTATTGTATGGATTTACTTTTAGTAAATTATCTTTATGCTTTATTACTCTTTTAAGAGCAATTTTAGCAAAATATTTTGAATCATAATTTTTATTGAATTCATATTTACCTAGACCCTCTCCAGTATCTATTAGCTCAGAGAAATTAATCTGTTCTTCATTAATTTCTTTATAACAACCTCCCATTTGTGGAGGTAAATCATGAGAGTGAGTATGAAAATCCCCTTGAGTGCCTCTATAAGCACTTGTCCCTTCAAACAGCGTGAACCATTTATCCAAATAACTGTAATTAGATCTTAAATTAAACCCTTTATAATACATTAGTGATGCATTCATTCTCTCCATATAGGGAATAAAAATTATATCTCCAACACCAGGCTCTATATCCCCTGTATTAGATACTGATGGATCAACAAACCCCGACTTTGATCTACTTAAGATTTCATCGAGTTTAGAAATGGATTCTTTAAATCCTTTTTTTCTAAAAGAGTTATCTATAAAATTAAAGCTTTCTCGGCAGAGCCAATTACACCAAAATCTGAAAATTTCTCTTTCTAACTCTCTAATTTTGATAAGGTGACTGGATGTAATAAAAGATCCAAGTGCTCCAAATTCATCTTCTAAAAAAGCTATGATATCGTCGCTTTCAGTGATAACTTGACCTTTAAATTCAATTGCAGGTAATTTCCCCGATCTGACTTTTTCAAGGAACCAACTTTCTTTTTGGCCGTAGCAAAACATATTTATTTTCTTGACTCTGTATGGAATTTTCTTAAATTCAAGCCATAACCATATCTTCTGACAGTAAGGACACCAAGAATGCCTATCCCTATAGAGGGTAACTAATACATCATTTTCACTATGTCCAAATAATCTTAAATTTGAGTAGGAATTATTTATACCATGGACTCTATCAAGATCTTCAACTTCAAATTTATTTAAATCATCCCATGTCAAAATCCCATTCATTATCTAAATTAAAGCTTTAAACTAACGTTATAATAATTGATTAAAAAAAGTCTTGGAATTTGAATTTGATTTAATTGTTGTTGGCGCTGGATCTGGAGGACTTGCGGCGGCAAAACGTGCGGCTAGTTATGGAGCAAAAGTCGCAATTATAGAAGCAAATCAAATAGGAGGAACTTGTGTGATAAAGGGATGTGTGCCTAAGAAATTAATGGTTTATGCAGCTAAAAGTAAAAAAAATATTGATTCTTCTGAAGGATATGGATTAAAGAATGAAGTTATTAATTTTGAATCAAATATTTTGTTGAAGAATGTTAGAGAGGAGGTTTCTAGATTAAGTAATTTACATAGAAATTCTTTAAAAAAGTTGAATATAACTATTTTTGAAGGCTTAGGAAGATTTATTACTCAAAATGAATTAGAAATTATTTGTTCAAACACAAAGAAAATTAAAAACAAAATAAGTTCAAAAAAAATTCTTATTTCAGTTGGAGGTAAACCAAAGAAATTAAATATTCCTGGGGTAGATTTGGCATGGACTAGTGATGATATTTTTGAATTAGAAAAGTTTCCTAAATCAATATTAATAGTGGGAGGTGGATATATTGCTTGTGAATTTGCTTCTATTTTCAGAAATCTAGGTACTGAAGTAACTCAATTAATTAGAGGTCAACATTTACTTAATGGTTTTGATGAGGATCTTTCTTCATGCCTAGAGGAATCACCTACTTTTGCTGAAATCAATATAATCCCCAATACTCATTTAAATTCTATCAAAAAAGTAAATGAGAATCTGGAAGCTACCTTAGACTCGGGAGATAAACTCCTAACTGATAATATCCTTATTGCTACAGGAAGAGAACCAAATCTTTTGCCTTTAAATTTAGATTTTTTAAATCTAAAGATGGATGGCCAATATTTAGATGTCGATGAACTTAATCAAACAAGCAACGAAAATATTTTTGCAGTTGGCGATATCATAAATAAGCCAAACTTAACTCCAGTAGCAATAGAACAAGGGAGAGTTTTTTCGGATAATTTTTTTAATGACCAAAATAGAAAAGTAAATTATGAATATATCCCTAAGGCCGTTTTTACTATTCCAGAAATTTCAACAGTTGGCTTAAGTGAGAAAATAGCTAAAGAGATTTACTCTGAAAAAAATATAAAAATTTTTAAATGTAAATTTACCCCTATGTCTAATACCTTTAAAAAGAATAAATCAAAATGTATGTTGAAGATTGTAGTTCATAAGCTAACTGACAAAGTCCTAGGATGTCATATGTTTGGAGAAACATCGTCTGAGATTATTCAAATGGTATCAATTTCATTAAATGCAGGGATAACAAAAAAAGACTTTGATATTACTATGGCTTTGCACCCAACCATCTCAGAAGAATTTGTGACTATGTATGGATAAAATTATGAATTAGAAAATTTTAATTTTTCTTGAACAATCAGAAATACTATAAGTAATGCAAAGTAAATAAATAAACCTATCCTTAATTCAGAAAGGAAGTTAAATTCATTCAGGAAAAGTATTTTATCGAGAATGTAGAAAATATAAAGATTAAGCAAAATAAATCCTTCAATTCTTGTGATTTTTCCTTTGCTCCAGAAAATTGGTAAGCATGCAAAGGTAGTTAAAACCATAAAAGGTAAGTCAACTTTTATTAGACTCTGTTCAATTACTAAACCTTTAAATCCTGAAAAAATGCTGCAACTACCAAGGATTAAAAGTTGATTGAGTAAATTACTTCCTATTACATTCCCAATCGCAAGATCTGTTTTGCCTTTAAATGCAGCAATTATTGAAGTTACTAATTCTGGTAAAGATGTCCCAGTTGCGACGATAGTTAACCCAATAACAACTTCATTTACACCCAAAAGAGTAGCGACTGTTTGAGAACCATTTACTAAAATATTTGAACCAAAGCTTAAAAGAAATATTCCCAATATTAACTTTAGTAAAATATTCATTTTCCCTTGATAGTTATCTTTTAATTCTTCTATCTCTGGTTCAGCATCTTTTGTCTCATCTCCTTTCTCATTGATGGTATTGATTTCCCATATTGTATTTAAGATTAAACAAAACATTAGGAATACCCCTGCTTGCAACGTTAATAGGCCTGTTGATGACATGGCCCAAACTGCACACGAAATTGCCATTAAAAGAGGTACATCTCTTCTGACTATTCTGCTTTTTACCTTGAGAGGCGTTATCAATGAACTTATACCTAAAACAACGAGAACATTAAAAATATTGCTTCCAATTACATTGCTTGCCGCAAGCGAATCACTGCCTTTTAAAATTGAACTTAAACTTACCAACAACTCAGGAGAGCTTGTTCCAAGAGAAACAACGGTTAAACCAATTACTATTTGAGGTATTCCTAAAATTAAAGACAAAGATATGGCACCTTGAATAAAGAACTCTCCTCCAGCAAAAAGTAGAACTATGCCTAAAACTATTTCTATTATTGGAAATAAAAAATCACTCATATTTAGTTTTTTATTTAGATAATAAAAATTTTCATAATTGGTTATTAACTATCCTCGAATATCTATAATTTATTGTCAATTTTAATTTGCTGTTAAAATTAATTAAATAGAAAAAATTTTGAAGACTTTAACCATAATAAAACCTGATGATTGGCATTTACATTTAAGAGAAGGTGTTGTATTAAAAAATATCATTCAGTTTACTTCGGAATATTTTGGAAGAGCCATTGTTATGCCAAATACTACAAGTCCCATAACATCAATCAATAGCGCTATTTCTTATAGGAAATCTATTTTTGAAGCGTTACCAGAAAGTTCTAAGTTTGAACCATTAATGACAATTTATCTTACAGATGACACGGATAAAGGGGAACTAATTAATGGTTTTAAAAATAATGTTTTTTTTGCAGCAAAATTATATCCTGCTAATGCCACAACAAATTCCAGTCATGGAGTTAGGAAAATAAAAGATCTATATAAGATCTTTGAATTAATGCAAGATTCTGGAATGCCTCTTTTAATTCATGGGGAAGTGACTGATTCTGAAGTAGATGTATTCGATAGGGAAGAAGTTTTTATAGATAGAGAACTTTCTCAAATAACCAAAAGATTTCCAAAATTAAAAATCGTTCTAGAACATATAACCACCTCTTACGCAGTGGATTTTGTGCAAGAAAATAATATTGGGGCTACTATTACTCCTCATCATTTGCATATCAATAGAAATGCAATGTTTTTTGGAGGCTTAAATAGTGATTTTTACTGCTTACCAGTTGCTAAGAGGGAAAATAATAGACTCGCTTTAAGGAAAGCTGCAACAAGTGGGAAAAAATGTTTTTTCTTGGGGACTGACTCTGCTCCACACCTTAGGAAGTGGAAGGCTTTTTGTGGATGTGCAGGCATTTTTAATTCGCCAGTAGCAATAGAAAGCTACTTAACAGTTTTCGAAGAGGAGGATGCTCTAGATAATTTTGAAAAGTTTGCAAGTTTGAATGGTCCTAATTTTTATAATGTCCCACCAAATAAAGAAAAATTAAAATTAGTTTCTAGACCTAACAAAATTAAAGAATATATTGATGTTGTTAAAGAAAAAAATATTGTCGGACAAATAAAACCATTTCATGCAGGTGAAATTTTGCAATGGCAAGTAGAAGGAATTGTAAATTAAAAAAAAGATTTAATCTGACAATTAAAAGTGTAAATATTCCAATTTTTCTTGGTTAATTGGGTTACTTTCAGCTACGATTAAATAGCGCAAATACCTTTGGGAGTGTGGCGGAATTGGTAGACGCGCCGGACTTAAAATCCGTCGAGCGATTTAGCTCGTGGGGGTTCAAGTCCCCCCACTCCCATAATTTAATTATTTATTTTTAGTTCTGACGATAACCCTCAATAGTTGTTATGTTTTAACTAAGAAACCATAAATCAAAATGGAAAGCTTCTTCAATAATTCATTCGCAACTCTATTTGCTTATATTGGAATTATTTCGGCCTATTTATTGGTTATTCCATTATTACTTTTTTACTGGATGAATAATAGATGGAATATTATGGGCAAATTTGAAAGATTAGGAATTTATGGCCTTGTATTCCTTTTTTTTCCAGGTTTAATTTTGTTTTCTCCATTTTTAAATCTCAGACTTAAAGGAAGTGGTAAAGGGTAAATAATTGACTAAAGGTAAAGTTATACAAATAGGTTTATTTATTTCATTAATAGGATTAATTAGTTACAAATTTGCACCACAAATTGGTATTGATAATTTTTCAGCTACTACTCTATCGAGTTGTATCTTGATTTTGATTGTTATTACTTGGGTAACATCTTATGTTTATAGAGTTGTAAATGGGAAAATGACTTTTATGGAACAAAGGAAGCGTTATAGAAAAGAGTATGAAAAAGTTGTTAATGATAAACTAGAAACCAAATTCAACTCATTGTCAAAGGAAGAACAGCAAAAACTAATGGAAGATTTAGATAAAAATCCATAAATTTTTCATAGAAAAATATCTTAAAATCATGAAAGATAACAAAATGCAAATCACTAAAAACGAATCTTTATCTAAGGTAGATGAGATGTTTTGTGAGTTAAAAAATAATAAAAAATTAGCTTTGATGCCTTTTATAATGGCTGGGGACCCGAATATTGAAATAACTTCTGAGATCTTATTAAAGTTACAAGAAAATGGAGCTGACCTTATTGAATTAGGTATCCCTTACAGTGACCCACTTGCAGACGGACCTGTTATTCAGTTGGCGGCCTCTCGCGCCTTAAAGTCAGGTACTAGCCTAAGAAAAGTAATTAAACTTTTAGAGTCTTTAAAAGGTAAATTAAATATTCCCATCATCCTTTTTTCTTACTTAAATCCATTACTATGTTTCGGCTTTGAAAAGTTTTGTGAGATGGCATCTAATGCTGGAGTTTCTGGCCTAATAGTTCCTGATCTCCCTTTAGAGGAAGCTTATAAATTTTCTAAATTAGTGAGTAACCATTCTCTTGACTTGATTTTATTGGTAGCGCCAACCACTCCTTTTGAAAGGATGAAACAAATATCAAATCATACAAAAGGCTTTACTTATTTAGTAAGTGTTACAGGTGTCACTGGTGAGAGAAACAAAATGGAAAATAGAGTAGAAAATCTTATTGCTAAATTAAAAGATGTAAATAGCAATCCAATTGCGGTTGGTTTTGGAATATCTACTCCAGAGCATGTTAATAAAGTTCGTGAGTGGGGTGCAGATGGAGTAATTATTGGAAGTGCATTTGTAAAAAGAATTTCTAGTTCAAGTCAAAAAGATGTTGTAGATCATGTTGGTGAATTTTGTAAAGAAATGCGTTTAGCTGCTGATCAAAAAAAATAAATACAAAGATAATTTATTAATTAAAAGAATTATTTATAGAAAATTAGTTAAAAATGTTATTAACAATTTATTGTTGTTGTCTTTAAGATTCTACTGTAGGTAATAATCTGATTTGTTTTTTTCCGAGCTTAATTTCGAATTCATCACCTGCTTTTAAATCAAGAAGTGCTGTATATGCTTTCCCAATTAGAAGATTTCCATTACCTTGAACTGTAGCAATATAACTGAGTTTTCTTCCACCTTTTCCAATACCTGCAACTCCAGAATCACCAAGATTAACCCCTTTTGCTTCTAAAAGTGCTTCATAAAATGCGGTAAAGTTTAAGCGTTCACCTCCGTTTTTTTTAGTGGAAACATATCCACAGGCGCGAACTAAGTCAGATTTGCTAGCATCACCAAGTTCTTTAACTTTTGCAAGGAGATCGCTACCAGTTAGCATAATTAATTAAAAGAAAGTTGTATTAAATAACATAGCAATCTGCGTGTAATATATGCAATTATTAAGTATCTATTTATCCTATTATTTATATTTAAAAATGGAAAAGTTTGTAGTTTTTGGACGGTACTGTGAAGATGCAATTATTAAAAGGGAACAATTTCGAGAACAACATCTTAAGAGACTCAAAAACTTAAAAGATAGCGATATTTTAGTTACATTAGGGCCAACAAAATGTACCAAATATTTGTTTGGAATTTTTAATGCTAATGATGTAAAAGAGTTGAAAGATCTTATTGAGGAGGATATATATTGGAAAAAAGGTATATGGATTAATTATGATATTTATCCCTGGATACAAGCATTTTAAATATGATTTACGGAAAAAATTTAGTAATTATTAACTATTTATTAAAAGAATTAATCTAACTTAAAAATACATATTATTTTTGCTTTAATAATTCAATTATTTATCTTATTTAGGAGTTAAAACAATATTTATTTAAACGTTAGTTTTAAGAGGTTATATCATTTTTAATTAAAAATAAATTATTCTAAATAATACTTATTTACTAGTATCTTGATTTATCTGGTTTACTAATGAGTCGATATCTAATTGATTATATGGTGGTGTTTGTTTTGTTTCTAGATAATCGTTCTTGATATTGTTTAACCATTTTTGCTCAATCATTATAAGATTTTTTGCAATATTGAACATGCCGCCTTTTTTATATAATTCTTTCATTTTGATAATAATCTCGGAGGTTCTACTCGATTTAATATTTAATTCATTGGCTAAGTCTTTTTGGGTAAATCCATGCGTTTTTAACCAATCTTTAATGAAGGAGACGAGTTCTTTTTCTTCCTGTATAGATAATTTACTCATTTAATAAAAAGGAAATAACTTATTAAGCTTATTCTCGGCTCTTGCTCTTATTGAAGGAGTCATGTATTTGCTCCATATACTAAGTACTGCTGTGAGGGCGACAAAATCATCACTAAAACCAACTAAAGGCATAAAGTCAGGGAAAAGATCAAATGGCATAATCAAATATGCTAGAGCAGCCATTAATGAAACTCTCACTTGTGCAGGAGTATAAGGATCTAACGCCATCTCCAAAACTTCTAATGCAGGTTTGGCAATTGTTCTTCCCGCTTTAATAAGAATCTTGATAATGATATTTTCATCAAATGTTGAACTTTCTAAAACTTCAGCATCATAGATTTTTTCTTGAGTTTTGTAATTCTCTTTCATCCTTATAAATGAAATTTAAATATTTTTAATATAATTTTTAACTAATACTATCAACTAATCCATTCTGTATCCCTGCTTTTCTAAGTTTTCTTAAAGCACGTTGAACAACTTGTCGGCAATATTCCCTGCTACAACTCATGTGTCTTGCAACTTCAGCTAAAGTTCTCCATTCATTTGAGCCGTCTAAACCAAATCTTAAGCTTACTATCTTTCTTTCTTTCTCAGTTAAATTTGCTTTATCTAATAACTTCCAAGCCGAGGCTGTCCTTTCAGCTAATTCGGCTAATTCCATTGGAGGAGTTTGATCACTTGGAAGAATATCAACTAACTCGGAAGGATCTGATTTTGATTTAACAGTGCCTTGGAGACTAACAGTGATGCTTCTCAATTCACAAGAAAGGAGTTCGTCAATTTCCTCTTTTGTTATTTTCATTTCTCCAGCTAGCTCATCACTAGTAGGTGGAATACCCTTAAGTTGCATAAGCTTTGATTTTGCTGATCTTAGTTTTGTAAGTTTTTCATTAATGTTAACAGGGATCCTTATCGTTCTACTTTGAGTTGACAATGCTCTATTTAAACCTTGCCTAATCCACCAATAAGCATAGGTGGAAAATCTATGTCCTCTAGACGGATCATATTTTTCTACGGCCCTTGTGAGACCTAATGTACCCTCCTGTATTAAGTCCAATAATTCTAATCCTTTCCCTTGGTATCTTTTGGCGAGGTTGACAACTAGTCTTAGGTTAGCTGTTATCATCTCGTTTTTAGCTTTTTCACCAATTTTTATCTTTTTTCTCTCAGCTTCAGAGTATTCACAAGCGGGGCCATTACCTCCTGCCTCTTGACATCTATTAACAAGCACTACCATTTCTTGGACTTTTCTGCCCATTGTGAGTTCTCTTTCGGGAGTCAAAAGTTGATGACGCCCTATTTCACCAAGAAAATCGCTTAATGAACTCACGATTTACCTCATTGTTGATATATTTAACTTATAGTCAATCCTGTATTAAGCCATACATGTAATAATTAATTAATAATTAATTAATAATTAATTAATAATTAATTAATAATTATTAATTAGTTAATTAACATTATTTGTTAAAAATTTAGGTAAAAAATATAAATTTTAATTATTTAATTTTTTTTCTTGATTCTAGAACAGCAAGTACATCTCTCCACTCAACCCCTTTGTGCTTAAGGGCTACTTGCAGATGATAGATTAAATCAGCAGCTTCATTTGAGATTGAATTTTTATCATTATCTTTGCAAGCCATTATAAATTCAGCAGATTCCTCTCCTATTTTTTTCAAAATAGTATTACTACCTTTTGTTAATAAATGATTTGTGTAACTTTTTTCTGATGGATTTATTGATCTTTCGTTAATTGTATTGAATAATTCGGAGCAAATATTTGAGAAGGGAGTTGTTTTCTCTTTTTTATCACTTTGATTAATTTTGATTTCATTGAAAAAACAACTTTTTTCCCCAGTGTGACATGCTCCTGAACCATTTTGTTCAATCAAAAGGATTAGTGCATCATTATCGCAGTCGAATCTTATCTCCTTAAGTATTTGGGTGCTTCCACTTGTAGCTCCTTTTCTCCAAATTTCGGATCTTGATCTACTCCAATAATGAACGTTTTTGGTTTCAAGTGTCATTGTCAAAGATTCTTTGTTCATCCAAGCAAGCATAAGAATTGATCCGTCAAGCCAATCTTGTGCTATTGCAGGGATTAATCCATAATTATCAAAGCGTAGATCCTCTATCGAAAAATTAGTTGAATAAGTCATTATGTTCGTTATGTTAAGTCCCACTCAATGTATTTTATTAAAAATTATCCTAACAGTTAATTGATGTATATTCATTCTCTGAAATTTTCATGCAGCAAAAGTTACGAGGATTTTCCCTGTTCACATAGGCAATGGCGCCATGAAGGCCACTGCAGATTTGTGCATGGATATTCAAGATCATTCACCTTTTGGTTTACTGCAAAAAAATTAGACCTAAATGGTTTTATTGTCGATTTTTCAAGTCTAAAGCCCCTAGAAAATAGACTAAAGGAGCAATTTGACCATACTTTTCTAATAAATAAAGATGACCCTTTGCTGAATTACTGGGAAAAATTACATGACTTAGATGCTTTAGATCTGAGAATTATGGATAATGTTGGAATGGAGTTCACCTCTGAATTGATTTGGAGATGGGCTAATGAATACTTACAGGATAAGGATAAGGGCAGAACATGTTGTTGGAAAACAGAATCAAAAGAAAATAAATCGAATAAAGCAAGTTATGAGAGAATTCCTGATTGGTTCAAATCTTAGATTAAAGTTGTTATTTTTAATGTCATATAGGATTCTTTAATTAGTTATTTAATCAACATTTATCTCTCCATTAATCAGATAAATATTAATCTCGTCTTTATTAAGGTAATGATTATTCAATATATTATTTGAAATTTTTGTCTCAATTTGTTTTTGAATAATTCTTTTTAAAGGCCTTGCACCATAGGTATGATCGAAACTATTTTCGACAAGTTGGTTTATTGCTTCATCCGTAATTTTAAATTTTAAGTTTTTTTTGTTAAGTCTTTTTTCTAAATGTTGAAGCTGGATTTTTGCAATTTCTTTTATGTCATTTAGTTCTAAATTATTAAAAATAACTATTTCATCAAGTCGATTTAAAAACTCAGGCTTAAAAAATTTTTTAATTTCATTATCTACAACTTTTTTAATTTCATTTGCATCTTCTTTTCTAACTGATAAATCATTTATTGATTGACTTCCTAAATTACTTGTGAGAACAATGATTGAATTTTTAAAATTGATTGTACGACCTTGACCATCAGTAATAATTCCATCATCAAGAACCTGTAAGAGAATATCTAAAATATCTTTGTGAGCTTTCTCTATTTCATCTAGGAGTATTAATGAATAAGGATTTTTGCGTACAGCTTCAGTTAGTTGACCGCCTGATTCGAAACCTACATATCCAGGAGGCGCACCTATAATTTTGCTCACTGAATGCTTTTCCATATACTCAGACATATCCAGTCTTGTAATTGAAGAATTTGAATCGAATATTATTTTAGCTGTTACTTTACTTAGCTCTGTTTTCCCAACACCAGTTGGACCTAAAAAGAGAAAACTGGCTAATGGCTTGCTTGGATCATTTAGACCAGTCCTTGATCTCTTAATGGACTCTGCAACCGCCCTAATTGCACTATCTTGACCAATAATTTTTTCTTTAAGGATTGACTCGAGGCTCAAGAGTTTATCTTTTTCTGACTGGTTTAAGTTCTGTACTGGAATAGAGGTCCACTTTGAGACAACTTCTGCAATATCATCAGAAGTTACCTCTTGTCTTAAAAGACTTTTATCTCCATTTTTTTGAGAATTTACTAAGGAATCACTTTTTTCTTTCAATTTTTTTTGCAAAGAATTTAAAGTTCCAAATTCTAATTCTGCTGCTTTGTTGAGATCAAAACTCCTTTTAGATTGATCTATTTGCAATTGAACAGATTCAATTTCTTCTTTTATGGTGCTAATCTCATCAATTTCACCTTTTTCTTTTTTCCATTGAGCGCCTAATTCTGCCTGTTTATCTTTAAGGGATATAAGTTCATTATTGATTTTTTTTAATCTTTCTATAGAAAAATCATCCGTTTCTCTTTTTAAAGATAATTTTTCCATTTCAAACTGTAGAACTTTTCGATCAATTTCATCAATTTCTTCTGGTTTGGAAGTTATGACCATATTTAATCTTGAGGCTGCTTCATCGATTAAATCTATTGCTTTGTCAGGAAGAAATCTATCGTTAATATATCTTTCGCTAAGGGTTGCAGCAGCAACTAAAGCATTATCAGAAATTCTCACACTATGATGAACTTCGTATCTTTCTCTTAATCCTCTTAAAATTGATACAGTATCATCTATTGAAGGAGCATGAACTTTTATCTTTTGAAATCTTCGTTCTAAAGCAGGATCTTTTTCTATATTTTGTTTATGTTCATTAATAGTTGTAGCACCAATACATCTAAGTTCTCCCCTCGCAAGCATTGGTTTTAATAGGTTGCTTGCATCTAAAGAACCTCCACTAGCACCTGCACCAACTACCGTATGAATTTCATCAATAAAAAGAATAATCTTACCGTCTGATTCTTTCACTTTCTTTAGAATATTTTTTATTCTTTCTTCAAATTCTCCACGATATTTTGCTCCAGCTAAAAGTGAACCCATATCTAATGAAATTAGTTTCCTATCTTGTAGCGCAGAAGGTATATCGCCATTAATAATTCTTTGAGCTAACCCTTCTACAATGGCTGTTTTCCCAACCCCAGGTTCTCCAATAAGAACTGGATTATTTTTTGTTCTTCTACTCAATATTTGAATTGTTCTTCTAATCTCTTCATCCCTACCAATAACAGGGTCTAAAATCCCATCTCGTGCAGATTGAGTTAGATCAATACCATATTTTTCCAAAGACTCATCAGAACTATTAAGTTCATTTTTTACTGCCGGATCTGACTTCATTTTCTTTATAATTTCAAGAAATTCTGGAATAACTTTTTGATTTAAAATTTGAAATCCATATTTATCATCATAAGTGAAACCGTAAACTAAGTGTTCTGTTGATATCACTACATCATTCAAAGTATTTTTAATATCATTCGCCTTCAAAAATATTTTGTGAAGAGTATCACCAATATATAAATTATCTTGTTTATTTTTCATTTTTGCCTTCGCATTTAATGAAGAGATTATTTCCCTCTCAAGATCTTTTATATTTACATTATTTTTTTTAAAAATCTTTTTTGTAATATTGTCATCTTTTATAAGAGCTAATAATAAATTATCAGAGTCTACATTTTGTTGATAATTTTTATAAGCAATTTCTTTGGCAAAAATAAAACAGTTCCAAGCAGAATTTGAGAATTCGCTTGGAACTGTTTTCATTAATCAAAATTAGGGTATGCCCGTAATGAATATTAAGTCAAAAAGGGTGTTTAACTATTGAGAAGATTTATTCAACAATAACTTTACCTACCATCCCAGCGCCTCTATGTGGCTCGCAATAGTAATCGTAAGTTCCAGCAGTATCAAATGTTTCTTCCCAAGACTCTCCTGGAGCAAAAGCTAGGTCCGCATGACTTAATTCCTCATGCCCATCAAAAACAGCATTGTGAGGGGCAAGTTTATTATTGACGAATTTAACTGTATCACCAGCGCTAATGGTTACTGTACTTGGTTCAAATGCAAGCATTCCGGCATCTGTTCCAAGTTTTACTTCAACAGTCTTAGCTGAAACTGATGAAATACCTAGACCCAGAGTTAAAACTATTGCGAATAACCCTGCAAAGATTGAACGTAACATAATAAAAATTTGCTTATCTATACATATTACAAGGCTTTGGTAACCTAACTGCGAGAATTTTAATTGTTATTACAGCTTGGTAATTTTGATAGTCTTAAAATATCATTCAGTGACTTGGCATGACTTTTAAGTTTAAAAGTCTCAGGATTAGTGATGGGGACATGATTAAAGTCATATTTTTTGATACTGAAGCTATCCCAAGGAGTAGTTTGGATGGGGAGAATTCTTAATAATATTTTTAGAATTTTTTTTGTAAGCGGTATCGCAAAAAATCTTCTCATATTATGTTTCTTTAAAAGTGTAATTATGGCATCATCAATTGAAATGAATTTTTGACCTAGCACAAATTTTCTAAAGCCTTTGTATTGCTCTTCTTTATGATTTTTAATTAGAAACCCGCAAATCTGGGCGATATCATTTGCATGTATAAAGTGAAATTTAGAATCGAGTTTTAAAAATCTTGCTAACCAAAGCCATTTCCCAATTTCTTTCAATCCACTAGTTAAATAACTCACAGGATATTTACTTTTTTTTCCAAGATTCCCTCCAAAAACCAAGGTAGGGAAAACAGCGAATGTTTTTTCTGCAAATGAGCTTTCTCTAAGTCTCTGGAAACATTCATATTTTGTTTGAATGTACTCTGTTCCATAAATCAATGATTCCCTCATTAATTCTGTTTGGGTATCAAGAATGCTAGCTGTTGAAAAATAAATAATCTTTTCTAACTTTTCAATATCAAGCATTTCTAGTAATTCTTCAAAAGCTTTAATATTTACTTCATAGGCTCTTTTGGGATCTCCCCAAGCTGTAGCAGTATGTATTAGGTAATTAATTTGACTAATTTCCTTTTTATACCTATTTGATTCCCTGATATCGCACACCATTAACTTGACTTTTTTATTTTCTTGAACAGAAATTGGTAACTTACTTTTGTCTCTGACCATGAGATAAAGCCTGAATTTTGTGTTTTTCAAAAACCAATCAACTAAATATTGGCCAACACATCCATTAGCGCCTGTTATTAATAAGTTTTTATATCCCAAGACTTTGATTAGTAAGTGAGTTTTTTTCCATGTTCAAAAAATGTTTTAGCATTTTCTTCTGGAGTCCCTGGTAAAATCCCATGACCCAAGTTAAGAATATATTTCCTGTCTTTAATTTTATTGAAAGTATTATCTATCCTTTCTTTTATTGATTCTTCGTTTCCGAATAAAATGCCAGGGTCAACATTACCTTGAATTCCAATCCCCCTGGGGATTCTTTTACAAGCCTCTTCAATATCTACTGTCCAGTCTAATGAGATTATATCTACTCCAGTTTTTGCCATTCTTTCCAGTACTCCAGCACTTCCTGAAATGTAAAGAATTATCGGTGTTTCAGGGTATTCCGACTTTACAATTTCAATAACTTTTTTCTGATACGGCCCAGCAAAGATATCGTAATCTTGTGGGCTTAGTTGGCCGGCCCATGAATCAAAAATTTGTACTACTTGCGCTCCAGATTTTATTTGATATTTAAGATATTCTCCAATAGATTTTGCAAAATGATCAAGAAGTTTATGAAGTAAATCTGGTTCATTAAAAGCCATTGATTTTATTAAAGAATAATTTTTACTGCTTTTACCTTCAACTACATATGCAGCAAGCGTCCAAGGTGCGCCAACAAAACCTAAAACTGTTGCCTCATTATTCACATCTTTTTTAAGTGAAGTAAGAACTTGCCCAACAAATCTTAAACTCTCAGTTGGATTTAATTCTTTTAAATTTTCTACCTGGTTAAGAGTTCTTATTGGGTCCTCAATAATTGGACCTTTACTTTCTATTATTTCAAAATTTATACCCATCCCTGGAAGAGGTGTGAGAATATCTGAAAAAAGGATCACACCATCCGGTTTGAAGGCATGAAAAGGCTGCATTGAAATCTCATATGATAGTTCTGGATTTTCAGACCTCTCTCTAAAGCTTGGGTAACGCTCCCTTAAATCTCTATAGATTTTCATATATCTTCCTGCTTGCCTCATCATCCATACTGGAGGCCTATTTACTTTTTTACCTAAAGCGGCAGAAAGTAGTAGTGGTAAATCTTGACCCATTTTTCAATTCGATATTCTTAAAAAATTAAAATCCAACTTAAAAATCTTACAATGTAAAGCAGAGCAAAAACGTTATATGAACATTTATATGAAGCACTAAGTTAAATGAGCCTTCTTATTTTTTTGATTGATGTTTAAAGATACTCACGCTTAATGGGGGCAAAGCAAGTTCTAGAGCATTTTGATAATCATGAATATTGTAATTTATAGTTTCTTTACCTCCCATATTTCCTTTGTTACTACCCCCGTATCTAGAGCCATCTGAATTAAATATTTCTTTATAGAATCCTTCCACAGGGACACCTACTTTGTATGACCCATGAGTATTGGGTGTAAAGTTAGCAACGACAACAAGCCACTCATTGGTATCATTTTCTCTTCTCATGAAACTTATAACTGAATTAGATTTGTCATTACAATCAATCCATTGGAATCCATAAGGGTCGAAGTCATTTTTCCATAATGCAGGTTCATTTTTGTAAAGAGCGTTTAGGTCATCAATCAAGTTTCTGATACCTTTATGAGGCTCAAATTCTAGTAACTCCCATTGCAGATCATCCCAAACATTCCATTCTTGTCTTTGCCCAAATTCCATCCCCATAAATATCGTTTTTTTACCAGGGTGGGTCCACATATAAGTTAGTAATGCTCGAGTATTTGCATATTTCTTCCAGTCATCGCCAGGCATTTTATGCAAAAGATGACTTTTCCCATGGACAACCTCATCATGACTAAGTGCAAGCATAAAGTTCTCTGTATAGTTATATGTAATTGAGAAAGTTACACTATTTTGATGGAATTGCCTAAACCAAGGATCTATTTCAAAATAATCCAGCATATCGTGCATCCATCCCATATTCCATTTCAAGTTAAATCCTAACCCTCCCATGTCAGTTGGTTTGGTTACCATTGGCCAAGTTGTTGATTCTTCAGCGATAGAAAGTGCACCTGGGAAATGTTGGAAGAGTACATGATTAGCCTGTTGAAGAAATTTAACAGCTTCTATATTTTCATTCCCACCATTTTCATTGGGTATCCACTCTCCATCTGGACGTAGATAATCTCTGTAAAGCATTGAAGCTACAGCATCTACTCTTATGCCATCAATATGAAACTCTTCAAACCAATAAACGAGGTTGGCTACTAAGAAATTTCTTACTTCGTTTCTGCTGTAATTAAATATTAGGGTTCCCCATTCTTTGTGTTCTCCTATGCGTGAATCTCCATGTTCATAAAGATGACAACCATCAAAAAATGCTAAACCATGCTTATCTTTTGGAAAATGACCAGGCACCCAATCAAGAATTACGCCTATGCCCTCTTCATGACATTTATTTACAAACTCTCTAAATTCATTTGGGGTGCCAAATCTACTTGTTGGTGCATACCAGCCTGTAACTTGGTATCCCCATGAACCATCGAAAGGATGTTCAGATATTGGCATTAGTTCAATATGAGTGAATCCTCTCTCTTTTACGTAAGGGATGAGTTTCTCGGTTAGTTCTGGATAAGTTAATAATCTTGTTCCGGGTTTTAAATCGGCTGCAGGCACTGGCTCTCTTGGATCACCATTGTCCTCCAGATATTTATTATCTGTTGATTCATGGAGCCAACTTCCTAAATGCATTTCATAAACTGAAATCGGATTGTTTATTTGACTAGAAGAATCTCTATTAGAAATCCAAGAACTATCATTCCAATTAAAGTTTTTCAATTTTGAAACTATTGAACCATTTTGAGGCCTGATTTCATGAAGGAATCCATATGGATCAGCTTTTTCATAAATATGACCTTGTTGTGTTCTTATTTCATATTTGTACTTGTCTCCTTCTTTCATTATTGGCATGAATAGTTCCCAAATGCCCCCTAATCTTTTTTGCATTGGATGATGTCTCCCATCCCAAGAATTTATATCTCCAATTATCGAGATTGATTTTGCATTTGGAGCCCAAATACAAAACATGACACCTTTTTGATTCTTATCTTCAATAATATGGGCTCCCATTTTTTCCCAGATATGGTGATGATTACCTTCTGCAAAAAGATGCCTATCAACTTCTCCCATCCACTCTTCTCTATAAGACCAAGGGTCATGTTGTGTATGAGTAATACCCCCTCTTGAAATATTTATTTCGTAATTAAAATTGGGATTTTCAGGCAGGATTGCTTCAAAAAGCCATTTGTGATTAATGTTTTCAGCTTTATAGGTTTTATTTTTAAAATTTATTTTAACTTCGTCCGCTTCAGGCATCCATACCCTTATTATCC
>QCLY01000013.1 GCA_003214195.1 Prochlorococcus sp. AG-418-G23
ACTGAGGATGAAATCTTATTAAAAGAATTACTAAAAAAAATTAAAGTTTTTTGTGGGACTGGAGGAACATTAATTGACAGAAATATCCAGTTACAGGGTGATATGGTATCGAAATCAATTGAGTTTCTTCGTAAAGAGGGATTTCATAATTTATGAAGCAAGAGTTAGGATAGGTTTTTAATTTTGATGAAGTAAAAAATGAAAGAACAAAATCAAACAAAGTCAACCAATATAAAGTGGCACAACCTAACTATAGATAGAGAAAAGTTAGAGAAAATGAGAGGTCATAAAGGTATGGTTATCTGGTTTACAGGTTTATCCGGTTCTGGTAAAAGTACTTTAGCCAACGCTTTAAATGAAGTTTTACATTTAGATGGTTTTTCGACTTATGTCTTGGATGGAGATAATATTAGACACGGTTTATGTAAAGATCTTGGTTTTTCGGATGAAGATAGAGAAGAAAATATAAGAAGAATTGGGGAAGTTGCGAATTTATTTATGAATGCTGGGATAATAACTATTACAGCATTCGTTTCTCCATTTATTAGCGATAGAGATAAGGTAAGAAAAATTATTGGATCTAAGGATTTTATTGAAGTTTATTGTGCTGCTGATATCACAGTTTGCGAAAATAGGGATACTAAGGGTCTTTATAAGAAAGCCCGTTTGGGAGAAATTAAGGAATTCACAGGGATTTCTAGTCCATATGAAGCGCCTCTTAAGCCTGAAATTGTTGTTGATACAGGTTCGTTAGATTTAAATGATTCCGTTGAGAAAGTTATTAACTACCTTAAAAAAGAAAACTTTCTTAACAAGGCCTAATAGAAAATATTACTCTATTCATTTTGCAGATATTTGTCTGGTCCAATAGTTGATAATTTACTATTTTTAGCTCTTACCTGTGTATGAAGATTTTCTCTGAATTCTTTTAAAGTTTTCTTTATGGATTCATCAAATAAACTGATCATTTCTATTGCCAATAATCCAGCATTCTGAGCTCCATTAATTGCAACTGTTGCAACTGGAATTCCAGCGGGCATTTGAACGATTGATAAAAGAGAATCAATTCCCTTCAGTGTTTTACTCTCTACTGGTACTCCAATAACAGGAATGCAAGTTAGGGATGCCAACATTCCTGGAAGATGAGCAGCACCCCCAGCACCAGCAATTATTACTTTTATGTTTTCTGATTCTGCATTTTTTGCATATTCCATCATTTCAATAGGTGTTCGATGAGCAGAAAGTATACAAACTTCAGTTTTTAAATTAAATTCTCTTAAAATATCTACTGCAGGTTTCATTGTTTTTAGGTCTGAATCACTACCCATTACGATAGCGATTTTATAAATATCTTTAGGATTCAATTCTGGCAAAATAACAAATCAATTCTTTCCCATAATGGCGTGCAATTAATTTGGCGCCAGTTAGTTAATATAAAAAGAATAAATTTTCATAGAATATTATGACGACAAATAAGATTATCGAAAAAAGTGAAGTCAGGGAGTATTTTAATGGTACTGGCTTTGAAAGATGGAATAAAATTTATAGCAAATCTGATGAAATTAATACAGTTCAGAAAAATATTAGGAAAGGACATCAAAAAACTGTAGATGATGTAGTCACATACATCAAAAATTATCCTGAACTAACAAAAAAAAGTTATTGTGATGCGGGCTGTGGTGTAGGAAGTCTTTCCATACCTTTACTAAGACTCGGTATAAAAGAGCTGCAGATGAGCGACATTTCTTCTGAAATGATTAAAGAAACAAAAAAACGGATTCATGAATTAGGTTTGAATCAAGGTAAGATAAAATATGAAGTTTGTGATCTGGAAAAATTAAAAGGATTATTTGATGTCGTAGTTTGTTTAGATGTGTTTATTCATTATCCTCAACCGGTCGCAGAAGAAATGGTTCAACATCTTTGCGATTTAAGCAAAGAAAAACTAATCGTTAGCTTTGCTCCATATACTCCAGTTCTTGCTGTTCTAAAAAATATTGGAAAATTATTTCCTGGGCCAAGTAAAACTACAAGAGCATATACTTTGAAAGAAAAGGGTATTATTAATGCCGCTAAAGAAAAAGGATTTAAAGTTGTTAAAAAGAAATTAAATCAAGCTCCTTTTTATTTTTCAAAACTAATTGAATTCGAAAAAATTAAATAATCTATTTTACTAAATGGTTTTCAAGTGCATAACGAACTAATTCTGTTCTGCTAGATGTACCTGTCTTGATAAAAAGTCTACTTACATATTTTTCAACATTTCTAATCGATGTTTCAAGCTGTCTTGCAATTTCTTTATTCATAAGTCCTTCTGCTACTAGTTGAAGCACACTTGCTTCTCTAGGAGTAAAACTAGGAAGATTTATATTATTTTCTGGATTAGTCTGGTTTTGGTCTGTGAGCATAGATTTTATTTCGGTAATTTGTTTTGCCATTTTGCTTACGTCAATATCTGCGAATCGTGCCGCTTCCTTTAATAATCGTTCTTGTCTGTTGATTACATTTTTAACTCTTGCAGCTAATTCATCGGGATCGAAAGGTTTGGAAATATAATCATCAACTCCTGCAAGATAACCTTCTGTTCTGTCTAGGGTCATACCTTTTGCAGTTAGAAAAATAACTGGAGTTCCTCCTAATTTCTCATCTTCTCTAATTTTTTCTAATAAAGTATAACCGTTTGCTCGTGGCATCATAATATCGCTAATTATCAAATCGGGGAAAATTGTTTGAGCTTTTTCCCAACCATCCTCTCCATCAACTGCAATAAATATTTCAAAGCCTTCATCTTCTAGAAATGTTTTAACAGCTGTTCTTAAACCAGGCTCATCATCAACTAATAAAATTCTTGATTTTCTTACCGGTTCATTATTTATTTGATTAATTTCATTCATTTTTTTATTTTTTAATTTGATTTTCTAGTAATAAAAAGAATTTTATATACTAAATATAATGCTATCAACTCCCATACTACTAGACTATCAATCTTCGACTCCTTGCTCTAAAGATGTCGTTGATTCTATGAAACCTTTTTGGAGTGAGATATTTTCTAACCCTGCAAGCAAATCTAATTTGGCGGGAATTAACGCAGGCGCTATATTGGAAGCCTCAAGAGAAAAAATAGAACAAAGTTTATTCCTTAAGAATAAAAAAGTTATTTTTACAAGTGGAGCAACTGAATCTAATAACTTAGCCTTATTAGGTTTTGCTAGAAATTTCTATAAAAAAACAGGAAATTATGGACATATTATTACCTTAAAAACGGAGCATAAAGCAGTTTTGGAGCCCTTAAACCAACTTAAAAAAGAGGGATTTATGGTTACAGAAATTAATCCTGAGAAAGATGGCTTAATTTCAGAAGAACAATTCAAAAAAAATATAAGAGAAGATACATTTCTGGTTAGTGTCATGTTGGCAAATAACGAAATAGGAGTTATTCAGCCCATAGAAAATATTTCAAAAATATGTAAATCGAGAGGAATAACATTTCACTCTGATTTTGCACAATGTTTAGGTTACATGGCGTTAGACAATCTTTTATCAGATGTAAATATGATAACGATGAGTTCTCATAAAATATATGGTCCTAAAGGGATAGGACTTCTTTTGATTGATGAAGAAATTAATCTTGAGCCTTTAATTGTTGGAGGAGGTCAGGAATATGGTCTTAGGTCTGGCACATTACCTCTTCCTTTAGTAGTTGGCTTTGCTAAAGCAATAGAGATAGCAGTTTTTAATCAAAAAAATAATGCTGACAAATTACTTTTTTATAGAAATAACCTTTTAGAAGGGTTGTTAAAAAATAATTCTGGTTTATTAATTAATGGCTCCATAGAAAAAAGATTACCTCACAATTTAAATTTGACTGTATTGGATTTAAACGGAGCAAAGTTTCATAAACTTTTAAAATCTAAAATAATTTGTTCTACTGGATCTGCATGTAGTAATGGTGAACCATCTCATGTTTTACTAGCCTTAGGTAGATCTATTAAAGAAGCAGAATCTTCAATTAGGTTAAGTATTGGATTAAGTACTAATTTAAAAGATATAAAACAAGCAATTCATATTCTTACAGATACGATAAGATCATTACGATAGAAATAATTGGCTTTTAGTTTATTTTAATTTAATTGAGCAATTCTTAATTTTCCACTTCTAGCTCTTTTATTTAGTTCGACTTCTTGTTCGGAAGGAGTTATTGGCTTTTTTGTCAGGTTTTTTAGTCTTTGATCATTCTTAAAACAACTTTTAACTAACCTATCCTCAAGGGAATGAAAACTAATAATAGAAATAATACCCCCTGGCAAAAGCCATTCAGGTACAACTTGCAAAAATTTTTCTAATACTTCAATTTCTTTATTAACTGCAATTCTTAGTGCTTGAAATGTTCTTGTTGCTGGATGTATTTTTTTATATCTTTGTTTTGGTGGGAAGCAGCCTGCAATAGAATAAGCTAACTCTTTTGTCCCAGAATATTTCCCATTTTCCTTCAAATACAATTTTATTTTCCTAGCAATTTTTCTTGATAATCTCTCATCTCCATATTTATAGATTAGGTTAGCTAGCTCTTTTTCATTTAAAGCCTCAATTAATTTCTCGGCATCAACATCAAGAAAAGGATTCATGCGCATATCAAGCGGACCATCTTTTTGGAAACTAAATCCTCTTTTAGGGTCATCAATTTGGTTACTATTTACTCCAAGATCTGCAATCACAAAAGAAACTTTTTCTTTTGGTACAAAATCGGCAAAATTTGAAGCCCTTATATCAATCCTACTTTTAAACTCATCAAGTTTTTTTGATGCAGATTTTCTTGCGAATGGATCTTGATCAAGTCCAATTATATTTAAATCCGAATATTTTCTCAATAAATGATAAGAGTGCCCGCCTCCGCCTAAAGTTGCGTCTATTCCCTTAAGTTGATTGTTATGTATAAGTGGGTAATGCTCTAATGAGGCCATAATCTCATCTGTCATAACTGATTGATGATTGAAAAAAGATGAATCAGATAGGTCAGTTTGCATAACTTTCGACTAAGATTTATTTAGAAGTTAAATTTCGAATGGCTCAGCTAGAGACTAGAACAGAACCAATGGTGGTCAATTTTGGCCCTCACCATCCCTCAATGCATGGGGTTTTAAGGTTAGTTGTAACTCTTGATGGTGAGAATGTCATTGATTGTGAACCAGTAATTGGATATTTACATAGAGGGATGGAGAAGATAGCTGAAAATAGGACAAATGTAATGTATGTCCCTTATGTAAGCAGAATGGATTATGCAGCAGGAATGTTTTATGAAGCTATTGTAGTAAATGCTCCTGAAAGATTAGCTAATATTCCAGTTCCCAAAAGAGCTAGTTACATCAGAGTTCTTATGCTCGAACTTAATCGTATTGCTAATCATCTTTTATGGCTTGGCCCCTTTTTAGCAGATGTAGGAGCTCAAACTCCATTTTTCTATATTTTTAGAGAAAGAGAGATGATCTATGATCTCTGGGAAGCTGCTACTGGGCAAAGGCTAATAAATAATAATTTCTTTAGGATAGGCGGTGTAGCATGTGATCTCCCATACGGATGGTTAGAAAAATGTATAGACTTTTGCGATTGGTTCGGCCCTAAGATAGATGAATACGAAAAATTAATCACAAATAATCCAATTTTTAAAAAAAGAATTGAAGGTCTTGGAACAATACAAAGGGACCAGGCAATAAATTGGTCTTTGTCTGGGCCAATGCTTAGAGCTTCTGGAGTTTCCTGGGATTTAAGGAAAGTCGATAGTTATGAATGTTATGACGATTTTGATTGGCATATTGCTTCAGAAAAAGAAGGAGATTGTTATGCGAGATATCGAGTAAGAATTGAAGAGATGAGACAATCACTAAGCATCATTCGCCAAGCCTGCAAAATGATTCCAGGAGGTCCAACAGAAAATTTAGAAGCTCAAAGAATGGCGACTGAAGATAAGAAAAGTGAAATATTTGGTATTGACTATCAATATGTAGCTAAGAAGGTTGCTCCAACTTTTAAAATTCCTAACGGAGAATTATATACAAGATTAGAGTCCGGTAAAGGAGAAATAGGTGTATTTATTCAAGGAAATAATGAAGTTACCCCATGGAGATTTAAAATCAGAGCAGCTGATTTAAATAATCTGCAAATATTGCCTCATATTCTTAAAGGTGCCAAAATCGCTGATATTATGGCAATCCTTGGTTCAATAGATGTCATTATGGGATCTGTTGATAGATAATTTCTTTAAATGAAACCCGCTGACTGGTTAATATTGCAGAAGAAGGTAAGATTTGGTGATTGTGATTCTGCAGGTGTAATTCATTTTCATAACTTATTAAAATGGTCGCATGAAGCTTGGGAAGAAAGTATTGAAATTTATGGTATTCCTTCTCAAGATATCTTCCCAGATTTTTCTATTCGTAAAAGTCAAATTATTTTTCCAATAGTAAATTGTGAAGCAAACTTTCTTGCACCTATAAAAATTGGAGATTTATTGAAAGTAAAAATTGCCCCTCATAAAATTAATACTCATTTGTTCCAAGTAAATAGCTTTTTTATAAAAAATGGAAATAAAGTAGCGGAAGGAAAAATTATACATTGTTCTTTAGATGTTGATTCAAGAAATAAAATAGAACTGCCCGATCAGTTAGAAAGATGGATAGAGGCTTCTAATGTGAGTACAAATTTAAAAGAATGCTAATTATTATTTTTTAAATTTATAGTTTATTTTTTCTGTAATGCTATTTTTGTTTTTAACAATCCACTTTTCAGGCTTTTCATGTTTAGGCCAACTTTGAGAAAATTTTTTTAATAAATTCAAAGAAATTTCAATATTTTTATTATTTGTAAGTTCTCGAAATTCAACTATTACTTTAATTTTATTTCCCCATAATTTGTTAGATACTTTTGAAATATTGAATTTATTAATTGGGATATTTTCGTTCATAATGAAATCATTTAATCTAGATTCAATTACTTCAGGGAAAACGATTTCTCCTCCTGAATTAAAGGCATTATCACTTCTTCCAACAAAGTTTAAATAGAGAGAATTATTGATTTGATTAATTTTACCTAAATCACCTGTTTGCCACCACCCATTTTTATTTTTGAAATTTTTAGTTTTTATAGAGTCAATTATTTCGATTCCAATTCTGGCTGATTTTATCTCGATTAATCCTTGTGCGTTAATTCTTATTTTTGTATCAGGTAGTATTTCTCCAACATTTTTAAAACCCATTAAGAATTCTTTTGGTTTTAAACTCGTAACCATTGCTGCTGTTTCAGTTGAGCCGTAACAAGGTGCTAATTTTATTTTTTCTTTTATACATTGTTCTGCATTTTCGTCTGAAATTGAAGCTCCACCTACCCAAATTAGATCAAAAATTTTTAGCCAACTAATTCCATCTTTTTGAGCTAAAAGTCTTTGTAATTGGGTAGGCACTAATGACGTAATTAAGTGTTTTTTGTTTTTTTTAAATTTATTCGTAAAAAGTAAAAGTTCTCGAGTTTTTTTTATCAAATTCGGAGAAATATTAATACAATCACATCCCCAAGTTTGACTTCTAAAAATTGGCATTAATCCACTTATATGGTTCAGTGGTAAAGTATTTAAAATTAAGCAGTTTTGTAATTCAAATCCTTGCTCTATTAGCCATTGACCTGAAGTAGCTGCAGATAATTTAAGATTATCTAAATGGTGAAAACATTTTCTCGGTTTTCCAGAACTCCCACTACTGTTTAAGATAATTGCTGGCCCATTTTCAGTAATTGAATCTAAAATATCTTTGTCTTGATAAAATTTGTTTTTTACATAAATAATTTTATTCTTTCTAATTTTTTCAATAATTTTCTCTACAGATTGAGTTTCGTTATTTTCAACTTCAATAGTATGAATTTTATTTTTCATAGTTGATCCCATATCTTTTTTGCTTCATTTAAAAATAGAAACGAATTAGGGAATTTATTCATTGCTAAACCAGGGACTTTTGGAGTTGGTCCTTGTAATTGTAGAGACGATAAATGATAAAGCCATCTTTTACCTATACCAGTTTCAAATGAGGTACTTATAGATATTAAAGCTTTTTTATTTTCTAATTCTCTTAAAAGCTTAACTGGATTATTTTCTTGAGAAGGCCTTCTAATTTGCCAACCTTTCCACTCATCAATCAAATTTGGAAATTTTAAAAGTGACTCGTCTAAGGCTATAGGGATTTTTTTGTTTAGTTCTGTCAGTCCATCAATATCATCAACACAGAGAGGTTGTTCTAACCAATCTAGATTTTTGTTGTCCTTCAAAATATCAGCCCATCTATTAGCTATCTCTCTTCCCCAAGAACCATTAGCATCTATTCTTAACTTAATATTATTGCCTATTAGGCTTAAAATTTCTTCTAAACTTGCTTCTTCCTCATGATTATTTTTTAATGCTACTTTCCATTTTATGGTTAATGATTTCCCAATATCAGATTGTCTTTTTTTAATTTCATTGAGATTTGAAACTACATTTTCATGATTTAACAATATGGCTGTTTTATCAATTTCATCAAAGTAGTAGTTTTCTTTAAAAATTATTTTTCCATTTATTTCGGCTAATGCAGAATTTATTGCAGATTGAATGCATGGGTGAAAAACATTTATTTGCTCAGATAAATTAAATAATTCTAGATACGAAGGGATCATATCTAGTTGTTTCGCACACTTTTTTAAGTCTTCTTTATGAAGCGGTGAAACTTCTCCAAACCCAATTTTTTTATCATTACTTGTTAATTTAATTATCCAACCAGATTTTGTATGGTAAGTGGTTTTAGAATTTTCTACTTTGGCGGATAACTTAAAGCTATAAGATTTTTTTTGAAATATTAAGTTCATTTATTCAGCAAGTAATTAAACATCAATCCTGTGATTAAGCCAACTCCATTAAGAGTTTGTAATTTTATTGCTATGAATTTACAATTTTTTATTGCACTAGGGTTTTCATATGAAGCTCTTAATAAATTTATAAGTCTTATTGCTTGAGGTAAACTATTCAAATAAAGGATGCAATAAACTGGAATAAATCCATTAACTATAGTGAAAAGTTGAAAAATATATATTGTAAAAATTATCCAAGGCACAAATTGAGAACCTTTTTTTGCTCCTAAGCGAACTAAAGGTGAAATTTTCCCATGCTTTTTATCTTCAGAAATTTGATGAAAATGAGAACAAAATAATACAAGAGTTGTTGCCAAGGAAGGTCCTGAACCAAGTAATAAAGATTCTTTCCAGGGAATATCTTCAAAGAAAATATTAGATGGATTTAACGCAATTAAGAGTGCAGAGTAAGCAAAAGGTCCAAATGCAAGCCAACATAATGGTTCTCCTAAACCTTGATAGCCAAATCTAAATGGAGGGCCTTGATATAAATATCCTAAGAAGCAGCAAGCTACCACCAAAATCAAAATATTTATACTTGTTGATAATGAAATAATTGAAATTATTAATAAACCGATAACTAAAGATGTATATGCAATAATTGAAATTATTTTTTTATTTTTTACAAGATTTACAATTGAATGGAATTTAAATTCATCGATTCCTGTTTCTGCGTCGAATAAATCATTAGTTAGATTTTCCCAAATTAATATCAAAATTGCTGCTAAAGTAAATGCAATCAAATTATAAATTTTTACCTTTTCATATTGATTGAGTAAATAAGCCCCTGTTATTAAAACTGGAAGTATGGCAACAGAATAAAGCGGCCATTTTATTGCTTGTTTCCATAATTTTTTTTTATCTTCGTCCATTTTTAATTAACAAATAAAATTAGATAATTATTCAAAGTAGTTTATAAATTGAGTTACATTTTTTACTTTATTGCATGATTTTTAGTTATTTTCAATAAGTAATGAAAAATGATTTAAACTTAACAGATTTTTTAAAAGATGTATTTTCCTCTTTCGATAAGAAAGTTGAAAATTCTGGATTAGTAAGTATTTGTATTGAGATTCCTTGTATTGATTTATTTCAAGTTTATGAATTTTTAATAAATAAATATCCGTTTTCTTCATTTTGGGAGGAATCTGACGGCATTTCATATATGGCCTTCGAGAAGTGTAAATATGTTACTCTGGATGGCCCAAAAAGATTTGAGGTGGCAAAAGAGTTTAATTCTGAGAATTTTAAAAATTTAATTAACTTAACTAATGAATCTCATAATTCTGCACTTTCAAAAATAATTTATTTATTTTCTTTCTCTGAAAATTTGAATAATAAGAATTTACCTTCAGATATCCCTAGTTTGGAAGCCATCTTGCCAAAAATATTAATTACTAAAAGTGATAAGAATTGTTGGTTAAGAATTAATGGTCATGTTGAAGGTAAATCATCATTAAGAACATTAATTGAAGAAATATGGACAATTAGAAATCAAGTTATTAATTCTGGCTCAGAATTAATAAAATCATCTGGCTTAAAAACTAATTTTGATTCCTCTTATATTGATGATTTCTCACGCTCATTAGAAACTTCTAAAACAGATATGAAAAAAGTAGTAAATAGAGGAATTCAATTAGTAGAGAAAGGTATCCTCCAAAAGATAGTTTTAGCGAATAGGATTAAAATAAAACTTAAAAATAAATTAGATTTAGTAGAAATTTTAAAAAGATTTAAAAAGAAGCAACCAAATACATGTAGATATGTTTGGAAAAGGAATAGTAAGGATATTTTGTTTGGAGCATCTCCAGAAAAATTATTTTCTTTTTCTCAACCTAATTTGACTTTAGAGGCTCTTGCTGGAACTATCTCTACTAATTCAAATTTTAAGAAACTCCTAAAAAGCACTAAAGACTTAAAGGAACATAATTATGTAATACAGTATTTGATTAAATCTTTAGAAGTTTCAAAAATAACAAACTTTAAAAAAAGTGATATCAAGGTAAAGTCATTTGGAGATATTTCTCATTTGCAAACACTTATTTTCTCTAAAGTTGAAAATATTTGTCCTTTTGAATTGCTTAAAAACCTACATCCATCTCCGGCTGTTTGTGGATACCCAAAAAATGCAGCATTGGATTGGATAAATACTCTTGAGTCTTTTCCTAGAGGAAATTATGCTTCTCCAATGGGTTGGGTTGATTCAGCAGGCAATGCTTCATTTCTTGTAGCAATAAGAGGCGCAAGATGTATTGAAGAAAATATTGAATTTACTGCAGGTTCAGGTATAGTTTCAGGCTCCGTTTTAGACAAAGAAATAGATGAGATTAAATTAAAATTTGAATCTATAGTAAAACAGATATTTTGCGCTAAAAATCCTAGATAATTTCTACTAATTTTTCAATAACTTCCGCTGAAACATTCTTATTGGATAAATTTTCTATTTCTCTTAAACCTGTTGGACTGGTTACATTAATCTCGCTAAGCATTCCATTTATTACATCAATACCCACAAAAAATAAACCTTCATCTTTGAAGTGTTGAGATAATTCTGAGCAGATACTTTTTTCTTTTTCTGTTAATAATGTGGGCTCAGCCTTTCCTCCCATCGCTAAATTACTCCTAAAATCTCCTCCTTGAGGAATCCTATTTATAGAACCAATTGCTTCTCCGTTTACGATAATTATTCTTTTATCACCCTCTATGACTTCAGGAATAAATTTTTGCATCATAACGGGTAATTCTTCTTGAGAAGTGATTAATTCAATGATTGATTTAATTCCTGGAGAATTTTTATTTATCCTTATAACACCTTGTCCACCTTTTCCTCCAAGAGGTTTTATGACTACTTCATTATTTATATTTGCAAAATTCATAAGATCTTTTACCTTACTCGCAACTATTGTAGGTGCCATTAAGTGGCTATATCTCAAAGCACCTAGCTTTTCATTCCATGCTCTTAACGATGAGGGTTTGTTTATTACTTTTACTCCTTTTCTTTCAGCAACTTCTAAAAGATGGGTTGCATATAAATAAGCCTCATTTACAGGAGGATCTTTTCTCATCCAAATGCAATTAAATTCGGCGAGAGGTATGCAATCATTCTCTTTGAAAGAAATCCACGGATTTACTTCAACTTTTAGGGAAGATGCCCATACTTCATCACCTCTAGCTTCAAGGTCTTGAGGAGTACAACTCCAGATTTCAATATTTTTTTTTGATGATGCTTGCATTAAAGCAGCAGTTGAATCTTTTAAGGGATTTATATTTTTAATTGGATCTATTACGAATAGAAATTTCATAAGGTCTAGTTTAATAATGCTTCTAATTTATTTTCATTTTCTAATGCGTAGAGATCATCGCAGCCTCCGATACCCTTATTATCTATAAATATTTGTGGTAATGTTCTTCTACCATCCGCTCTTTCAATCATCAATTCTCTTGCATTATCGTCGCCATCAATTTTGTATTCTGTAAAATTTACATTTTTTTTCTTGAGTAGTGATTTTGCTCGAATACAGAATGGGCAATATTGCCAAGTATAAATTTCAACTTTGGACATTTTTTTAAAATAATACTTAGTTTATACTATTAAACAAAAGTGCCTGTTAGATTATAAATAACGATTAAATTCTATTTTGATAGATATTGCAGATTTCAAAAAAGATCTTTCGGAACTAACAGAGCGCCTGGGTAATGCTCAGGATTGTCTTTGACGTTCCAAGATTAAATGCGAAAAGGAAAGAGTTAGAGCAAATTTCTGCTCAGCCTGAATTTTGGGAAAATCAAGAAGAAGCTAAAAAGCAAATGTTAATCCTTGATGATGTCAAAGCACAACTCGAATTGTTAGATAAATGGAAAACTTTTATTTCTGATGCTAATGCCTCTCTTGAGCTTTATTCTTTAGAACCTGAAGAGGAAATGATTTTAGAATCCCATCAGGGATTAAAGAAATTAAGAGAGAATTTAGATAAATGGGAATTTGAAAGATTGTTATGTGGTGAATACGATAAGGAAGGAGCAGTAGTTTCTATTAACGCAGGTGCAGGTGGAACAGATGCGCAGGATTGGGTAGAGATTTTATTAAGAATGTACTCAAGATGGGCCGATAATAATCAAATGAGCCTTGTCATTAATGAATTATCTCAAGGAGAAGAAGCAGGTATTAAAAGTGTAACTTTTGAAATTGATGGAAAATATGCATACGGCTATTTACAACATGAGAAAGGAACTCATAGATTAGTAAGAATTTCTCCTTTTAATGCCAATGGCAAAAGACAAACTAGCTTTGCTGGGGTAGAGGTTATGCCAAAATTAGATGATAATATTTCACTTGATATACCTGAAAAAGATTTAGAAATTACAACTAGTAGATCCGGTGGGGCGGGAGGACAAAATGTTAATAAAGTAGAAACAGCAGTAAGAATTGTTCATTTGCCTTCAGGGATTTCAGTAAGATGTACCCAAGAAAGATCTCAATTACAAAATAAAGAAAAAGCTATGTTACTTCTAAAGTCTAAACTATTAGTGATTGCTAAAGAACAACGAGCTGCAGAAGTCGCTGATATTAAAGGTGATATTGTGGAAGCTGCTTGGGGCAATCAAATAAGAAATTATGTTTTCCATCCCTATCAAATGGTAAAAGATCTTAGGACTATGCAGGAGACTAACGAGTTAGATAGTGTTTTAAATGGAGGACTTGAACCATTTATTCATGAATTATTACGAATGAATATTTCTTCTTACGAATCTATTGAATAACTAATGGAAAATAAAAACGAAATTTTAGAAAAAAAAGTGGCTCCTCCAAGCTTTATAAAGCTTGCTATGAGAAATATGGTAAGGAAAGGCTCAAAAAGTATTTCTCATTTTTCAATAACCTTTCTAGTTTTAATTGGGATATTAATACTTGTGGCCACAATAGGTAAGCCCAATATTCCAGTTTAAGAATATATGAAAGAAAAAATTATTTCTGAAATAAATTTAGATTTGGTTTTTCAATGTAGTGATTTTTCTGAATTTTCAAATAAGTTAAAAGATACTAAAACTAAGCATATTTTTGAATCTATTTTTTGGCAGAAAGTTTTTTTATCTTGGATAAATACAATATTAAAAAAAGAGGATTATGAATTACCAAATTATATTTTTGAAAAAAAATCTTTTTCATTAGGCTTACAGATAATATCTAATCAAGAAATTGCTTCTTTGAATAAGAAATGGATGCAAAAAAATTGTCCAACTGATGTTCTATCTTTTCCAATTATTTCTGATGAATCTCTAAATAATTTAGATCATATAGAGTTGGGAGATATATTTATATCATTAGAGATGGCACTTGAGCAATCTTATGAATATAAACATTCAATCTATAGAGAGATGATTTGGTTGGCTAGTCATGGATTTTTACATCTTTTGGGGTGGGAACATACTAATGAGAATGATTTAGAAAATATGTTAAATTTCCAAGAATATTTAATTACTCGATTAGATTAAAAATTAATGAAAAAAAAAATAAACTATTTAGAAAATAGAAAAGAATCATACAAAACTTCTAGTAATGTATTTATAAGTTTTAAGTATGCTTTAAGTGGTATTAGTTATGTATTAAAAACTTCAAGAAATTTTAAAATTCAATTAATTTTTGCAGTTACAGGTTTAATAATTGGTTTTTTACTGCAAATTAGCCTAAGTAATTATGTTATTTTGATTTCCACAATTATGTCTGTTTTAATATTAGAAATATTAAACACATCTATTGAATCAATAGTTGATTTAGTAGTGCAAAAAGAATTTAGTAGTTTGGCTAAAATTTCAAAAGATACTTCTGCAGGGGCAGTATTATTAGCTTCCATTAATTCTGTTATTATTGCTGTGTATATCTTTGCTCCTAAAATAAAGTTGTTATTTTAAATCAATATAAATATGTTTCTTGTTATTGATAATTACGATAGTTTTACTTATAACCTTGTTCAATATTTAGGAGAACTTTCTCTTGAACATGAAATAACTAAAGAATTAATAGTTAAAAGAAATGATGAAATTACTTTAGACGAAATTATCAAACTCAATCCTCGTGGCATTCTATTATCTCCAGGCCCTGGTAATCCAGATCAATCTGGAATTTGTCTTCCTATACTAAAAAATTTATCTAAAAATATTCCGACATTAGGAGTTTGTTTAGGTCATCAAGCTTTGGCCCAAGCTTTTGGAGGTAAGGTTGTAGTTGGAAAAGAACTTATGCATGGTAAGACATCTAAAATTTTTCATAATCAAAGAGGGTTATTTAAAGATATTGAGACTCCATTTGTGGCTACTAGGTACCACAGTCTAATAGTTGATTCAAGTTCTTTACCATCTTGTTTCGAGATAACTGCGACTTTAGAAGACTCAACTATTATGGCCATTTCTCACAAAGAATATAAACATTTACATGGGGTACAGTTCCATCCTGAAAGTGTCTTGACTCAATTTGGCCATAAATTAATTAGTAATTTTCTAAAAATGGCTGAAAAAAAGTAAAATATAAAAAACTTATATTATGATTTTTAAAACAAAAAAAATTTTATTTTTTATACTATTTATCTTTTTTTTACCTAACTCAGTATTGGCAAGAAATTTGGTAATAAAAAGTTTGGGACATAGTAGTTTTTTAATTAATAGTGCAAAAAATTCTATCCTTATTAATCCCTTCAAATCTACTGGTTGTGCAAGTAATTTAAAAGAGCCAAAGGGAGTCAATGTAGACTTTATTTTGGCTAGTTCTAGGCTTCCAGATGAGGGATACAACCCTAAAAATCGATTAATGTTTGTTGAGCCTGGAATATATCAATTTGAGAATATTTTATTAAATGGTATTCCAGTTCCGCATGACAGAGTAAATGGACGAAGATTTGGTATGGCAACTGTTTGGAGTTGGGAGCAGAATGGTATAAAAATTGTTCATATGGGCGGAGCTGCCGGTGATATTGACATCAATAGTCAAATTATTTTGTCTAGACCAGATATTTTATTTATATCAATTGGGGGAGGAAATAAATCTTATGATGGGCAAGAGGCCTCAAGAATAGTTGAGATTTTAAAACCTAATGTAGTTATCCCTGTGCATTTCTCACGTGGTGAAAAAACTAATAAAGATTGTGATTTTTCAAATGCTGATTTGTTTATCGAAAATATGAAAGATTTTAAAGTTAAATATGTAGGGAAAAAATTTCAAATAAACTCTAAAAGAATGGATCAAAATACAATTTATTTTTTCAGTAATTAATTAATCAAATCTAATTCCTTATAGTTATCCCAGAAAAAACTCATTTGATTTTTGGTTCCGATACTAACCCTTATAGAATTAACAATATCTTTTTTGTTTGCCATACTTCTTATAAGAATACCTTTTTCTCTCATCTGTTGTATTAAAATTTTAGGATCTTTTTTTGGCCAAATTAAGAAATAATTACCACCACTAAAGTGAGTTCTGATTTTTGTTGATTTAAATTTATTTAAAATCCATTCCCTGGCTTTTTTTACTTCTAAAACATAATTATCAATATATGATTTGTCTTTAAGTGCTGCTAATGCTGCTGTTATAGCAAAGCTATTTACATCATATGGTCCCGTAACTTTGTTGATGTACTGCATTAAATTTTTATTGCCAAAAGTAAAACCTATTCTTAAACCAGCTAAACCAGCTGTTTTTGAGAGAGATTGGATTATTAGTATATTGTTATTCTTATCAAAATCTATGGATTCAAGAAGACTATCTCCATTAAATTTTTCATATAGTTCATCAACAATTATCAATGAATTGTTTTTGATATTTGATAAGTTAATTATCTCTTGAGCACTTAAAACTGTTCCAGTTGGATTATTTGGATTACAAATAAATATTAATTTTGGATTATACTTTAAAATTTTTTCACTAAATTCTTCGATAGGGAATAGAAAATTTTCTCCAATGTAAGAACAAGTTATTTTTTTCATTCCTCGCATTTCTGAACAAGGAGAATAGTAACCAAAAGTTGGATTAGTGGTTAGAAATATTTGATCTTTTTCTCCAAAACAATTGAAAATTGCATTTATTGCTGCATCTGCTCCATTGAAAATTCCTATTTCATCATTATCAAATTTTCTTGAATCGAGATATTTATCACATAAAAAATTCCTTAATAAATTATATTCTGGATAAATTGAAATCTCATCTAATTTTATTGCTTGTAGTGCCTTGAAAACATTAGGACTTGGACCTAGAGTATTTTCATTAAAGTCTAATCTGAGTAAATCTCTCCTATTTTCTAAAGGTGCAGAGTAAGACTGCATATTTATTATTTCTTCTCTTGGTTTTGGGAAAAGATTATTTAATTGATCGAAATCACTCATTACATTCTTTCTAAAGTTTCAATTCCTAGAAGTTCTAAGCTTAATTTTAGTGTTTTTCTAGTTAGATCACATAAATTAAGTCTAGAAATTTTTATATATTTTTCTTCTTTGAGTATTGGAACTTGATCATAGAATCTATTAAAAGTCTGACATAGCTCAAATAGATAATTGCATAATCTATTTGGCATTAAGTCTTTTTCAATAGATATTATGACTTCATCGAACTTAAGTAATTTTCTGATAAGTTTCCACTCAGTTTTATGTTCATAATTTATAAATTGAAAATCTTTAGAGTCATAAACAAAATCATTTTTTCTTTGAATTCCTGCAATTCTTACAAGTGTATATAACAAATAAGGAGCCGTATTACCGTTCAAGGAAAGCATTTTATCAAAACTAAATTGATAATTAGTAATCCTATTTTGGCTTAAATCTGCATACTTAACAGCTCCTAATCCAATGATTCTTGAAGTATTCGCAATAAAATCTTCTGTCTCATAACGATTTTCATCTTCTAATCTTTTCAATAAATCTTCTTTTGCTCTCCTAACTGCTTCTTTTAATAAATCTTTTAAACGTATTGTTTCACCTTCCCTTGTCTTTAGCTTTTTGCCATCAATCCCTTGAACTAAGCCAAAAGGGACATGGTCTACTTGACATTTTTCTGGGATCCATTTTGCTTTTTTTGCAACTTGAAAAACTCCTGCAAAGTGATTCGCTTGTCCATGATCAGTTATATATATAATTCTCGAAGCATCATCCCCATAAGGAGGTTTATTGAATCTGTATCTTATAGCAGCAAGATCTGTGGTGGCATAGTTAAAGCCTCCATCTTTTTTTTGAACAATTAGAGGTAAAGGTTTGCCTTCTTTATTAGTCATCCCATCTAAAAATACACATTTTGCCCCTTGATCTTCTACTAATATTTTTTTTAATTTCAAATCATCAATAACTGATTTTAAGAAGGGATTATAAAAAGATTCACCTCTTTCTTCTATTTTTATTTTTAAATTTTTATAGATTTCATCAAATTCTTTTCTAGATTGATCACATAATAATTTCCAAGCTTTAATTGATTTAATATCTCCACTTTGTAACTTAACTACTTCCTCTCTAGATCTTTTTTGGAATTCAGATTCATTGTCAAATCTTTTTTTTGATTCTTTATAAAATTCAACTAAATCACTTATCTTGATGTTCCCTATCTCTTCTAAATTATTTGAATATAAATCTCTGAGCTGAGTAATAAGCATTCCAAATTGTGTTCCCCAATCGCCAACATGATTTAGTCTTAATACTTTATAACCTCTTAACTCGAAAATTTTGGATATTGAATCTCCTATTATTGTTGATCTTAAATGCCCTACATGCATTTCTTTAGCAATATTAGGACTAGAAAAATCTACAATGACTTTATTTGATAAGCCACTTTCTAAATCTTTTTTAATTTGAGGTACTCCAACCCTTTGGCATTGAATATTTGATTTAATTTCATTTATGAGAACTTCATCTTTTAATTTTATATTTATAAATCCAGGACCAGCTATTTCTAGACTCTTACATAATTTTGATATGGTTTTATTTTTATTTAAAAGTTTAATAAAATCATTAGAAATATCTCTTGGATTCTTTTTATATATTTTAGATAAACTTAAACAAACATTACATTGATAATCACCAAATTCCTCTTTTGATGATTGAGTAATTAAATTTTTTCTAAGAATTTCAAACTCTTTTTCTTTATCATTTTTTTTTAGACTATCTAGAAGAGATTGTTCAAAGTTATTTGTTAATTCTTTAAAAATGATTAGCATTATTTATTCAATTATGTATCTATATGATTAATTAATATAACGCATACTTAAATCAATCCAATCACTTTTGGTAATTGAAGAACTTGTTGAAATCAAATCAATTCCTTTTATTAGATATTTACTAATTTTTTCAGGGTTTATTCCAGAAACTTCTATTATCAAATTTTTATTGACTTCTTTTTTTGAGCTATTAATTGATAAATCTCTTAATTCTTGAATATTTTTTTTGATTGTTTCAGGACTGAGTTCATCTAATAAGACACTATCTGCCCCTGCTAATACTGCTTCTTTTGCCTGTTCGATATTCTCAGCTTCAATTATTATATGAGTTGTAAATGGCGAATTTAGGCGAATTCTTTGTACTGCATTCTCAAGATTATCTGTCCATGCAATATGATTTTCTTTTATCATAGCCGCATCGTATAATCCCATTCTATGATTCACTCCACCTCCACAATTGAATGCATATTTTTCAAATACTCTTAAGCCAGGAGTTGTTTTTCTAGTATCTGCTAATTTTATATTTGTGCCTTTTAACTTATCTACAAGATTCTTTGTATATGTTGATATTCCAGATAAATGCATTGCTATATTTAAGCTGATCCTTTCACTAGCTAGTAAACTTTTTGAAGGTCCATATATTTCTAAGAGTTTTTGATTTTTAAAAAATTTATCTCCATCAGAGATATTAAATTTAGAATTGATTTTTAAATCAATTTTTTTAAAAATTTCTTTTACAATCTCAACCCCACAAAATATACCTTCCTCTTTTGCAATCCAATATGCATTACCATTATCTTTTGTAATAGAGGAACTTGTTAGATCCCCCCTACCTATATCTTCATCGATCCAATTATCAATGATTTTACTTATTTTTGGAGTAATCAGATCCACTAAACTAAAAAATAATTAATAAAAATTCGACAGAAGTTAGAAAATTAACTATAAATCACTATGTAATTTAACTCAAATTTATTTGCCAATACAAAACTTAGAAAAAATATTATCTAGAAGCTCCTCTGTTAATTCTTGACCAGTTATTTTAGATAAGTTTTGAATACCATCTCTAAGTTCTATTGATAACAAATCAAATGGTAATCTATTTTTAATTATTGCATCAGTATCATTTAAATTAGATAGGCAAGCAGACAAATTCGTTAGATGTCTTTGATTTAAAAATAAATTAATATTTTCTAATTGTTTTAATCCGCATTTTTTTATAATTGTGTCGATTAATAATCTTTCACCATCATTATTCTTAATGCTCATAAGAATTGTATTATTTAACTCATTTGAATTAATATTTTTATATTCAATTAAATCTTTTTTATTACCCACAATAGTAATTAATTTTTCTTTGGGGATTTCTTTTATTATTTTTCTATCTTCTTCATTAAATCCTTCTTCAAGACTATAAATATAAATTATAAAATCTGACTCTTTAATTTTCCCAAAACTTTTTTTAATTCCAATACTTTCAATTTGTTCACGAGTTTCTCTTATACCAGCAGTATCAGTTATTTTCATTGGGATATCATTAATAGTTAAATTCACTTCAATAACATCTCTTGTAGTTCCAGGAATATTAGTTACAATTGCCTTCTCTTTTTTTGCAAGTAAATTTAGTAAAGAACTTTTACCAACATTTGTTTTACCTATAAGCGCAATGGATATTCCATCATGAATATATGAATTTCTTTTTGAATTTTCTATAAGTAACTTTATTTTTTCTTTCACTTTTTTTATGCTTTTGAGATATTTGGTGTAATCAAAATCTGTGAAGTCTTCTTCAAAATCAACTCTCGCTTCTATCTCACAAAGTTGATTTATAAGGTCATTTTTAATATCATCAATTTTTTTCTTGATTTCTCCTTGAACCCCGCTAAAAGCTAACTCTGCAGATCTGATATTACTTGCGTTAATTAATTGATTAATTGACTCGGCTTGAGTAAGGTCTATTTTCCCATTAAGAAAAGCTCTTTGACTAAATTCTCCTGGATTTGCAAGTCTAACTCTAGAATTACTTGATAGTAATATCTTGAGAACTTTATTTACTATGACAACTCCTCCATGACAATGTATTTCTACAACATCTTCTCCTGTAAAGCTATTTGGTGATTTCATAACTAAAATTAAAACCTCATCTATAAATTTATTTTGTTTATTTTCCTTAATAAAACCGTGAAAAACTCTATGTGATTCCCATGCATATTTTGATTTAGTTTGAACAATCTTTTTGCAAGAATTTATTGAGTCTTTCCCTGATACTCTTATAATCGCAACGCCTCCTTTCCCTATACTTATAGCTGAAGAAATTGCAGCTATCGTATCTTCAGTAGTAACTATCGAATCCATCTCTCGCTTTGTTATAGATAATTAAGTAAAATTATCAAGAATTAAATTTTGAATTTTTCTTTCTGAATGAGATCTAAAAGAGATATTACCTATAAGAAAATTCTATCATTATTTAGGAATCAGAATGGAAGTCCTCTCTTTAACGCTAAAGGTTTAGCTATAGGGGTATTTAGTGGGTGCTTTCCTTTTTTTGGATTTCAGACTCTAATAGGGGTATTTTTTGCAAAACTAGCCAAGGGAAATATTGTTTTAGCTGCAATTGGTACCTGGATTAGCAACCCCTTTACTTATATTCCACTTTATTATTTTAATTATAAAGTTGGTTCGATTTTTTTTAATACTACTCCAAATGAAATTATTGAAAAAAGTTTAGTTATTGATGACTTATGGAAACAAGGTAGAATTTTTTCCCTAAAATTACTCTTAGGTTCTTTTTGTGTTGGGTTTTTATTAGCTTTGATTTGCGGCAGTATTGTTTTCTTTATCTATAAGATAAAACTTAAAAGATAGATTGATATGATTTTAAACTAACTTTGTCCAACTCTGGCTATATCTAAAACATCTGCCATTGATTTAATTTGGTCAATTGTTTTGTGAAGTTGATTATAACTTTCTAAACCTACGCAGAGATTGATAATAGCTGGTTTGCCATAAGCAGTTTTAACATTGGCATCGCTAACATTTATACCTTTATCAGATAACCGCATAAGAATATCTTTAAGGACCCCAACTCTATCAATTACTTCTATTCGTAGCTGAATTGGGAACTTATTATCCCCAGTTTTATTATCTTGATTCCAACCAACAGGTAATCTTCTTTCTATTGGAATTGGCATTACATTCTCACAATCCGCCCTATGTATTGTTATGCCGTGGTTGCCGAGCGAGACAGTTCCGATAATATCCTCTCCTGGAAGTGGGGTACAGCATTTACCTATTCTGTAATCAAGACCTTCTATCCCGGAAATTGGTGATTTGGTATTTGTATAAGGTTTATTGGTGGATAAATTACTATTACTTTTAAGAGATTTTGCTATTTCAGAATCAGAATCATTTTTAATATCCTCTGTCTGTAATTTTATTTCTTCTCTTAGTCTGTTTAATACTTGATGTAAAGTTAAACCACCAAAACCAAGTGATGCAAGAAGGTCTTCAGTATTTTTTAAATTGCATCGATTGGCAACTTTTTTCATAGCATCACTAGAAAGTAATGACTCAAAACCATTTCGACCTACTTCTTTTTCGAGTAAATCTCTACCTCTTTTAATCGTCTCCTCCCTGTGGCTTTTCTTATACCATTGGCGGATTCTATTTTTTGCGGTTGGCGTAACTACAAAGTTAAGCCAATCCAAACTTGGAGTGGCATTATTATTTGTCAAAATTTCTATGAAGTCACCATTTTGAAGTGCTGTAGATAATGGAGAAAGCTTTTCATTAATTCTTATTCCATTACAGTGATTTCCAACTTCAGAATGAATTCTGTAGGCGAAATCTATTGCGGTAGATCCTTTTCTTAAACCAACAACGTCTCCTTTAGGAGTAATTACAAATACTTCTTCATCAAATAAATCTTCTTTAATTGAAGCTAAATAATCATTATGATCCCCTTCATTACCTTCTTGTTGCCATTCGACTAATTGTCTTAGCCAATTAAATCTTTCAGCATTGCTTTTAGCAGGAGAACCACCCTCTTTATATTGCCAATGAGCAGCAATTCCATATTCTGCTATTTGATGCATAGAAGTAGTTCTAATTTGTACTTCAATAGGTCGATGTCTCCCGATCACTGAAGTATGCAAGGACTGATATCCATTTGGTTTTGGTAAACCTATATAATCTTTAAATCTGCCTGGAATAGGTTTGAAAGTATCATGAACAACCGCTAAAGCTCTATAACAACTATCTGAATTATCAACGATAATTCTTAGAGCAGCAACATCATAAATTTCATTAAACTGTTTTTGCTGTCTTTCCATTTTACTCCAGATGCCATAAAGATGTTTTGGTCTTCCAGTTATTTCAAAGTTTTTTAAACCTGCTGCGACTAAGTTTTCTTTCATAAGATTCAGGGTTACTTTTAATCTTTTCTCTCTATCACTCCTTTTGACAGCGATTTGATCCTTTAGATCTTGATATTCTTTAGGTTCTAGAAATTTAAACGCTAAATCTTCTAATTCCCATTTAAATCTATTTATTCCTAATCGATTAGCTAAAGGTGCATAAATCTCTCTTGTTTCTCTTGCTATTCTTTTTTTTCTCTCATCATTTAACCATTCAATTGTTCTCATGTTATGAAGTCGATCTGCCAGTTTTACTAAAACAACTCTGATATCGCTAGCCATAGCCATAAACATTTTTCTAAGATTTTCAGCTTGTGCTTCAGTCCTGTTATTAAAGTGAATTCCTCCTAATTTTGTTACACCCTCCACAAGTATTTTTACTTCTAATCCAAAATTTGTTTCTATTTCGGATAAATCAACGCCAGTATCTTCAACAACATCATGTAAAAGTCCTGCAGCAATAACAGATGAACTAGCACCAATTTCTTTGAGAAGATTAGCTACGGCAACTGGGTGGATAATGTATGGCTCGCCACTCGCGCGGAATTGTCCATCATGAGCTTTATAAGCAAGTTTAAAAGCCTTTACAATAAGGTTTTGATTATCATCATTTTTTTTATTTGATTTTTCAAAATTTTTAATATCGTTAAGAAGCCAGTTGGGTATTTTTATTTGATTATTCAAAGATTCACTTTCATATTTTTTATTTTCAGGCAAAATAGTTTTGGAAACTTCAATTTCTTTTTTTTCTTTTGAATTTGCAGCTGCCTCAGACATTTTATATTGCTTTAGATGTATTTTATTTAGGTCTAGAAAAATTTGCTATAAAATAATGGAAATAAATAAAGAAAAAATTCTTGTAGTTAAAAATCTTACTGTTAAATATGGGTTAATAGAGCGACCTATCATCAAAAATTTTAATCTTGAAATAGACAAAGGAGATCATTTGGCCATCATAGGACCCTCTGGTTGTGGAAAGACTACTTTTGCAAAAACATTAGTGAATATATTGCCTGATAAGGCCACTTCTAAAGGCTATTTATCAATTTCTAATGTAGATCCTAGGAAAATAAATAACAAAGAAGCACAATTATTTAGAAGACAAAATTTTGGATTTATTTATCAAGATTCCATAAAAAAACTTAATCCACTTATGAGAGTTGGGGATCACTTATATGAATTATTTAAAACTCATGATCAAACTAAATCATCTTTACTTATTAAAAAATTAGTAAAAGAAGTTTTTCAAAAAGTAGGAATTGATGAAAACAGACTTGATTCTTTCCCGCATCAATTTAGCGGTGGAATGAGACAGAGAGTTTCTATAGCAATGGCTCTTGCTTTAAAACCTAAATTATTAATAGCTGATGAACCTACAACAAGCTTAGATACAAGAACAAGTTTTGAAATTATGAAAGAAATAATTCAGTTATGTAATGAATTTGATACTACTTTAATTTTGATTAGTCACGATATTAATCTTGCAGCAAAGTGGTGTAAAAAAGTTGCAATAATTGAAAAGGGATCGATTGTTGAAAAAGGGAATATATTAGACATCTTTCAATCACCAAAATCAGATATTGGGATAAAGTTAGTAAATGCCTCAAAAATGGTATTAGAATCAAATACTAAAAATGATGTTCTAGATGAGGTCGTTCTTGAGGTAAATAACTTAAGACATTGGTATAAATTAAATTCTTCAATTTTTATAAATAAATGGAATAAGGCTTTAAATGAAGTTAGTTTTAAATTATATAAGAATGAGACTCTTGGAATAGTTGGTTCTTCAGGCAGCGGTAAAAGTACATTATGTAGGGCTTTAATTGGACTTCTGAAAGTAAGAGGCGGTGAAATAAAAATTTATGATAAAAATAATGCATCGAAAAAAAATAAATCTTTTAAAAAGCACAATAATATGCAAATTATTTTTCAAGATCCTTTTTCAAGTTTGAATCCGAAAATGACAATTAAAAATATTTTGGAAGATATATTTTTTATTCAAAAAATTTCAGATAAAAGAAAAATTGATAAAGAAATTAAATTCATGTTTGAAAATTTAAGTCTTCCTTTTAAGAGTGAATTTTTAAATTCTTATCCTAGCCAATTATCTGGTGGTCAATTGCAAAGAATTTCATTAGCCAGAGCGTTATTGTTGAAACCAAAAATTTTGATTTGTGATGAGAGCGTTAATATGTTAGATGCTTCAGTAAAAATAGAAATTCTTGAATTACTTAGAGCCTTACAACAAAAAATGGATTTAACCATTATCTTCATCACACATGATTTAGGTATTGCCAAAAGATTTTGTAATAGGTTGCTAGTAATGAATCAAGGAAAGATAGTTGATGAAGGAGAAAGTTCTACAATATTCATTAAAACTAAAAACACCTATACAAAATCTCTTATAAATTCTTCTTTAAATCTTATTTAGCTTGTAGAACGTTTAGTAATTTTTGAAAATCTAATGGTAATTCTGCTTCAAATATCATTTCTTTGCCATTGATTGGATGTATAAGGCCAAGCTTAAAAGCGTGCAATGCTTGGCCCTTTAATTTACATGGAAGTTTTTTGCATCTTCCATATAAAGGATCACCCACAATAGGATGATTAATATGAGCGCAGTGAACTCTTATTTGATGCGTTCGACCAGTATCTAATTTGAAATTCATTAATGAGTAATTACCTAATCTTTCTTTTAACCTCCAATAAGTGCAGGCATATCTTCCTGAAGCTTCTTCAACTACTTTATATTTCAATCTATTGAATTTATCTCTACCAATGTGCCCCACTATTTGGCCTTCTTCAGAGTTAGGTGCTCCATGTATTACTGCAATATATTCGCGTAAAGCTATTTTTTCTTTTATTTGTTTCTGTAGATTCACCAATGCTTCTTGGCTTTTTGCTACCACCATACATCCGGAGGTATCTTTATCTAATCTGTGAACAATACCAGGTCTTAGTTTCCCATTAATTCCAGGAAGATCATTACAGTGAAAAAGTAATCCATTAACTAGGGTCCCTGATTTATGTCCTGGGGCTGGATGAACAATTAGTCCTGATTGTTTATTGATTACTATGATGTGCTCGTCTTCAAAAAGGATTTCTAAATCCATTTTTTCAGGTTTCAAATATACAAGAGGTTCTGGAGGAGGCATCCAGATTTGTACATTGTCGCCATTTTTTAACGGGGTCTTTGCTTTCGCAGTCTTATAGTTTACAAGTACCAATCCTGAATTGATAAAATGTTGAATTCTTGCTCTACTTTGTTCTGGCCTTTTACTTACTAACCATCTATCTAGTCTCATAGGAAGAGGTAGCTCATAAATAATTTCTATAAGTTCACCCTCTCCGATGCCGAAAGAGTTTTTATTATCTAATTCCATGGTGGGACTTCTAAAGCAATTTTACCGAGCATTTGATTTCTATAATCTTCTAATAATTTATGAGACATTCTTCGTTTATCTCCTGAGGTATGTTTTGAAGCTGCTTCATCAATCCAATCAGAAGGACTTTCAAAGCCTTTTGCAATATCAACTCCATATCTGTTAGAAATTTGTTTTACTGAGATATTCGCATTTTTATCTTTTTTTAAAGCGGACATAATTTTGATAAATCCAATTGCGACACTCTCTATTTCATAAGCAGCTTCTCCAATATCGTCACATAATGCAAGATTAAGTGCTGATTTTTGATCTTCTAAATTTGGAGGTATAACACCAGGAGCATCTAGTAGATCAATACCACTATCTAATTTTACCCATCTTAAATTACGTGTTACTCCAGCTTTTCTAGCACTATCGACAACTCTTTTTTTTGCAATTCTATTAATTAACGCTGATTTACCTACGTTTGGAAAACCAAGTGTGAGGGCTCTTATTGGCCTTATTCTCATACCTCTAGAAATCCTTCTGGCATCAATTGATGATCTAGATTCTTTTGCGGATTTACAAATTTCGTTAATACCTATACCTCTTTTAGCATCACACCAATGCGGATATTGATCTTTATCATTAAACCATTTATTCCAACTAGTTATTGTCTCAGGAGAAATCATGTCTGATCTATTAATAACAAGAATATGTTTTTTATTGTTTATCCATTTATTTAAATGTGGGTGCCCTGTTGATATTGGTATTCGTGCATCTCTAACTTCTATTACTAAATCTACTTTATTGATTACTTCAGATAATTTTTTTTCTGCTTTTGCGATATGGCCTGGATACCATTGAATTTTGGGTATGTCCACTTCAATAAAATAAATAAAATTTTTGTATTCCTTTTAATTTTTATTAGTTTCAAAAGTATTTACTTTTAAATTTTAGTATAAATTTAATAACTAAAAAATTTTTAACATAGTTAATTTTTAAAATTTATTAAGGCATAGGTAACAGTTACTACTTTTTAACCCAATAAGTCCAAATAAACGTTAGGGTCTTAAGATTAAAAATAAGTTATTTAATGTCAAAATTATCTCTTTCCAGTCTTGATAAGACACATTTAGAAGGCAAAAAAGTTCTTGTAAGAGTAGATTTTAATGTTCCATTAAATGAAAGTGGCCAGATAACTGACGATACACGTATAAGGGCAGCGATCCCAACAATTGAATATCTCATTAATAATTCTGCAAAAGTTATTTTAGCTGCGCATTTTGGAAGACCAAAGGGTCAGGTAAATGAAAAAATGAGATTAACGCCAGTAGCATCAAGATTAACTGAATTGTTAGGAAAAAATGTAGCTCTTACTAATAGTTGTATAGGTGATGAAGCAGTTGCAGCATCAAATAGTTTAGATAATGGAGATGTTCTTTTACTTGAGAATGTTCGTTTTTTTGGAGAAGAGGAAAAGAACGACTTGGATTTTGCTAAAAATTTAGCATCACATGCAGATATGTATGTCAATGATGCTTTTGGTGCTGCTCACAGAGCTCATGCTTCAACCCAGGGTGTCACAAATTATTTAAGTCCCTCATTAGCTGGATTTCTTTTAGAAAAAGAATTGAAATACTTACAAGGAGCAATAGATTCTCCAAAGCGCCCATTGGCAGCAATAGTTGGAGGATCAAAGGTTAGTAGCAAAATAGGAGTGCTTGATTCTTTATTAGATAAGTGTGACAAAATCATGATTGGTGGAGGAATGATTTTTACTTTTTATAAAGCTAGAGGTCTAGATGTCGGGAAAAGCCTTGTAGAAGAAGATAAACTTGAGCTTGCTAAAGATTTAGAAGCAAAAGCAAAAGTAAAAGGAGTTGAATTATTATTACCCACTGATGTTGTTTTAGCTAATGAATTTTCTCCTGAAGCCAAAAGCAAAATATCTCAAATTGATTCAATTAGTGGTGATTGGATGGGTCTCGATATTGGTCCAGATTCCATTAAAGTTTTTCAGAATGCTCTTGCAGAATGTAAGACAATTATTTGGAATGGTCCAATGGGTGTTTTCGAATTTGATAAATTTGCAGAGGGTACAAATGCAATAGCCACAACTCTTGCAGACTTAAGCGCTTTTTCCGAAGTTTGTACAATTATTGGTGGTGGAGATTCAGTCGCAGCAGTAGAGAAAGCAGGATTAGCTGACAAAATGTCCCATATATCTACTGGAGGAGGCGCGAGTTTGGAACTTTTAGAGGGTAAAACTTTACCCGGTGTAGCTGCTCTAAACGAAGCTTAGGCTATATTTCGTCAACAATATCAATACTTTTTGTGAAAGTAATCAAACCTTTAGGGTGAGCTATAATTCCTGACCAGATTTGTATCCCTGGTTTTGCAGGGGCTCTGGTCATTTTAAAAATCCCCCCAGCAGCTAGTGGCTCTAATAAAATTTCTTCCTCAAAAAATGAATTTACTTTGTGAGGTTTTATAGCACCTGCAATAATTACTTCTTCAAGAGGTTGATTTAGGATAATGTCGATGTCATATATTGATCCAGTAAGAACTTTATCAGGAATTTTGAAACTAATATCTATCTCACCATCATCATTTCTTATTATTGTGAATAAATTTTTAATGATCCCTTCATTTATTTTTTCATTCACTATTGAAAATATATAATCAAAATTGGATTCCAGTTTATGTTTCTCTCCATTAACTATTTTTTCGCCAGAAACTTTTATTCGCAAAATATTTTTATTTGGATTACTAGAATATAATTCTTCGATTTTCCATTTGCTGCCAGGAAAATCATTAATAATTTTTGAAAATTGTTTTGGTATATTTTCGCTATTATCATTTGTAAAAGTTTTTCTAATAAACTCGAAATCTCTATTATTTAACGAGTTTTCCAGATTTTTTATAAAATTTACTTTTAAAGTTTCCGTTATTGCTGAAAATGGAAAAATAAGATAAACAAATAAGTAGAGAGGAACTCCTAAATTTTTGAATAAGTTTAAATTAAACATATCTATTGTTTGTTACTTTCATTCTACTAATTTAAGTTTTTATGTCTAAAAAAAATAATTTATTAGTTGCAGCTAGTGGAACAGGAGGGCATATTTTCCCAGCTTTAGCAGTTTCTAAAGAGGTAGAAGATAAATGGAATATTCATTGGTTGGGGGTTCATCAAAGACTAGACGCAAACTTAATTCCCAAGAAATATAATTTGATGAATTTGAATATAAATACACCAAGAAAAAATATTTTTTTGTTGTATCAATATATAGAAATTTTAATGTCAACTTTCCAAATAATTAGGATCTTAAAAGAAAAAAAAATTAACTTGGTTTTTACGACTGGAGGTTATATATCTGCCCCTACTATTGTTGCTTCAAAAATCCTAAGGATACCTGTCATTATTCATGAATCAAATTTAATTCCAGGAATGGTCACGAAATATTTTGGTTTTTTATGTAACTATGTTCTTTTAGGATTTAAGAAAACAAATTCTTATTTGAGAAAATGTAAAACTATTTTCACTGGTACGCCTTTAAGACATGAATTCTATAAATCTAATCCTTTGCCAGAGTGGGTTCCAAAAGGAAAAGGACCTCTCTTGATTGTTATGGGAGGTAGTCAAGGAGCACAAGCTATAAATCAAATTATCTACGAATCTCTAGAATTTTTAATTAAAAAAAAGTTTCGAATTGTCCATATTATTGGCGAATGTAATCAATATTTCTCTAATTTAAAAGATTATAAATATTATGTTCAAAAGAAATTTACTAATGAAATAGCAGCTTTAATTCAAAACTGTGATCTTGTAATATCTAGATCTGGTGCAGGAACAATAAATGAATTAATAGAGACTGAAAAACCTTCAATTTTAATTCCATTTCCTTATTCTAAAAATAATCACCAGGAGAAAAATGCACTGATTCTCGCCGAAAGTGGAGGTTCAGTTTTAATTAATCAAAATAAAATCTCTAAAGAAGTTTTTGAAGAAACTCTAAATAGAATTTTTAAAATTAAATCAATAAAGGGAAAAAATCACTATGAAATATTAGATATTATGAAGAAGAATATGGAAAATAATAATAAAATTAAATCTAAAAATGAGATTAAAAAATTTATTAATTATTTTTTAAAGGAATTCTGAATTTCTTTACATAAAAGAGTATTATTTTTCTTATTCTGCAAACTTATTCTTGCCCACTTTTCGTCAAGGAATCTAAATGAAGTACATTCTCTAAGCAATATCCCCTTATTTTCTAAGTATTTTATATTGGGCAACAAGGATGTTTTACTCTCTATTAAAAAAAAGTTGGTTGCAGAGTTATGGACTTTAAGGTTTTCTATTTTTGATAATTTTTCAAATACTCTCTTTTTTTCAATATTTATCCAACTGTGAATTTCTTTTGTCCACTTTTCATAGAATGTTTTATTACTTAGCAGATCAATTCCTGCTTTAATAGCAAAGGAATTTAAAGGCCAAGGATCTCTATTTATTTCCCATTGCTTAAGTTTTTTCGACGAGCCAATAACGTAACCTAATCTAAGACCAGGAATATTGAAGATTTTGGTCAAGCTTCTCAAGACTAATAAATTATCAAATTTTTGGGTTAATGGTATTAAAGATTCCTTTTCTCCATTAGGTGTTATCGATAAGAAAGCCTCATCACAGATAACTAATTTATATTTTTTCACAATTTCCTCTAATGAATTCTTATCCCATAATTGGCCGGTGGGATTATGTGGATTCGTTATCCAAATAACATCACCTTTAGGATTAAGAGGAAATGATTGAGGAAAAATATCATTCCAGTTTTTTGGTAATTCGCAATGTATAAAATTGCTTTTCCAACAAGTTAAAGATCTTTCATAATCAACAAAGCACGGAGAAGGAATACAACTTATTCCTAATTTTGATGCTTCATTACCTGCCCAGTTTATTAGTTCAGAAGCTCCATTTCCGGGCAATATATTGTCTGGATTTATCCCATGGAATTTAGCGATTATTTCTTTCAGATCACTCAAGTTTCTTTCAGGGTAATATCTAAAGCCAAGATTCTTAATTTCCGAATTTAATGAATCTATTAGTATTTGCGGGGGATCAAAGGGTACTAGTGAGGCACTTGCGTCAATAATTTCGGAGGGTAATAAATTTAATTTTTTTGCATTTGCATATACATTTCCACCATGCTTTAAGTTTGATACTTGCATGGCTGAATTTGAGTAATCATCAGGCTCAGATTTATTCATTATTCATTTTAATTTTATTCAACCCATTTTAATTCTGATCCAATTGCATCTTTTATATTACATAATTGATGGTTATTGAGTTGCTTTATAATCCCTTCAAGTATATCGGGTACTAATTGTGGACCCTTATATATCCATCCTGTATAAAGTTGAATTAATGATGCTCCAGAACAAATTCTTTCCCAAGCTGACTCTGGACTATCGATTCCACCAACGCCAATTAAAATAATCTTTTTGTCAATATTATGAATATGCTTTATTATTTGATTTGCTTTTTTTTGTAGAGGCCTTCCACTTAATCCTCCATTCTCTTGAGAAAGTAATAATCCGGTTTGCTTGATCTTTCTATTTTCAAGTCCTAATCTATCAATGCTAGTGTTAGTAGCAATTATTCCATCGATGTTTTCCTCAATTATTAATTGGCAAATATCTTCAATATTTTTAAAGTCTAAATCTGGTGCAATCTTTACAAATAATGGTGGACAATTAGGTAAGTTTTTAATTTCCCTAAGGATTTCTTTTAGAAGGATTGGATCTTGTAACTTTCTTAGTCCTTCAGTATTTGGAGAACTAACATTTATTGCTGCGTAATCACAATATGGAATTAATAACTTTAGAGAAGTTAAATAATCATCTTTTGCTTGAGATAAACCTGTAATTTTTGACTTTCCGAAATTTATCCCTAAACAAATATTCTCCCTATTTTTTTTCAACTCAATACCTTGTTCAAGAAAGTTTTTAACTAGATTTTCAGCACCATTGTTATTGAAACCCATTCTATTTAATGCCGCCTCTTCTTCTGCTAATCTAAACAACCTTGGTTTGGGATTACCGGCTTGAGCAAATTTAGTTACTGTGCCAAGTTCAGCAAATCCAAAACCAAAATTTTTCCATATATTTGCAGCATTTCCATTTTTGTCAAAACCCGCAGCTAAACCAATTGGATTACAAAAATTTATTCCACATATCTTCTGTGTTAACCTTTTGTCAACTATAGAGAATTCTTCATTTAGATTTTTTAGGATAGATGAAACTAATGGCCAATTATATTTTCTTGAACTGAATGATAGAAGGTTAAGAGATAAATTAGTTAAATATTCTGCATCTATTCCAGAGTCTTTTTTTAGTATAGGTGTAACTAGGTTTTTATAAAGATTTTTAAATATCACCTTTTGTTCATTCATAAAAAATTAGGATTCTTTTTTTTCTATTATCCAATATTTTTCAGATTTAGGAATTAATCTCCAATTACGCCATTCAAAAGGGAAATATTGTTTTATCTTTGAGTGGTTTTCTTCGCCTAATAAGTCAGCTAGTTCTGATGAAGTTAACAAATACTTTTTTTCTTCAAATTTTTCAATTAATTCATTTCTAGAAAATAACTCCTGGATTTCTGCAGGTGCATTTTTTTCAAAAAAGTTAACTGAGGATTCGTCTTCTTTTAGATTACTTAATATAGATATACCTTTGCTGTAATTAGTGGCGATTTTATCAACCCTATCATTTTGTTTATCTCCGCTATGACCCTTAACATATTCCATTATTAAGCCATTAATTCTTAATTGATCAATTTTTTGCCATAGATCAAGATTTTGAACTGATTTTCCTGAGCTTGTTTTCCATCCATTTCTCTTCCAATTAATTATCCACTTTGTATAACCTTCAATAACATATTTACTGTCAGTTCTTAATTTAAAGTTCTCTTTTAGTTTATAGGTTTTTAATTTCTCAAGAGTTTTTATAGCAGCAGTTAGTTCCATTCTATTATTAGTGGTATTTTGCTCGGAACCACCTATTTCTAATTCACTATTATCTTCAAAAATTATTAAACCACCCCAACCACCAGGACCTGGATTACCACTGCAGGCACCGTCAGTTGCAGCTTCAATTGCAATACTATTCCTATTCATAATTTTGAAGCCGATAACCTAATATCGGCTTTAAAAAAATTTACTCTTATTTAAGTGTAACTTTACCGCCAGCTTCTTCAATCTCTTTCTTCAAAGATTCGGCGTCTGCTTTAGCAATTCCTTCTTTTACTGTTTTTGGTGCTGATTCAACAAGTGCTTTTGCATCACCAAGACCAAGACCAGTTGCATTTCTTACAACCTTAAGGACTTTGATTTTTGCAGCTGCATCAAAGCTTTCGAGAACTACATCAAATTCAGTTTTTTCTTCAGTAGCGCCACCATCTCCATCAGCGTTAGCTGCACCTGGAGCTGCCATTACTACACCTGCAGAAGCTGCAGCAGATACACCAAAAGCCTCTTCAATTTGCTTTACAAGCTCAGATGCTTCTAAAAGTGAAAGAGATTTTAATGATTCAAGAATTTCTTCAGTTTTTGCGGACATTTTCTTAAAAGTTAATAAGGTTTTGGATTTAAGATTCTGATTTCTCAGAATGTTGTTTAAGTGATCTAGCAAGTCCAGAAGGTACTTCATTAATTGAAATAGCAATTTTTGCTGCAACGCTATTTAGAGCGCTAGCAATTTTTGCCATCAATACTTCTTTAGATGGAAGACTGGCAATTTCTTTTATTTCAGAATTGCTAAGAAGTCTGCCTTCAAATAAAGCTCCTTTGGTTTCGGATTTTTTGGTGTCTTTTTGAAAAGATTGGATCGCTTTTACCGCACCACCAACATCTTCTTTGATTAAGACAAAAGCATTTGTTCCGGTCAGTAAAGATTCAAGATCATTCCAATTACTATCTCCATCAATAGCTTTACGCATTAATGAATTTTTAGTAATTTTGCAAATGCCGTTTGATGTTTGCAATCTTGATCGCAAATCTGACATTTCTTTGATCGTTAAACCTTTATAGTCAAGAACTACAGCCATTTCCGAGTCGTTTAATAGAGATTTAATCTCACTAACGATTTGTTGCTTATTCTCTAGTGTTCGGCCCATTGTTGTTTTTTGGATCGTAATTTAGGGAGAGCAGGAAATGCGGCAAAGTTCTTTCAAAAGAGGCCGCTTTTATTAGATCCAAAAAGAAATAATTAAGACGAGTCCTCGGTAGGAATTAAGAATTTAGAATAACTAAATAAACCTACTTTCTTTGGCCGTATTATTGCAATTTAAATTATACTACAAAGGGTTAAACTTCTGGTTGGTAATCTTGTATCGCATTTACATCAACTTGAACAGAAGGTCCCATAGTTGAAGTTATATAAAAACTTTTCCAATACTTTCCTTTGGCTCCAGTTGGTTTATTTTTATCAATTGATTCTTGTAAAGTTTTTAAGTTGTCAAATAGCGCCTCTTTAGTAAAACTTGCTTTTCCAAATCGGACATGAACGATTCCTGCTTTATCTGCTCTGAATTCGAGTTTACCAGCTTTGAATTCTTTGATTGCATTAGAGATATCATTAGTTACTGTTCCTGCTTTTGGATTAGGCATTAAACCTCTCGGCCCTAAAACTCGTCCTAATTTTGCAACTTTTGGCATCATATCTGGTGTTGCAATAAGTAGATCGAACTCCATATTGCCTTTGTTAATACTTTCCACAAGATCTTCTTCTCCAAATAAATCTGCACCAGCAGACTTGGCTTTAGATACATTCTCACCGCTTGTGATTACTGCGATTTTAACACTTTGACCAGTACCATTTGGTAGAGCGACCGTGGTTCTTAATTGTTGATCAGTATATTTTGGATCAATACCTAAGCGTATATGCGCTTCAATAGTTTCATCAAATTTAGCGTTTGCATTTTCCTTGATAATACTAAGAGCTTCAAGTGGAGCGTAAATGCGATCTTCTATCTTTGTTGATAGAGCCGCCATTCTTTTTGATAGTTTTTTCATAGTAATTTTGGGTGCTAACGGTTATTAACTAACCTCCCCTAAATAGTGAGTGATTTTATATTGAATTCAATCAGTAATAGAGACGCCCATGTTACGAGCAGTACCCTCAATTACTTTCATCGCTGATTCAATACTAGAACAGTTTAGATCAGGAAGCTTAGTTTTGGCTATTTCTTCTAATTGAGCTTTGCTTATATTCCCAACAGAGCCTTTAGCAGATTCACCAGATCCTTTTTCTATACCGGCTGCTTTTGTTATTAAGACCGAAGCAGGAGGTGTTTTGGTTATAAAAGTAAAGCTTCTATCTTCAAAAACAGAAATCTCAACTGGAATTATAAAACCTGCTTTATCTTGGGTTCTTGCATTGTATTCTTTACAAAATGCCATGATATTAACACCATGTTGTCCTAAAGCTGGCCCCACAGGAGGAGCTGGATTCGCTTTGCCTGCTTGTAGCGCAAGTTTAATAACTGCAACAATTTTTTTTGCCATTAGATTCGAAAATTTAAGCTGAGGTAGAAAATCATTATCCTAGTCTATAAACAAGAACTTTTAAAATTAATTTTGTTTATTGATTTGGGAGAACTCTAATTCTACAGGAGTCTCGCGCCCAAATATTGATAGTAATGCTTTTAGTTTATTTCTTTCCCCAGAAACTTCTATAACTTCTCCTTGGAAATCCTTGAATGGACCACTAGTAACAATAATTCTGTCTTTTTCTTCAATATCTAGCTTGATGACAGCTTTTTTCTCTGATGCGCGCTTAAAGATCCTATTAACTTCTTGTCTGGATAACGGACGAGGTTTGATATGACCTCGAGCTCTCCCGCTTCCTCTACCATCTTCGGCACCAACAAAATTTATTACATTTGGAGTACTTTTTACGGCCATCATTGTATCTTCATCCAAAATCATTCTTACTAGGACATAACCTGGGAAAACTTTTTCTTCAGTAGTCTGCCTACTTCCATCTTTTTTTAATTTAATTCCAGGAGTTTGGGGAATTTCAATTTCAATGATTCTATTATTAACTCCTAAAGTTACTGATCTCTGCTCAAGAGTGGCTTTTACTTTTTTTTCACAACTTGATGCTACTTGAACTGCGTACCATCTTGCGATGCTAGTATTTGCTTTTGAAGAAGCGAAGTTTGTAGTCGATTCATTACTCATTTTTTTCTGGAAGCTAAATTAAGATCTTTAAAAATTTATTTTCAGGGATAATTCAACCAAAAATTTGCGAGGCTGCCCATCCATAGAATCTGCTGACAGATGCTATGGCTGCCGCAGAAAAGGATACCATAATTATAACCGCTACAGATTCGCTAAAAAGTTGTTGTTTGTTTGGCCATACAACAAGCTTAAGCTCATCGTAGGTGGATCTAAAAAAATTATTCTTTTTTTTAGGCTTTTCAATTTCAGGGGAATCCTTTTTTAGAGGTCCTTTACTAGTAGTAGGGCTTGTCACAAGATTTTTTGAAATTAAGCTTTACGCTTTACTTAATTATTTTAACTTATTGATTTACTCCTCAGCTAGGTTTGAAAACAATCTCATCCTTTTTAGTAGGGTTAAGTTTGATTGTGATATTTTTTTTATTTCTAAAGTTATCCTCTAAAAGTTTTGCAGCTAAGGGATTTTCTATCTGTCGTCTAAGTTCCCTGCTAAGTGGCCTTGCACCATATTCAGGTTCGTAAGAATCTTTCGCAATTTTGTTGATAACTTTTTTGTCAATAATGATATTTATTTTCTGTTCAAGAAGTAGGTTTTTCAAGTCTTCTGTTTGCAAAATAATTATTTTTTGAAGTTCATCAAGAGATAATGGATCAAACTTTACTACTTCATCAATTCTATTTAGAAATTCCGGTCTAAAAATTGAAGACAATGTATTACTAATAGAATCATCTAAGGTTTGTTGATCTTTTTTTAATTGTTCCGCACTTTTAGAAATATTTTGTGAATGCTCTAGTATAAGTTTGCCAGCTAAGTTGCTTGTCATAATTATTACTGTATTTTTGAAGTCTACGGTTCTTCCTTGAGAGTCCGTTAATCTCCCTTCATCTAAAACTTGTAAAAGGACATTAAAAACTTCTGTATGTGCTTTTTCTATTTCATCAAGAAGTATTACTGAATAGGGCTTGCGTCTTATGGCCTCTGTTAATTGTCCTCCCTCTTCATAACCAACATAACCTGGAGGAGCTCCTAAAAGTCTTGCCACTGCATTTTTCTCCATATACTCACTCATATCTAATCTTAAAAGTGCCTCTTCTTCATCAAATAAAGCTGATGCAAGGGATTTTGCTAATTCGGTTTTACCAACACCTGTTGGACCCATGAAGAAAAAAGATCCAATTGGTCTTTTGGGGCTTTTCATGCCAACTCGAGCCCTTCTAATTGCAGCAGAAACAGCTTCTATAGCTTTTTCCTGCCCAATCACTTTTTCACTTAATTCTTTTTCTAAATTGACTAATTTCTTACGATCATTTGAAACTACTTTAGAAATTGGAATGCCTGTAATTTTTGAAATAACATCAGCAATATCATCAGGTTCGACTTGATATTTAAAAGGGAAATTTCTATTCTTATTTATTTTGTTAAATTTTTCTTCAACTTTTTTTATTTTATTCTCTATGTCACTTAGTTCTACTTCAAGGTTATCGAGAGAATCTAGATCATCAGCAAACTTATTATTTGATTTGTTTTTAATTTGTTTAATTAGCTTATCTTCTTCTTTCATCAAACTAGATAATTGTTCCATTTCGTCGCGCAAATTATTCCAATTATCGAAAAGAACATTCAATTTTATTTCTGATTGACTCTTCATATTTAATAGTTTTTCTTGTTCATCAAAATTTTCATCTTGCAAATTATCAATTTTTTCTTCAAAAGTATTAATTTTGTTTTCTTGCTGGATAATTATTTGAGGCTTTTTATTAAACTCAATTTTCAATTGTGCAGCTGCTTCATCAATTAAATCTATTGCTTTATCAGGGAGACATTTATCACTGATATATCTGTCGGCTAACTTTGCAGAATAATTCACTGCGTCTTCAGAAATTTTTATTCCATGATGTAATTCATATTTGTTTTTTATGCCTCGTAGTATTTTTGCGCTCAATTCTACTGAAGGTTCATTAACAGCTATCTTTTGAAAGCAATTATTCAATGCCTGATCTCTTTCAATAGTTTCACGAAATTTTTCAGGTGTTGTTGTACCAATACATCTAAGTTCTCCTTCGGCTAGTAAAGGTTTTAAGATATTACTAATATCAGCAGTTGATCGGTCTGAAGTTAATATTGAATGGATTTCATCAATAAATAAAATCATTCTTTGGCTTGGATCTTTCAATTCTTGAAGTATTAAGCTGAGCCGCTCTTCAAGTTGGCCTCTAAATTTTGTCCCTGAAACTAATGCACCTAAGTCAAGTGAAATGATTTTAAAGTCTTTTAAGGAATCAGGAACTTTTTTCACCACAATCATTTGTGCAAGCAATTTAGCAATTGAGGTTTTACCTACACCAGGATTGC
>QCLY01000014.1 GCA_003214195.1 Prochlorococcus sp. AG-418-G23
TTTTGACAATCAAAATTATTTATGACCACTGCTTTGCATTCGCGGCCAGGACGTAGAAAGACTCTTCAAGAAGCTAGTCTTCTTGAGGGGCCCATGCTTCTCCTGCGCAGCATCCGTGGTTTTAGGACAAATCAATCCTTGATTTGGCTTGCCACTGTTCCAGTAGCTCTTTTCGGCTTAAGTATATTCACTTTTGCGGCAAAAGCTGGTCCTGGTCTCGGAGACTTAACAGGTCCTCAGGCTGCGTCCTTCTTAGCTGACAACTTATGGTTGTTCATAGCTACTATTCTTGTGATCTTCATGAACGCAGGCTTCGCCATGGTTGAAGCCGGCATGTGTAGATCTAAAAACGCTGTTAACATTCTCGCTAAAAACCTCTTTGTTTTTGCACTTGCTGTAACTGCTTATTGGTTTATTGGATACTCATTAATGTATGGGGATTCTCAAGTGGGAGGATTTTTCTTCTTTAATCAACTATTTTTTGATCCTGATCCTTCTGGCGCTCTTGCATGTGCTGCAGAAGGAAATACCGGTTGCCTAGTTCCTTCAGTTGACTTCCTTTTCCAAGCAGCTTTTGCTGGAACTGCAGCAACTATTGTTTCTGGATTAGTTGCTGAAAGAGTGAAATTCGGCGAATTTGTTATTTTTGCAATTGTTCTTTCAGGTATCATCTATCCTATTTCTGGTAGCTGGCAATGGAATGGAGATGGCTTCTTAGGAGGTCTAGGCTTTATAGACTTTGCTGGTTCATCTATTGTTCACTCAGTAGGTGGTTGGGCTGGATTAGTTGGAGCGATGATGCTTGGGCCCAGAATAGGTAAATATGTTGATGGTAAAGCGCAAGCAATGCCTGGCCACAGCATGGCTATAGCCACTTTAGGTGCTCTAATCCTTTGGATTGGTTGGTATGGTTTTAACCCTGGTTCCGAACTTGCAATGGATGAATATGTTGCATACGTAGCAGTAACTACAACACTTGCTGCCGCAGGTGGAGCTATTGCTGCAACTGTTTTATCTACCTTGACTTCAGGGAAACCAGATTTGACTATGATTATCAACGGTATACTTGCTGGTTTGGTAAGTATAACTGCTGGTTGTGGAAACATGACTTTTGTTGGATCTTGGGTTGCAGGGGCAGTAGGTGGAATCATTGTTGTTTTCGCAGTAGCTGCATTAGATGCTGCAGAAATTGATGATCCAGTTGGTGCTTTCTCAGTTCACGGAGTTTGTGGAGTTTGGGGAACCGTTGTTATTGGTCTTTGGGGCGTAGAAGGAATGGATCCTGGCGCTGCTGGTATTGGACTTTTTAACGGCGGTGGAATCACCCAATTACTTGTTCAGGCATTCGGTGCTGGATGTTATGCAGTATGGACGATAGTTACATGTTGGATAGCATGGTCTATCATCGGAGGTCTATTCGGTGGTATTCGAGTATCTGAAGAGGAAGAGACTCAAGGTCTAGATATTGGAGAGCATGGTATGGAAGCATATCCAGACTTTGCATCTGCTAAATAACTAAACTAAAAAAGTTATTTTAGAAACCTGGCTTATGTCAGGTTTCTTTTTTTTTTCAAAAAATTATTTAAAATGTTGTAATATCTAAGGATGGATACACAAGCTTTTAGAAGATCCCTTCATCATTCTGACAGATACAATAGAAGGGGTTTCGATTCTCCAACAAAGAGGGCTCAAGCATTAGAAGAAGCTTACCAAAGTGATTTGATAAGTTCCATACGTGATAATGGTTTTACTTACACTAAGGGGAGATTAAATATTAAGTTGGCTCAAGCCTTTGGTTTTTGTTGGGGAGTTGAAAGAGCTGTAGCAATGGCTTATGAAACTAGAAGACATTATCCTAATGAGAATATTTGGATAACAAACGAAATAATTCATAACCCTTCAGTAAATGATCATTTAAGAAAAATGGATGTAAAATTCATTTCAGCCAAAAATGGAATTAAAGATTTTTCCTTAGTTTCTAACGGAGATGTAGTTATACTTCCTGCATTCGGGGCCACTGTGCAAGAAATGAAACTCCTTCATGAGAAAGGATGTCATATTATTGACACAACTTGTCCTTGGGTTTCTAAGGTCTGGCATACTGTTGAAAAGCACAAAAAACATGTTTTTACATCTATAATTCACGGAAAATTTAAGCATGAAGAGACTCTTGCTACTAGTTCATTCGCTGGTAAATATTTAGTTGTACTCGATCTAGAAGAAGCAAAATACGTATCAGAATATATTCTGGGGCGTGGAAATAGAAAAGAGTTTATGAACAAATTTGCTAAAGCTTGTTCTAATGGATTTGATCCTGACAAAGATTTAGATAGAGTCGGAGTTGCTAATCAGACAACTATGCTTAAAAGCGAGACAGAAGAAATTGGAAAAGTTTTTGAAAGAACAATGTTAAAAAAATTTGGGCCAGAAAATCTTAATAGTCACTTTTTAGCCTTTAATACTATTTGTGATGCAACTGAGGAAAGACAAGATGCAATGTTCTCTCTGGTAGATGAAGACCTTGATATTCTTGTTGTTATAGGAGGCTTTAATTCTTCTAATACTACCCATTTACAAGAAATAGCGATTACGAAGAATATTTCTTCTTTTCATATAGATACGCCAGAGAGGATATCAGTTAAAGAAAACTCCATATTTCATAAACCACTAGGGTCAGATTTAGAACTTAAAAATAACTTTTTACCTAGCGGAGATATTAAGGTTGGAATCACTTCGGGTGCATCTACTCCTGATAAGGTTGTGGCTGATGTTATTGAAAAGTTAATCGATATTGCTTCTTAATTATGAATATCTTTTATAAATTTGCTTATTTTTTTTAATTTATTAATCAGATTTTTCCTAAAGATCTACTTTATTAACTAGAATAATAAAAAAATTATGAAGTATGGAAGACAAAACACAAACTAATCAGGTTCAAACAGCAAGTGTGAATAGAACTAAAGCACCCCAAAAAGTTGAAGTTGTAGTTGCTAATCCATCTTCAGGATCAGAAGTCAATATACTCGCAGAACTATCAATTTTTGTTTTGAGAATTGGTTTTTGTGCTTTGATGATTCATCATGGCCTAGAGAAACTTCAAGACCCAGAAGGTTTTGCTGAATTCGTAGTTGGTAAATACTTCCCATTTTTGCCAGGGGATCCTGTGATTTGGACTTTTGGAGCAGCTATCACTCAATTAATATGCCCATTAGGATTGGCTCTAGGAATTTTTGCGAGGCTTTCTTCTCTTGGACTATTCTCCACTATGGCGTTCGCTGTTTATTTTCATTTCCTAGATACCGGACTTGAAGGTTTTCCTCTCGCGGTAGTTGAGGGACACAACTATGCTTTCGAACTATCTTTTATATATGGTGCTATTTCTCTCTACTTTCTATGCGCTGGTCCAGGCAGATTATCTCTATTTAGAAAGACTAATAAAATTACATATTATCCAAAATCAACATAACTTAATGCAAAAAATGCCTTCTTTGAGTAAATACCATAGAGATCCCTTTTGAATCACACATATCTATACTTTCTTGGTCTCTTAAACTGCCTCCAGGTTGGATAATTGCTTTTATTCCATAATCATGAGCAAGTTCTACAGTATCAGCGAATGGGAGAAATCCATCGCTAGCTAAAACAGCATCAAAACTTGAACTTTTAGCTGCTTCTAATGCAATTTTTGCTGCTCCAACTCTATTCATTTGTCCTGCTCCAATTCCAATAGTTTTTTGGCCTTTCGCAATTACGATTGCATTTGATTTTACGTGTTTACAAATTTTCCATGCAAAATTTAGATCTAAATTTATCTGATTACTTGGATTATTTTTAGTTACTGAAATCCAATTTTCAGTTTTATCTTCACTATCATCAGCATCTTGAACTAGTAATCCTCCCATTATGGATTTAGTAAACGTTTGTTTCGTCTTGGGGAGTTTATCTTTTGATAATCTCAAAATTCTCAAATTCTTTTTAAATTTTAAAATCTCTAAAGCCTCTTCATCAAAAGACGGAGCGACTACACACTCTAAGAAAATATCTTTAAGGTTAATTGCAGTTTTAGTATCAACATTTGAATTGAAAGCCACTATTCCTCCAAATGCGCTTACTGAGTCGCATTTCAAAGCATTTAAAAATGCTTGAGAGGCAGAATTACTTATAGAGGCTCCACAAGGGTTATTGTGTTTAAGAATTACAGAAGCAAAATTGTTTGTTCTAAGAATATCTTTTTCTTCGTAGCCAAATTCCAAAACTGTTGAAAGAGCTGATTCAAGATCTAATAAATTGTTATAACTTAAGTCTTTACCTTGTAATTGTTCTGCTGAGTTCCATCCAATATTACTTAAACCATACCAAAAACCCTTTTGATGAGGATTTTCCCCGTAGCGCAAAGATTTGAGTAGTGGATAAGATTTAATGTATTTGCAAGACTCTAAATTTTTTTCTTTACTTATCCAATTAGATATGGCAGTGTCATAGTCAGCTGTATGTTGAAAAGCTTCAAGGGCTAATTTTGCTTTATATGATTCATCTAATCCCCCTTTATTTATTTTTTCAAGAAATTCTTTATATTGACTAGGATCTACTAAAACAGAAACATCATTATGATTTTTAGCTGCAGAACGAATCATTGATGGCCCTCCTATATCAATATTTTCAATAGCATCTTCCCATGTAGACCCTTGATCAACAGTTTTCTTGAAAGGGTATAAATTAACGACTACTAAGTCAATTAGTTCAAGATCGTGAGATTCTATGTCTTTTTTATGTTCTACATCACTTCTCTTGGCTAATATTCCTCCGTGGATTTTTGGATGCAGAGTTTTTACTCTCCCTCCAAGAATTTCTGGAGACCTAGTAAAATCTGCTACTTTAATGACTGGAATTTTTGCCTGCGCAAGATACTTTGCAGTTCCTCCACTTGATAGAATCTTATAATTAAATTTTTCCACTAATTCTGCACAAAATGGGATTATATTTTTTTTGTCAGAAACACTTACTAAGGCTAATGGTGACATTACGGGAAAGTTTGCTTACTTAAGAATATAAACATGAAATACGATATCATTCATGAATTTGTCTCGATTAGCTCTCAAACTGCAACTCATAGAATTATTTTGATACATGGTTGGGGAGCCGATGCAGATGACCTTTTATCTCTTGGGAAGGAGATTACAGATAAAACAAATTTTGATTTCGAGGTTATTTCTCTGAGAGCCCCTCAATTACATCCAAGTGGTCAGGGAAGACAGTGGTATGGGTTGTACCCGCATGATTGGAATGGGGCTAAAGCTGAAGTAAAAAAACTAATAGTTTCATTAAAAAAATTTGATACTGATCAAATACCACTTACAAAAACAATTTTGTTAGGGTTCTCTCAGGGAGCAGCAATGGCAATTGATGCAGGATTTAAATTAAATATTGGATTAATTATTGCTTGTAGTGGTTATCCTCATCCAAACTGGTTCCCAGGAGAAATATGTCCACCATTGATAATTAGTCATGGCTTGTTTGATGATGTAGTACCTATAGATGCTTCTAGGATTATTTATGAAAAAGTAAAAACTAAATCTTCTAAATTTTGTGAGTTATTAGAATTCGGAGGATCCCATCAAATAGATTCAAATTTAGTTGATTCTATAAGTTTAAAGTTGAGCAATATTTTTTAAACGAAAGCGTATTCGTATTCTTCAATCTCTTCCCAATCATCTGCAGTAAGCTCTAGACCCTCAAATATCTTTTCTTCACCAATGCCTTCAACCACTACTTTGAGTGATGGAAATAAAAAATGATTTTCTTCAGCGTATTGGGCGCTAAATAAACCCTTTTCGCCCCAGAAAAACCTATCAGTGGTATGCTCATTTCTCCTAACGTTAAAAACTGAAGGAGCACACAAACCATTTTCAGCAATAAATCTTCTTGCAGCTGTAACTGGTTTATGTTTGCCAGTTTCGATATGATAGATAGGTACATGTGCCATTACTCTTTGGCCAGCCAGTCTTCTTCTGCTGATTCTTTTTCTTTTTTTGGACATTGATTGGGACTCCTGAAATTTATTATGAGATTAGTTTTTTTATTTTTACTAATCTTATATCTCTGATTTACGAGTTCACTTTAATTACATAGAGGACCCATCAACCCCTGATGTAGCTTAAAATATGATCAGATATTCATATTTAGGTCGGTTAAATCAGACCTCCTTATATCTTAATACTTTTTTCATATTTTACAAGCCCTTTTCAAATTTTTTTCAAAGTACTCAAAATTTCATTAATCATGAATCTCTCTAAAAAATTTGAAGAACTTATCATAAAACAGCTAGAGAGTTTTGGTTGTTCAATGGGCGTGACTCATTTAGTTATGTATCTTGCTACAGCTAAGCAAGACACCAAAGCATCTTTTGAAATGATTGGTCAATGGCCTCAAATTGATAGAATTCTTATATCAATAGAAGATGATCCTTCACTAAAAGTTTCCTCTCCAAATAGGAGATGGTATCCTCTTCAAGAAAATGATATTTTGCTTGGTGTCCTTAGGGTAGAAACTAATTTGAAGGGTGGGGATTGGCCGGCATCTCTTGACTCCAGATTAAAAGCCCTTTCATTATCATTAGCTAAATGCGTAGCAATTGAATTAGAACGTAAAAATAAAAATGAAGAAATCAATTATTTAAAGAATCAGGTTAATGTCATAATCCATCAATTAAGGAACCCTTTGGCTGCTATTAGGACATACGCAAAATTACTAACAAAAAGACTTGGTTCAGATTATGACTCTATTGAAATAGTTGAACGTATGTTAGTTGAGCAAAAACAAATTAATCAATATATGGACTCTTTTGCACAGTTAAATTCTCCTGTTCAAATTCCCTTAAAAATTGGAGAAGAAAGATTATTATTGCCCCCAAATTTAGACAATAAGAAGGTAATAACTATTCAGAGTTTATTGAGGCCAATTTTAGAAAGGGGTAAAGCCAATGCAAAATTAGAGAATAGAGCTTGGACAGAACCCTCTCTTTGGCCAGATTGGACATTATCGTCCCTAAAGGCAAAATTTGCTGTCATTGCTGAAATTGTGGCCAATTTATTAGAAAATGCTTTTAAGTACGCTCAAAAAGATGCTGAAATTGGGATGTTCATAACTAGTAAAGGTCTTTGCATATTTGATGATGGTAAGAAAATAAACAAAAATGAAAATGAGAAAATTTTTCAGAGAGGATTTAGAGGATCTGCTTCTAAGAAAAAGGATGGTACTGGAGTGGGACTTTTTTTAGCAAGGAAATTAGCAAAACAAATTGGAGGAGATTTAAAGTTACTTGAAAAGTCCTCAATTAATGATTTTGAGGAATTAAAAAATCTAAAGAAAAAAAATATTTTCTATCTGGAACTTCCTATAAAAGAATTGCATGCATAAAAAGCATTGCTGTTTCGACAATTACAATACTCGCACCGCAAGCATCTCCATTGAAACCCCCAATCTTTTTACCAAGGATATTTGGAATGCAATAACCCAAAAAAATACCCATCAAAATTAGAAATAAAAATTTAAATAATATTGTGAGGGATGTAATTGAAACTGATTTGTATGCAATAAAAATTAAAAGAAAAATAATGGAAATAAAAGATTCTCTTCTAAATCCATTCCAATACTTTTTATGGCTAATAGATTTTTTCTTATAAGTAATATAATCAAATTTTTCGATAAAAAATAAATTTGAAAATCTTCCCCAAAATAAACATATTGGTAAAACAATAATTAATTGGTTTTGAATCTGGAGTATGCAAGCAATCTGAATTAAAGTTATAAAGACTAGAGATAGAACCCCAAAGGAGCCAATTCTGCTGTCTTTCATGGCTTTTAACCGTTTCTTTTTGCTAGCAAAAATTCCATCAAAAGTGTCCATTAAACCATCCAGATGCAGACCACCAGTGATTAAATAACCAGAAGCCAAACAAATTAATGCAGATGGATAGATAGACCAAGAAATTGCTCTAAAAAAAATAAAAATAAGGCTCTGCACCAATCCAATAAAAAAACCTATAAGTGGTGCAAATTGTGCAATATTTTTAAATTCGGGGTTAATTAGAGGTATCTCTGGAAAAGTAGTATAAAAAATCCAAGATCCTGCCAAATTTTTTATTAAATATTTTTTGATGAGATAAAAATTATTTTATATTTAATAATAGGATAGATTAATAAAAAATGAATCAAAAAATTTAACTGTGTTCGAATTTGAAATTACATCAAATTGTAGTAATACTGAAGCAAGAACTGGTATTTTTCAAACACCTCATGGCCAGGTAAATACTCCTAGATTTATGCCTGTAGGTACTTCGGCTACGGTTAAAGGTATTTCATCAAAACAATTAATTTCTACTGGATCAGAAATGATCCTATCAAATACCTTTCATCTTCATATACAACCTGGAGAAAAAATAATTAAAGAATCTGGTGGAATTCATAGGTTCATGAATTGGCCAAAGCCTATTCTTACTGATTCAGGAGGATATCAAGTTTTTAGTTTGGCCAAATTAAATAATATTTCTGATAGAGGAGTGGAATTTAAAAATCCAAGAGATGGTAGTCATGTATTTTTATCACCTGAAAAAGTAATGCAGATTCAAATGGATCTTGGATCGGATGTCGCAATGGCTTTTGATCATTGTCCTCCGCATACAGCTAGCGAAAATGATATTGAGGACTCTTTACAAAGAACACATTCATGGTTGGAAAAATGTGTTGAAACTCATCAGAAATCTAATCAAGCATTATTCGGTATAGTTCAAGGTGGTAAGTATCCGAGATTGAGAGAATATAGCGCAAAATATACAAGTTCATTTAATCTGCCTGGAATAGCAGTGGGAGGTGTAAGTGTTGGCGAGGCAGTCGAAGAGATACATGGCGTAATTGATTACGTCCCGAAATTCTTACCAATAAATAAACCAAGATATTTAATGGGAATTGGCTCTTTAAGAGAAATTTCATTAGCTATTGCAAAGGGATTCGATATATTTGACTGTGTTTTGCCTACAAGACTAGGAAGACATGGGACAGCATTTTTTAATGATGAAAGATTGAATTTGCGAAATGCTCGATTTAAAAATGACTTTTCTCCAATTGACAAAACTTGTAAATGCGAGACATGTAAATCTTATTCTCGAGCATATTTGCATCATCTAATTAGAAATGACGAAATATTAGGACTAACCCTCATAAGTTTGCACAATATTGCTCACTTAATAAGATTTACCAATGCAATTTCTACTGCAATAAGAGATAATTGTTTTACAAATGATTTCGCTCCTTGGAAAACATCCTCTATTGCCCACTATACGTGGTAACGTCATATCATAATTAATTAATTTATCAAAAAAGGTGCTCATTCTTCTTAATACATTCGCTGAATTGCCCGAGGCTTACAAAGCCTTTGCTCCAACTGTTGATGTTCTTCCACTTATTCCTTTATTTTTCTTTTTATTAGTATTTGTTTGGCAAGCCGCAGTCGGATTTAAATAAAATTCTTTTAGTTTAGATTGTTTTAATTAGAAGGGATTTTCAAGTAAAATCGCATCTCCAGAATTATCTACAGCACTCTCTATAAAATCAGCAATTTTTAATGCTCTTGAGGCTTGCTCACCATCTACCTCAGGTATTTCTTTGCCCTGAACGCATTTAAGAAAGTGCTCCAGTTCTGCATAAAGAGGCTCAATGGAGGTTGTGCTAACTTCTTCGACATATCCATCATTTCTATAAACTAATTCTCCATGCTCTGCTGTGTATGATTCATGAGACTTTCGATGAATTTGTAAAGAGTGATTTAGGAAATCAGTCTCTACTAGGCCATTTTGGCAGTGAGCACTCAAACTTCTAATTTTTTTATGACTCATTTTGCTTGCAGTTAGGCTTGCAATAACATTATTTTTAAAAACTAAAGTGGCATTGACATAATCTATTAATCCTTCGCTATTTCTCCCCCCAACTGCTGCTAATTTTTGTATTTTTGAGTTTACAAGCTCCAAAATAAGATCAATGTCATGAATCATTAAATCCATTACTACAGATACATCATTTGCTCTGTCTGCATGTGGACTGTGCCTCCTTGCTTCTAAAACAACAATTTCTTCATTATTTACTATTTTATTTAATTCTCTAAAAGCAGGATTAAATCTTTCAATATGCCCAACTTGCAATAGACAGTTACTTGCATTAGCGGCCTCTATTAAAGATTTTGCTTCCAACTCGTTAGCTGCAATTGGTTTTTCAATGAGAACGTTAGCACCTCCTTTGAGACAATCTAGTCCAACTTTTTGATGAAGTAGTGTAGGGACAGCGATACAGATAGCATCAACTTTTGGTATTAGATCCTTATAATCCTTGAACCATTCACATTGAAATTGCTCAATAGCTAATTTGCCTCTCTCCTCATTTGGATCTGCGACTCCTATGAGATTCGCATCTTTGAGCAAGCTTAGTACTCGAGCATGATGCCAACCCATATTTCCTATACCTATGACTCCAACCTTTACTGGTGATGAGGTTGGTTGCATAATTTTAAATCCATATATTCATTATCATTATCCTCTATGGGGAGTCACATTTAGCTTTTAGGAAGAATTATTTTAACACGATCAATTTTTGGACCTGACATAGAAATAACTTCGAATTTAATCTTATTAAAATCTAAAACGTCGCCAATTTTTGGAACCATTTGAAATTTTTCTAACATAAATCCAGCAAGGGTATGATAATCAGTACCTTCTGGAATAGAACAACCTATCTTTTTATTGATTTCAACAATTTCTGATTTTCCTGCTATTGACCATTTTTTTGAGAAATTATCTAACATTCTCATGTCTGAATAAATTCTATTATTGAGCATTTCCTCTCCAACTATTTCGCCATTTAGATCAGCTGCAGTTATGAGTCCCTCTGTTCCTCCGTGTTCATCAACTACTAGTAAGAAAGGATTGTAGTCTCTTACTATTGGAAATATTTCTGCTAGTGAACAAGTTTCTATTATTTTTGTTACCGGTAAAAGGAATGGCTCTAATAATGTATCTGCTTCCATTTCACCTTTTGATATTGGTTTAGCTAGATATCGCAAATCTAATACACCTAATACATCATCTAAAGACTCACCAATCACAAAGAAGCGCGCATGACGAGTTTTATCTACTTGTTTCATAAGTTCTGAAAAAGTTATATTTTTTGGCAAAGTTACCATTTCAGATCTTGGAATCATTACTTCTTTAACTTGCGTATCTTTTAAAGCAAAGACTCCTTCAAGAATATTCTTCTCATCTGGTTTTAAACCTGTTACATTATCTGTCTCTATAAGAGTTTCTAATTCTCCTGCGGATAAACCAGAATTTAAAGAATCCCATTTGTTATTTAAATTGAACAAGCCTAAACAGGCACTAGCAAAGAATTCTATTACCCTAACTATTGGATTCATACCTTTTCTAACGGCATCGAATATTGTAGTTAACCTTAATGCAGCAGATTCTGGATTATTAATTACTAGGGCTTTAGGAATTAGTCCAGAAATAAGAGTAACAACTAAAACAACAAATAAGAAAAATATTAGATCATAAAATCTATTTGACAAAATATTGCTTTTCCAATAGTCATTAGCAAGATTATTGCTCAGCCATCCAATTGCAATTAATGAAATTGTTACTCCAAATTGAGAAGCAATTAATGAAGATCTAAAGCGTTTTTGAATTTTTAAAATTGAAAATGCTCCTTTCTTTTTTTCTTCTATTAACCTTAAAACTTTACTTGGCCTTATTAATAAAAAAGATAGTTCACTCGCTGCGAAAAAAGCTGGTAAAAATAAAAGAAAAAAAAGTAGAGTTATTTTCATTCAATGACAAATGAATAATGGGGGTGGCGAGGATCGAACTCGCCTTAGCCAAATTATGAGTTTGGTGCATTCACCAGATTGCTACACCCCCAAGGGAGTTTATGTAATTTTAATTACATTGAATTTCAATATACAATATAAAAATAATATTTCAAAAAACACCTCATTAGGAAGTTTTTGTGAGATTTCTTTTTTTTCTTCTAATCTTTAAATATAAATTTAACTTTTACTAATGAGCAATTTTTCGGAAAAGTATGATTTAAATAAAGCAAAATTGTTAAAGCAGTTAATAGAAAAATCCTACAAGAAAGGAAACTTCACTTTATCTTCAGGAAAAAAAAGCAGTCATTACTTGAACTGTAAACCAGTGTCATTAAATGGCGAAGGCTTAAACTTAATAAGTGATTTATTTTTAGAGTTAAAAGACTCAAGATCAAAAGCCGTAGCAGGATTAACACTAGGTGCAGATCCTATAGTAAGTGGATTAATTGTCAAAGCAGCTCTACATGGTCAAGACCTTAATGGTTTAATAATTCGAAAAGAAATCAAAAAATACGGTACCAAAGCTGGAATAGAGGGTCCTACCTTAGAAGAAGGAACTTTGGTAACTGTTTTAGAGGATGTCGTTACAACTGCTGGCTCAGTGATAAAAGCTATAAAAAAGTTACGCGAAAACAATTATATTGTTGAGGAAGTTTTGTCTATAGTAGATAGGCAAGAAGGAGGATTAGAAGCCCTTGAAGATGAAAATGTTAAATTAAAGAGTCTTTTTACAATAAAAGACTTCTTATAATTATTTCAAAATGCAAGATATAAAAAAAAAGTTTTGGCTTGAAAAATTTGATTGTTTTTCTATTGCTGGAAAAGATGCCAGAAAATTTTTGAATGGAATAACAACTGGTAATATTCTTAATTCAGAAAATGAAGTTATCAAAACTTGTTGGTTAACTCCAAATGGAGTTCTAAGGTCTTTAATTGAAATTATTTTTTTAGAAAGAAACTTAGAAGTAATTATCTTGGCGGGTAACACTAATGAAATAATTGATTACTTTAATCAAATTATTTTTCCTGCGGACGATGTACTTTTAAGCGAACCTTTCAAGATTAATAGAATTCAGGAAATTGATGAATCTAGTTCATGGAGAACTTACCAGCCTATTTTCTTCAAAACAGAAGATAAAGAATTTGAAATATATAAAAATAAGTTAAATCTACTAAATCCCAATGATTTAAAACTCTGGAAGATTAATCAAGCAATACCCTCATTAGAAATGGAAATAAACGGAAAAAATAATCCTCTTGAGCTTGGATTACAAGATCTTATAGATTTTAATAAAGGTTGTTATTTAGGACAAGAAACAATGTCAAAAATAAAAAATGTTTCTTCTTTAAAACAGGAAATAAGAATTTGGAAATCAATTGAATTTAATTTGAAATTGGACGTAGAAGATAAAAATTTATATATAAATTCTGCAAAGGATATTTCTGTAGGCAAAATCACTAGTTTTTTTAAATCAGATTCTCAAATAATAGGTTTAGCAATGATAAAAAGAAAATATTTGGAGGAAGGAAGTTGTTTTTTCTCAGAAATATTTGGAAAAATTATTATTAATAAATCTGTAGGATCAATTTTTATTTAATTGATTTTTGATTAAATATTCTGCAATTTGTAGAGTAGCCAAACAATCATCTTTGTTATATTGGATAATCTTTTTTAAAAATATTTCGTTTCCTGTAATTTGATATTGAATCCACCAATAAATAGCTTTCGCTCCACTTACATTTTTCTGCATCCATTCAAATCCAAGCCAATTAGAAACAGTTTTTAAGCTATAGTTTTTTAGTGGCAATATCCAAGACTTTCTTATTAAGGTATGTAAGTCTATAAATCTTGAGGCAAGTGAATCAATTTCTTCAAAACTAAAATTTAGGTTTTTAGCAATATTAATTATCGCTATCTTTTCAGTTTCTCCGTAATGTAAAACTGGCCATTGTTTCTTTGAAAAAAGAATTTCAATAATTTTCCTGTAAGCTTCTCCTTCATTGTTTTTGAGATTTAAAATTGGTTTGTATATATGAGCTTCCTTTTTTGTAAACAAATTATTTATTTTTAGAAAACCATATAAAAAGTCATGCTTATCATCTGGATTTGACTCAATATCAAATATAAAAAATCCCGAACATGTTTTTTCTAGTAGATCGCTTGTATCATTTTTATTGGAAATGCGATATGGTTCCCCAGAAATATAAGCTTGTGCTTGTTTTATAAATATGGACGCTTTTTCATACTTTTGATCGTTGAATGTAGATAATTTATCTCCAAGTTGTTTTTCGCTATACGAAGCTAATGTTTGGGTGTCAGATATTCCATTTGTTTTTAGTAATGAGGCCGTTTTGGATCCTATTCCATCTATATCTGTTAGATATCCATTTTCTTTTGCTTCTTTGTCACAAAATTTTTGCCATGAACAAATAGTACATTTTTTTCTATCTTGAGTTATTTCTGGCAAAAATCCCTCAAAGCATTCATTCAACCTTAATAAAACATTCAAAACTTTTTTTCTTAATTTTTTATTTAAATAAATTTCTTCAACATTAACTTTCCCATTAAAACTTGAAATTACTAATCCTATTTCAATCTTAGATTCTTGAAAAGATTCCAACAGCATAGAACTAAAAGCTAAGTCGAATAAGTGTTCTTTAGTGATTTTATGGCCTAACTTATAAACAGCAGGTAAATATTTATATTGTCCCCATTTACTTTTACCTTTAGTCTTTACAAGTAATTGTGGACGTATCTCTGCGTTAATATTTTGAAAAAGATTCCCTTTGATTTTTAATCCAATTACTCCTTTATAACCATTTTCACAGGCTTTTAATCCTGTATACAATTCACTATTACAAAATTCAGAGAAAATATGAAACTGATTAATTTTATCTATAGCTTTATGGGGAGACCAAACTTCATAAGATTTTTTACCCTTAAAATCTAGCCATGCTTTTCTTTTGCATCTTATAAAACTTTTTAAATGAAGGGAATTCAAATTATTTTTAAGGGCGGTTTTAAAATTTACTCATATAAATTAGTATAGATAATTAAAAGAAATCAAGGAAATTTTAAATTTGACAGCTGATAAATTAGATAAGATAAAATTTGGAACTGATGGGTGGAGAGGAATTATTGGGTTTGATTTTAATTTATCCAATCTTTCAAGAGTTGTTGTTGCTGCATGCCAGGAACTGCATTATCAATACTACAAAGAAGTTCATTCAAAGAAAATTATTATTGGATTTGATCGTAGATTTATGGCTTGTGAATTTGCCAAGCAAATAGTGCCTTTTGTAAGAGGATGTGGTTTAGAACCGATCTTATCTGATAGCTTTGTTACAACACCCTCTTGTAGTTTCTATGCCAAAGAAGTCAGTTGTCTCGGAGCATTAGTAATTACAGCAAGTCATAATCCGTATAATTGGCTAGGTCTGAAAATAAAGAGCTTTAATGGATGTTCTGTTGATGAATCTTTTACAAGTGAAGTTGAAAAAAGATTAATGCTTGGAAATTCAATTGATAAAATAGATGGCGTTAATCAATTGGTAGATATTAAGAAATTTCATTTAGATAAAATAAAATCCCTTTTTGATATTGACTATATTTGCAAGAGATTAAAAAAAATGAAATTGAGAATTTTTGTAGATTCTATGCATGGTTCAGCTGCAAATTGTATGGCTGAGATTTTTGCTTCTAATGATTTAGAAGTTATTTCAGAAATCCGGAAAGATGCTGATCCTTTTTTTGGAGGAAAACCTCCTGAACCTCTTTTGAATTATGCAGATGATCTAAAACAAATACTAATGAAAAATTCAACAAATGAAGTGAAAACTTTAGGAATTATATTTGATGGTGATGGTGATAGAATTGCGGCAATTGATGAAAAAGGAAGATACTCTAGTACTCAAGATTTACTACCATACTTTATTAGCTATTTGGGCGAAATTAAAAATAATTCTTATCCAGTTTTAAAGACTGTTAGTGGTTCAGATATTATTAAAAATATATCAGAGAGTCAAAATAGAGATGTTTTTGAACTTCCAGTTGGCTTTAAATATATTGCTGAAAAAATGATTAAAGAAAAAATATTTATTGGAGGAGAGGAATCTGGGGGAGTTGGTTTTGGTGACTTTATGCCTGAAAGAGATGCTATATATGCAGCGATGGTTTTATTAAATGGAATTGCTGAAAAATCTCAATATTTATATGAAACCTTAGATGAAATTCAAGAAGATTTTGGGCCAAGTTTTTATAAAAGAATTGATATTAAATTTCCAAATCAGTCAGAAAAAAATAATGTAAAAGAATTTATCATAGATAATGTTCCTGAGAATATTAATAATCACAAGTTAAAAAGTATCTCAAAGATCGATGGAATAAAGTTGAGAATTGATAAAAATTTTTGGCTTCTTTTTAGGTTTTCCGGAACGGAACCTCTTTTAAGGTTATATTGTGAAGCACCAAAAGAATCTTATCTAATCGAGGTATTAGAGTGGAGTCAAGAATTTATAAATTTGGCAGGAAAATAAGAATGAAAAATTTATATTTAGCGAGTAAGAATAAAGGTAAAATTGAAGAATATAAGGAATTGCTTGCTGGAGTTAATTGTAAATTGTTACTCCAACCAGAATCATTAGAAGTTGAAGAGGATGGACTTACATTTAGAGATAATGCAATTAAAAAAGCGAGCGTAGTTTCGAGAAAAACGAAAAATTTTTCAATAGCAGATGATTCAGGAATTTGTATTGAAGCACTAGGTGGTAAGCCTGGCATTTACTCATCTAGATATGCAGAAAATGATCAGAAGAGAATTGAACGAGTTTTAAGAGAACTTGATGGAGTTCAAAATAGAAGTGCTTTTTTTATTGCTAATATTTGTGTTTGTTCCCCAAATGGTGAAGTGATTATTGAATCTGAGGCCAAATGTCATGGCAGTATTATTTTAAACCCCAGAGGAAAAAGTGGTTTTGGGTATGACCCAATTTTTGAGGAGAATTCTTCCAGATTAACTTTCGCAGAAATGAATGCTGATATAAAAGAATCTTGCAGTCATAGAGGTAAAGCATTAAAAAAAATTATTCCAGATTTAATTGAAATTTTTTCTTAAATTCAATTAACCCAAGATCCATGAAGGCCATGAGGAATTGAAATGGGTAATTCGTAAACAGCTAATTCTTTTAAGTCTTTAGCGTCTAATATCACTAAATCGCTTCCTCTTCTTTCTCCGTTCCATACAAGTATAAATAAAAATCCCTCATCTTCTTTTGAAGAGCTTTCTGATGGAACCATAATTGGTTCACTAACAAATCCACTTGGACCGGCTGACCAAGAAATCTCTTCCTTAGAAGCTAGATTTATTTTTTTTATTTCTTGAAGTGGAGCGTTCCCAAACTTTTGAGATGTGCTTGCCATCCAACTAAAAGTTGCTTTTAATCCTAAGTTTTTAGGATTAACAACAGCGAATTCACAACATTGTTGACTGAAAGTTTCAAGTTCGCAAGTTTTTGTCTTTAGATCGATAATTGATCTTTTCAGTTTTCCTTCTGGATATTTATCAAAGTCAATATCCCTAAAATTCTCGTCTGGACCAACTGATGGGAAATCATCATAAAAAATACTATCTAAAACTATTTTGGAATCTTTTTCAAATGCATTTACATGATGAAAAACGAATCCCTCTGGAGCATCTATTGTTAAAGGAGACTGTCCTCTAAATAATCCACTTTCTCTGGGGATGATAAAAAACTTTGCCTTTTTATTTGGGTTTGACTTTAGACATTGTGCTGCTCCTCTTTGACCCATAACAAATGGAAGAGGATTAAAATCAATAGCATTCTGTAAAAATATTGCCCAATTAGTTGTAATTGCGAAATCATGAAGGAATGCAAAGCCATTAAAGGTATCTTTTCTGTCAAAAATTAGCTCTCCAGAATTTATACCAGCATTATTAAATTCCATTAATCTAATGGTACTTTTTGGCCCGGTTTGTACTCCAAAAGTGACTAAAAGTTCTGAAGATGCATTTGAGTTTAAGTCTGTTTTGGGATGGGCACTGAATGCTTCGTTAGGCTTGAGTACCCCTTTTAATGTTGTTAAACCAATAGTGTCAAGACTATCAGGATCCATTGCATGTGGACCTGCTGCTTCCCATAATGCGAGAATTTCTTCTCCTAATTTAATGACATGTGTATTTGCGATATTCTTGAATTTTAGATCTAATGCATTATTTAAAATCCCTCCATTTTTTTGTGTTCCAAAAACACCTCTATAAATAAATTTATCTATTTTTTCTTCTTCCAAATAGCCTTTAGTTTTAACAAATCTATTTGTTAAGAATGGCTGACCATTTTCAAATTTTATGGATGTTATCATTCCATCACCATCAAATGGATGATGAACCCATTGTCCACCTCTCTCTAATATCCCTGGTCCATTTCTCAATAATGTTCCATTTAAATTTTTAATATTATTACCTTTACTAACTGTAAGAGGTTCTTTAGTTAGCTCCTTTTCTACATTTTTGTAAGCACTGGACCAATCTTCTTTATTAAAACTTTTAATTTTATCAATTTTTTTATCTTGTAAATTAGTCACAATAAAACTATTACTTTGTCTATCTTCGCCAAAAATAAGCTGAATTGTGGCTGATTCGAAAAAATTCTTATTTTAATCTTTTTCTAACATTCCTTTACTACTTGGAATTGAATCAGATCTTCTCAGATCTATTTCGGTAGCCATTCTCAGTGCTCTAGAAAAAGATTTAAAGCAAGCCTCAACTATATGATGTGCATTACTACCTTGTATTTGATTTATATGCAGAGTAATACCGCTGTTATTTACAAAGGCAATAAAAAACTCTTTTACTAATTCAGTATCATAATTTCCTATTCTTGGAGCTTTTAATTGAAGATCATAAGATAGATGTGGTCTACCTGAACAGTCTAAAGTGACTTGAACTAATGCTTCATCTAATGGGGCAAAGAAATGTCCAAATCTGCTGATTCCTTTTCTTTCTCCCAAGGCTTTTGAAAATGCTTTGCCTAATGCGATTCCTACATCTTCATTTGTATGGTGATCATCAATATGGGTATCTCCAATTGCTTTTATTTTTAAATCGAACAAACCATGACTGGATATTTGATGAAGCATATGATCTAAGAATGGTATCCCAGTATCAATCTCAGAAATTCCATTTCCATCTAGGTTTATAAATACAGAAATATCTGTTTCATTAGTTTTTCTTTTTATTTCAGATTTCCTTAGAGATGACATTTTTATGCAAAAAACTTAGTTTACATTCCATTAATGCAGTAACCCGCATCAACATAAATTGTTTGGCCTGAAATGCCGCTAGAGAGATCACTTAATAAAAAAGCAGCAGTATTTCCTACTTCTGTTTGAGTGACTGTTCTGCGTAAAGGAGCCTTTTCTTCAACATTGTGAATCATATCTAAAATGCCACCTATAGCAGAACTCGCAAGTGTTCTTATAGGTCCAGCACTTATTGCATTAACTCTGACTTGTTTTTCTGGACCAAGTTCTGCAGAAAGATATCTGACTGAAGCTTCTAAAGCTGCTTTAGCGACTCCCATCACGTTATAGTTAGGAATTGCCCTCTCTGATCCTAAATAAGTTAATGAGACAACGCCAGCACCATCACTAAAAAGTGGTTTTGCTGCTTTACATAAAGGTGCTAATGAATAAGCACTTATGTTAAGAGCTCTATCAAAACCCTCTGAAGTGGTAGCACTATAATCTCCAATTAATTCGTCGCGTCCTGCAAATGCTAAGCAATGAACTAATCCGTCAATTTGCCCCCAATTGTTTTTTATATTTTGAAAGATTTCTTCTATTTGAGCCGCATTCTGAACATCAAGGGGTAAAAATAACGATGGGTTTAAAGGTTCAGTTAGTTCTCTAACTTTAGATTCGAATCTTCCCTTATCATCAGGCAAATATGTGATTCCAAGTTCTGCGCCTGCTTTTGACAGTTGTTGAGCAATACCCCATGCTATTGAACGATTATTGGCAATTCCGGTAACAAGAATTTTTTTGCCAGTTAGATTTAGAAGCATTTTGTTTTTTATTTCTATATATTCTCCTATATAAAAGTACCCATCTTTACGGATTACTGCAAAATATACAATAATTTTCAAATATCAAAGAATATTTAACTCAAACATGGTCAGAACAAATTCTATGGTTTTGAAATTAGGTTTTCAATTACCTAATTTTGAAATGTTAAATGCTAATTCTTCAAATAATCAATATTTTAATTCTCATAATCTAGATAATCGGCATTTACTTTTAATGTTTATTTGTGCTCATTGTCCATTTGTGAAATATATTGAGAATCAAATTTTCCCCTTAAGTAAAGAAATTGAAAATACAGTTCAAACGGTCGCAATTTCTAGTAATGATATTTTCACTCATCCTTCAGATTCTCCTGCAAATTTGAGATTTCAAGCACAATCAAAGGGATGGAGTTTTCCTTATTTATATGATGAAAATCAAAAATTTGCTAAGGCGTTAAAAGCAGCTTGTACCCCTGATTTTTATCTTTTTTCAAATGAAGGAGACGGTGATTTTTTATTGTTTTATCATGGCCAATTAGATGCTAGTAGACCAGGTAATAATATCCCTTTGTCTGGTAAAGATTTGCGCTCTGCTGTAAAAGATTTGAATCAAGATAATTCTTATCCTTCAAATCAGATGCCCTCTTTAGGTTGCAATATTAAATGGACTCCTGGAAAAGAACCGAGTTGGTTTAAGTGAATTAAAATGTTTTTTTACCCATACAAATATGTTTTGGGGTTAATATATTCACTATGCAAATACCTACATTTACTTTAAATAGGCAGTTCCAAGAAATTGGCTCTGAAATTGAGAGTGAGGTTTTTCAAGTTTTAAAAGGGGGCCAGTATATTGGAGGACAAGAGATCGCTAAATTTGAGGAGAGTTTTTCTAATCTGATTGGTGTTAAAAATACTATTGGATGTAACAGTGGAACTGATGCTTTAGTTTTAGCTTTGCGCGCATTAGATATTGGAGTGGGTGACGAAGTTATTACTTCATCTTTTAGCTTTTTTGCGACTGCAGAGGCTATTAGTGCAGTTGGTGCTAATCCTATTCTGGTAGATATAGATCCTGAAACTTATCTAATTAATACTGAACTAATAGAACAAGAAATAAATTCTAATACCAAGGCAATTATGCCAGTTCATCTATTTGGGAATGCAGTGAATATGACCTTAATAAAATCACTGGCCAACAAATATGACTTAAAAGTAATCGAAGATTGTGCTCAGGCTACATGCACAATGTGGGAAAAATCCAAAGTTGGTAGTATCGGTGATATAGGTTGTTTTAGCTTTTTCCCAACTAAAAATTTAGGTGCTGCTGGAGATGGTGGAGCAGTGACAACATCTGATCAGAAGATTGCCAAAAAAATTAGAGAACTAGCTGTGCATGGTAGCCCAATAAGATATCACCATACTCAAATTGGATACAATAGCAGACTCGATACTATTCAAGCCGCCATATTAAATATCAAAATTAAATATATTTCTAAGTGGATTAGTAATCGTCAAAAAATCGCCAATAATTATCTTAATTTATTAGAAAAAAATCCATTTATTAGTTTTCCAAAAATTAGCTCTGATTCAATTTCCCATTCTTGGAATCAATTTGTCATCAAATTAAGGAATGATAAATATTTTTTAAATGAAGATTTTTCAAATTTATTTGATACTGATTGCAAAAAATACTATTCCTTAAGGAATTTGGTAAAACAACAACTTTTTGAAAAAGGTATTAATTCAATTATTTATTATCCAATTCCAATACACGCACAAATAGCTTATAAAAATAAAAATTTTTCTAGAACAAAACTAGTAAATACAGAGAGAATTTGTACAGAAGTTCTTAGTCTTCCAATGTTTCCTGAAATTTCTTATGAAGAGCAAGTTTATGTAGCAGAAAATTTAAATAAAGTTTTAAAGAATTGTATAGAGGAAATTCAAATTTCAGCATAAAGTGATTTAAATAATCTTTGTTGAATGTTGTGATTGACAATACGGCTTGAATAATTATTTTTTTCTAAATTAGATATCTCCCCATTTAATAGGTCTGAATTTGACACTTTAGATAATTCAGGAATCCAATATTTTATATATTCGCAAATAGGATCAAATTTTTTTGCTTGGGTATATGGATTAAAAATTCTAAGCGGTTTTGGATCCATACCGCTACTGGCGCTCCACTGCCACCCCCCATTATTTGCAGCTAAGTCTCCATCAACCAAAGTCTCCATAAATTTTTTCTCGCCCATTTGCCAATTGCATATAAGATCTTTTACCAGAAATGAAGCGACTATCATCCTACATCTGTTATGCATCCAACCAGTACTATTTAGTTGACGCATTGCAGCATCAACTATAGGTACTCCTGTCTCTCCATTGCTCCAATGCTGAAACCATTCATTATTGTTTTGCCATGGAAAGTGATCCCATTTTTTTCTATATGGACCTTTCTCTAGCTCTGGGAAATGGAATAGGCAATGTTGATAAAATTCACGCCAAACAAGTTCTTTTTGCCAAGTTTCAATTGATACAGAATTTTCATGAATATCAATATCTGAATTTAAATTTAATGTGGCGTTCCAAACTTTTCTAATGCTGATGGTGCCGAATCTGAGAGAAGCACTTAGAAAAGATGTCCCATTATGGGAAGGGAAATCTCGTTCAGAATTATAAGAATATATTTTTTTTTCGTTAATGAAGTTTTCTAATAATGATTCTGCAGCATTCTCTCCAGGTCTACATGGACAAATAGTCGAACCTGGAAATTTGATATTTTTGATAAATTTCTTTAGAACCGAATCAGATGAATTTATTGTCTTATTTTCTTTGAGTTCATTATCTATATCTTTAAACTGGAAAACAATTTTATCTTGGTTATATGAACCTAATAAATTCATTTTTGATTTAAGATTTTTATAAAAAGGTCCATAAACTGAATAAGGTTTATTATTCCCAGAAAATATTTTTAAAGGTTCTACTAATATGTGATCCCAAGTTTCAATAACTTGGATGTTTTGTTCTTTTAATTCTTTTTTAATTCTTAAATCGCGATTAATCTCATAAGGTTCAATTGATCTATTCCAAAAAACAAATTTAGCATCTATTCTCTTTGCTAATTGAGGAATTATGAATACTGGATCTCCTTCTTCCATAATTAATCTACTACCCATCTTTTTCCAATTATTTTCTAATTCTTGAAGAGAATTTCCTAGAAACCAAGCTCTTGAACTTGCATTGAAATCGTGTGAGTAATTTTTATCAAATATATAAGTTGAAGTAATAGCATTTGATAATGCAAATGCTTTGATTAAAGCTTGATTATCAAATATTCTTAAATCCTTTCTATGCCAAAAAAGTATTCTAGGTTTATTCATAATTTATCTAAAAATTGTTTAGTTCTAAACCATGCCGTCACGGTTTTTGCGTCAAGAATTTCCTCCCCACTAGAAATCAGATTATCTAGTTCGCCGGGATCTAAAATTAATACTTCTATATCTTCATCTATATCTCCCTCAACCTTAGAATTTAGTTTGTTCAAATCACGAGCTAAAAATAAATAAATTTCTTCATCTGCATAACCAGGAGCAGGGACAAGTGTTCCTAGTTCATCCCATTTGTTTGCACTAAATCCAGTCTCTTCTTGTATCTCTCTTTTTATTGAATCAATAGGCGTTTCGCCTATTTCTAATGTACCTGCTGGAAATTCTAATAAATACCTCGAAACAGCAAATCTATATTGCCTAAGAATGATCACTTTATTGTCTTTTGTAATAGGTACAGCTAGTGCAGCGCCAGGATGCTTAATATATCCATATTCACCTTCATGACCATTTGGGAGCTGGATTCTATTTATTTCGAAACTAAATTTTTTGGATTTTAACTCAGATATTTTTTCTTTAAAAATGGATCTTTTTATAATTTTTTTATTACCCATAATTTTTAAATAAAAATAGCCTAACAGTTATTTTTTGGTTTTGTAAATCATTTATTAGTCCATTCTGGGGCGTCAATTTTTTTGATTTTTTGGCTTCTACTTAATATTTCAGATAGTGGAGTAATAACGAAATTTCGATTCATGAATCTAGGGTGAGGTAGTGTTAATTCATCGTCAAGACAATGAAAATCGTCCCACCAAAGAATATCTAAATCAAGACATCTTGATAGCCACTTCTTTCCCTTTGGACTCTTTTCTCGTCCGAAAAATCTTTCTAACTTTTTTAGCTCTTTTAAAAGTGATTTCGCTTTTTTATTTGATGGTTTTGGAAAAGAATTACTTTTTATAATCAATAGAGTATTTAAATAATTTGGCTGCTCATTTTCAACCCCATGAGGTAATGTCTCATATATTGAAGACCAGAAAAAGTTTGGATAAAATTTTATTTTCTCTTCTTTTTGTTTGCTTGAATGATCTCCCCACTTATTTATTATTTCTTCTATTTTTGGTTTACAAATTAATATTGTCTCAATAGGGCTTCCGAATTTACTATCAATATTTGCTCCGAGGGATATACATAGTCCATTTTTGATATTAAGATTTGATAATTCCACTACAAAAAACAAAGTTATTGGATAAATTCTATATCAGGCATTTGTAAAGTGATTTTGAACCCCGAGTTAAAAGAAAAAGGAGAAATAAAAGATTTAATGAAGTCAAGGGATTCATTTAGAGCTTTCCCTTTAGCGGCAATTACAGGTCATAGCTTATTGAAATTATCTTTGCTTTTGGCAGCAGTCGATCCTAGTTTAGGAGGAGTAATTATCGCTGGCGGAAGAGGTACTGGTAAGTCAGTATTAGCAAGGGGTTTACACACTTTACTCCCTCCTATAGAGGTATTAGATAATGAATCAATACTGGAAGAGCTAACTAATAAAAATAGTAATACTTCACTAAGACCTATTGGTAGGAATCTAGATCCTGATAAACCAGAGGAATGGGATATTAGTACTAATAAATTGTTAGAGGAGGCAATTGGAAGTGATTATTTGAATCAAATTGAAGAAATTCCAAAAAAAGTAAGAGAGGCTCCATTTATTCAAGTTCCTATTGGCATAACTGAGGACAGACTTGTTGGATCAATTGACGTTGCCGCCTCATTAAGTACCGGGGAACAGGTGTTTCAGCCTGGAATTTTGGCAGAGGCTCATAGAGGTGTTCTTTATGTAGACGATATAAATTTATTGGATGATGGCATTGTAAATTTAATTCTTGAAGCTACAGGAAGAGAGAAAAATAATATTGAAAGAGATGGGTTAAGCCTTTCTCATCCTTGTAAGTCACTTTTAATAGCAACTTATAATCCTGAAGAAGGTGCTTTAAGAGATCATGTTTTAGATCGTTTTGCGATTGTGCTTTCCGCAGATCAATCTATCGATAATGCTCAAAGAGTTGAGATTACAAAATCTGTTTTATCACACGCTGAAAATAATATTAAATTTTCAGAAAAATGGTCGGAAGAATCTGATAATTTATCCACTCAATTAATTTTAGCAAGGCAATGGTTAAAGGATATCAAGATAACAAAAGAGCAAATAACTTATTTGGTGAATGAAGCTCTTAGAGGAGGAGTAGAAGGGCATAGGTCAGAATTATTTGCAGTTAAAGTAGCAAAGGCGAATGCAGCTCTTAGAGGAGATGAGAATGTAAATTCTGAAGATCTAAAAGTTGCAGTAAGGTTAGTTATTCTTCCACGAGCGATGCAAATACCACCTGAAGATGATGATATTCAACCACCCCCTCCAGAGGATCAGAGTCCCCCACCTCCACCTCAATCAAATAATGAAGATTCTGAACCTGAAGCTAATGAAAATGATGATAATCAAGAGCAAGAACAAGTGGAAGATAATTCTAATGGAGAAGAGGAATCTACGCCTGAAATTCCTGAAGAATTCATATTAGATCCTGAGGCATGTATGGTAGATCCTGATTTATTGCTTTTTTCATCAGCTAAAGCTAAAGCGGGGAATAGCGGGAGTAGATCAGTCATATTTAGTGACAGTAGAGGAAGATATGTAAAACCTATTATTCCAAGAGGGAAAGTAAAAAGAATTGCTGTAGATGCTACTCTTCGAGCTGCAGCTCCTTATCAAAAATCAAGAAGATTAAGAAATCCTAATAAATCAATAGTTATCGAAGAAAATGATTTTAGGGCAAAGCTTCTTCAGAAAAAAGCGGGGGCTTTAGTTATTTTTCTGGTTGATGCAAGTGGATCTATGGCACTTAATAGAATGCAAAGTGCTAAAGGTGCAGTAATAAGACTCTTGACAGAAGCCTATGAGAATAGAGATGAAGTGGCTCTTATCCCCTTCAGAGGTAATCAGGCTGAAGTTCTATTGCCTCCAACAAGATCTATAACAGCAGCAAAAAGAAGGCTAGAAACAATGCCTTGTGGAGGTGGATCGCCTTTGGCACATGGATTAACGCAATCAGCAAAAGTAGCAAAAAATGCTCTTTCAACAGGAGATATAGGTCAAGTTATTGTTGTAGGGATTACTGATGGTAGAGGAAATGTACCATTAGGATTTTCATTAGGGCAAAATGAAATTGAAGAAAAAGATAATGCAAATGAAAATGTCGATTTAAAGCAAGAGGTACTTGATATCGCGGCAAAATATCCCATGCTTGGAATAAAACTTTTGATAATCGATACAGAAAGAAAATTTATTGCAAGTGGCTTTGGTAAAGAATTAGCAGAGGCAGCTAATGGCAAATATGTCCAATTACCAAAAGCTACAGATAAAGCAATCGCAGCTATGGCATTGGATGCTATAAATGAATTCTAGATTTTACTTATGGATAAATTTCGTTCAGGAATTTCGAAAGCCCAATAGTTAAATCTCTTATAGATTTAGTAAGTTTTTTATCTTGCATTAATTTCTCAAAATCACCACTCATATTATCTATTTTGCCGGAAATAGATTTTACGGCATTAATTGTCAATTTAATATCGTTAAGGGTTTCTTTGTCATCGACTGTAGACAAGATGTTATTAAGATGATTAGCAGCAATGGTCATTTCTTTTATTAAAGGTTCAACTCTCTCAAGTTCTTGTTTTGATAAAAAAATTAATTCATCAAGATTTTCTTGTGTTTTGTCAAATTGGTCAATTGAATTAACGATGTTCTCAATTAAGTTTTCCTGATTTGATTCTTTTAGTAGTTTACTTAGTGTGTTGGTTATGTTTGAAAGACTTGATAATTGTTTTCCAGTAATAATATTTCCTTGACATACTATTATTTTGGAATTGCATTTTTCTGATGTCGGGTTTGCAATATTTTTAGGAATTGCTTTTTCACTTGTTTCTAAAGCGACTTGCACATCTCCCCCAAGGAATGAATTCGTCACTACTCGTGCAAATGCAGGTCTTGGAAGAATAATTTCTGGATCATTTAAAACTATTTTTGCTTTGATTGATTCATTAGTAAAAGTGATATCTTCTATTGATCCAACTAAAATTCCTCTATAAGTTACTGGTGATTTCTTTGATAAACCGCTTGCATTTTTAAATTCAGCAAAGAGGTGCCAATTTTTTGAAGATAATCTTACTCCCCTAAGCCAAAAAGAAAAAAAAGTGAAAATTAAAATTCCACCCAATAAGGAAAATCCAACTATTGAATCTCGTAAGCTTCTACGCATAATTTCTAAATGTCTTTGGGTTGCATTGGACCATCAAGTTTTCCGTGCCTGAATTGAAATACATAGGGATCATTACTCTCTTTAAATTCATTAATAGAACCTGCCCATCTAAATTTACCTCCATAAAGCATTAAAACTTTATCCGAGGTCCTCTCTATAGTACTAAGAACATGACTAACTACAATAGATGACCCCTTCACTTTATCATTTGTTTTATTAATTAAATCCTCAATTCTTGATGAGGCAATTGGATCTAGGCCTGCAGTTGGTTCGTCAAAAAGTAATAAAGGTCTAGTCTCTGCATGAAGACTTTGATCTGTAATTAAAGCCCTGGCAAAACTTACTCTTTTTTGCATCCCTCCACTTAATTCATTGGGAAGTTTATTTTCAACATTAAATAATCCCACCTCTGCCAGACAATCACGTACCATTTTATGTATTAACTTTTTAGATAGTTTTTTATTTTTCTTGAGGAGAAAACCTACATTTTCTTCGATTGTCAAAGATCCTAATAATGCTGGGTTTTGAAAAACTAGTCTTACATCAGGAGGATTATTCTGATCAAGCCTTAAATATGTTTGTTTTTCTCCAAAGATTCTTAATTCGCCATTAGTAGGCAGAATAAGGCCTGCTAATATTTTTAATATAGTTGATTTGCCAGATCCTGATGGACCAACAATAGCTAATTTTTCACCATCATTAAGTTTAAAATTTAGTTGATTAAGTACGTTAACATTCCCCCAACTTATTGAGAGATTTTTTGTTTCAACTGCAGGCTCCGATTTTTTCAAAATCTATAAAAAGAATTCACCTTATATTACATATTGCCTATTTTTAAAAATAAAAAAAGCATGTAAGAATTTGATTTATAATGAATTTATATAATTTTTTTAAATTAGAGAAAAATAAATTAGAGGTTTTAATGAATAACCGTAAAAAGAGAGCAAGAAGATTTTATAAGTATTTTAAAGAGCCTAATTTTTCATTATTAAAGAAAATTTTGAGAATGTTGAGTTGGCTTTTACCCGGACTGCTTATAAAAAGATGGATGATTACATCCGCATTAGGATTTCTAACTACATTATTAGGTCTGGCAATTTGGACAAATTTAAGGCCCATATATTGGTTGATTGAAGTATTTTTTTGGTTAATGAATGGTTTAACAAGTGTCTTGCCTGAGGCATTGTTTGGGCCATTAATTTTTTTTATTGGACTTTTATTAATCGGTATTGGCCAAAATAGAAGTATCAATTCTATTCAAAAAGCTCTTGTTCCAGAAAAAAGTACATTTTTAGTTGATGCACTAAGGGTTAAGAGTAAATTAAAAAGAGGTCCTAATATAGTTGCAATTGGCGGAGGTACAGGTCTATCTACTTTATTAAAAGGTTTAAAAAGTTATAGTAGTAACATTACAGCTATTGTCACCGTATCCGATGATGGAGGGAGTAGTGGAATTCTCAGAAAACAATTAGGTGTGCAACCTCCAGGAGATATTAGAAACTGTTTGGCTGCGTTATCTAATGAAGAGCCAACTCTAACAAGATTATTTCAATATAGGTTTTCTGGAGGAACTGGTCTTGAGGGACATAGTTTTGGAAATCTATTTTTGTCAGCTTTAACAACAATTACAGGTAGTTTAGAAAAAGCAGTACAAGCATCTAGTAAGGTTTTAGCAGTACAAGGCCAAGTTTTACCCGCAACTAATATTGATGTCATGTTATGGGCTGAATTAGAAGATGGTGAAAAAATATTTGGCGAAAGTAAGATCAGTAAGTCAAAAAAGTCAATTGCAAGAATTGGTTACCTTCCAGAAAACCCGCCTGCTTTGCCAAGTGCTTTGGAGTCTATAAAAGAGGCTGACTTAATTGTTCTTGGCCCAGGCAGTCTATATACTTCTTTATTGCCAAATCTTTTAGTACCAGAAATAGTAGATGCTTTATTGCGAAGTAATGCTCCAAAAATTTACATCAGCAATTTGATGACTCAGCCTGGAGAAACTGATGGACTTGATGTTTATCAACATGTTAAATCAATAGAAAAACAATTATCAAATTTTGGAGTTAATACGAGAATTTTTAATGCAATCTTATCTCAGATTCAATTTGATAAGTCTCCGCTTGTAGATTATTACGAAAGTAGAGGAGCAGAACCTGTTCGATGCAATAAAGAGAGATTGTTAACTGAAGGGTATTATGTTTTACAGGCCCCTTTGTACTCAAAAAGAATTACTCCAACTCTTAGACATGATCCTAGAAGACTAGCGAGAGCAGTAATGTTTATATACCGCAAATTAAAGAAATTGAACTAATAGGCATCTTGAAGTTCATAGAAGTCTGGTTGAATATAATCTTTACGTAAGGGCCATCCCCTCCAGTCTTCAGGCATTAAGAGTCTTTTGGGATTCGGATGATCAATAAAATTTATTCCATACATGTCATAAGTTTCTCTTTCTTGCCAATCGCTTCCTTTGAAAATTTCATACAAACTAGGAATCGACAAATTAGAGTCTCTTTTTAGAAAAACTTTTAATCTGACTTCTTTAATCTTTTCTATCTTTTGTAAGTCATCAACAGTTATAAAATGATAGAAACTTACAAGATTTTTCCCTGGTCCCTCATCATATCCTCCTTGACATTGGAGATAGTTGAAGCCGTAATTTCTTAAAGCAGATACTGCTTCATATAATTTGTTGGGTTCTACAGAAATGTTTTCAATTCCTATGTGATCATCAGGTAAAGATTGATTTGGAATTCCATCTTTAGATAAAGATTGGCTTATAAGCCCTTCTTTTTCTATTGCAGTATCTGAGGATTTGGCTAAACCGTCTTTTTCCATTAATTTTCTTCAGTATCCAAAATTTCAGTTTTGGTGTTTTCAGGTAATTCAGTTATTTTTTCTTTTTGGGAGGAAGGGATGATATTAGCTGAAGTTTTGTTTAGATATTTACCTGTATTTTCTGAGAAAACAAGATTCATTTCGTGATCAGATGTTATGTATCTGTGAGTTTGCTCTGTTTTTGCGCGTTCTAAAATTGATTCATTACCAACTTTTTTTCTTAATTTAATTACAGCATCAAAAATTGCTTCTGGTCTTGGTGGACATCCGGGAAGGTATAAATCAACTGGTATCAATTTATCAACGCCTCTTACAGCAGTTGTAGAATCTGCGCTGAACATGCCTCCTGTAATTGTGCAAGCACCCATGGCAATCACATATTTTGGTTCAGGCATTTGTTCATAAAGTCTTACTAATGCGGGAGCCATCTTCATAGTTACTGTTCCTGCAACTATTAGCAAATCTGCTTGCCTTGGTGAGCTTCTAGGTACTAATCCAAATCTATCAAAATCAAATCTGGATCCGATTAAGGCTGCAAATTCTATAAAACAACAAGCTGTTCCATACAAGAGAGGCCATAAGCTGCTAAGTCTAGCCCAATTATGAAGATCGTCTAAACTTGTCAAAATAATATTTTCGCTTAAATCAGTAGTAACTTGAGGTGCACCAAGAGGGTTACAAGTTCCTTCTCGGATTTCTCGTATTGCTTTTGGGGATAATTGTGGATTCAATTTTTTAACTCCATTCTAAAGCACCCTTTCTCCAAGCGTATGCCAAAGCAATAACAAGTATTGCAATGAAAATTAAAGCCTCTATAAAAGCTAATAAGCCTAATCTATTGAAGGCAACAGCCCAAGGATAAAGGAATACTGTCTCAACATCAAATATAACGAAAACCAAAGCAAACATGTAATAACGAATATTAAATTGAATCCATGCTCCTCCTATAGGCTCCATTCCAGATTCATATGTAAGTTTTCTTTCCCCTGTTCTGCCTTTTGGGGCAACGATGAGATTAGTAACTAGAGCTAATACGGGTACAGCTGAGGCAATTAAAAGGAAACCTAAAAAATATTCGTAGCCAGTTAATAAAAACATCTTAAAAAATTAATTTTGAATAAAAGTCGCTTAATTTAGCAAAATCTTTTAAAGTTCTTAAAGAATAATAATAAACCGTGAGTGAAAACATTCAACCAACCTCTGAGGAAAACAAGATAGTTGAAGATTTTAAGAAAGAAAAACTTTCTGAAAATTCCTCAGGAGTAAATGTTGAGCAACCTTTACCTAATCTAGAACAAAATAGATTCGAATGTAGAAGTTGTGGATATATTTATGATCCGACTGAAGGAAATAAAAAATTAAACATACCAAAAAATACGCCTTTTTCAGAGTTGGATGGGAATACATTCGCTTGCCCTGTTTGTCGAGCTGGTAAAAATTTTTATAAGGATATAGGTCCTAAATCTAAACCTAGTGGTTTTGAAGAAAACTTAGTTTATGGTTTTGGATTTAATAGCTTACCTCCCGGACAAAAGAATATATTGATTTTTGGAGGACTAGCTTTCGCTGCTGCTATGTTCCTTTCTTTGTACTCTTTGCATTAATATATAAAAATGAAAAAAATTATTACTAGTATTCCTAATCTTATTTTATCTATTTTTCTTTGTTTTGTATTGAGCAGTTGTTCATCTACAGGAGTTAAAACAATTGATAGCAGCCCTTGGAAAACAATTGAGTTTGAGGATCAGGCGAATGCTTTAGATGTTGATTTTATTGATGATAAAAATGGATTTTTAGTAGGTTCTAATAGACTTATTATGGAATCTAATGATGGAGGAGAAACTTGGGAGAAAAGAAATTTGGATTTACCAAGTGAAGAGAACTTTCGTCTTCTAGATATTGACTTTAAAGGTGGAGAGGGATGGTTAATAGGTCAGCCCTCACTAGTTATGCATACACTTGATGCTGGAAAGAACTGGACACGTTTATCTCTAGGAAATAAATTACCAGGCCAACCATTTCTTATAACTACTGTCGATGCAGGTGTTGCAGAATTGGCTACCACTGCAGGTGCTATTTATGAAACATCAGATAGTGGTGAATCATGGAATGCAAAAGTAGTGGACGCATCTGGTTCTGGAGGTGTAAGAGATTTAAGAAGAACTAATAAAGGAGATTATGTCAGCGTAAGTAGTCTAGGTAATTTCTTTTCTACTTTGGAAAAGGATAGTGATGCATGGATAGCTCATCAAAGAGCTAGTAGCAAAAGAGTTCAAAGCATTGGTTTTAATCCAGAAGGAAGTTTATGGATGCTTTCTAGAGGAGCAGAAATTAGATTTAATGAAGATACTGATGACTTAGAAAATTGGTCAAAGCCTATTATTCCTATTCTTAATGGATACAATTATCTAGATATGGGATGGGATCCAAATGGCAATATATGGGCTGGCGGGGGTAATGGAACCTTAATAGTCAGTAAAGATCAAGGTAAAACTTGGAATAAAGATCCTATTGCTTCTGAATTGCCAACCAACTTCATTAAAATAGTTTTCCTTGCTAAGGATTCTTTAACTAATCAAAAAGGATTTGTACTTGGAGAGCGTGGTTACATTCTTAAATGGAATAGCTAAGTTTGAATAACTTCAGTTAAAAGTAAAAAAAAAATTAATTTTTGAAAGATTTAGCAACTGTCTGTAACCAACCTGTTAATTTCTTCGCGAACTTATGATTTTACACTGTAAGATCATAGGGTAAACATTTGTGATTATGGCCGCAGGTTCAACGGGTGAACGCCCATTTTTTGAAATAATCACCAGTATTAGGTACTGGATTATTCATGCAGTAACATTACCAGCTATTTTTATAGCAGGCTTCTTATTTGTATATACAGGTTTAGCCTACGATGCTTTCGGAACTCCTCGTCCGGATAGTTATTTCCAATCATCTGAATCTAAAGCGCCTGTTGTAACACAAAGATATGAAGCTAAATCTCAACTAGATTTAAGAACGAAATAACAATGACTAATTCACAAGCTCCAATGCAGGCTGCAGAAGTCCGCGTTTATCCTATATTTACTGTTCGTTGGCTAGCAGTTCATGCTCTAGCTATTCCATCAGTATTCTTTTTAGGTTCTATTGCTGCTATGCAATTCGTAGCCCGATAAATTTTACTATCATGCAAGTTAACGAAAATCCTAACAAAGTTCCAGTTGAACTTAATCGAACAAGCCTTTACTTAGGCTTACTATCAGTTTTTGTATTGGGAATTTTATTTTCCAGTTACTTTTTCAATTAAATTAAAATTATGAGTAAATTAAAAGGACCTGATGGAAGAATTCCAGACAGACTTCCCGATGGTAGACCAGCAGTTGCATGGGAAAGAAGATGGACTGAAGGAACTCTTCCTCTATGGCTTGTTGCTACAGCAGGTGGAATTGCAGTTATCTTCGTTTTAGGAATCTTCTTCTATGGCTCATACCAAGGTGTTGGAGCTGGAGGCTAAAGTTTCATTAAATTGACCTGACAATCACTTACATCTAATAAGCCTAATAAGAATCAGTAAATATCCTAAGTTTATCTTTTGTTGAACTTGGGATATTTTCTTTTTGGGTGATCAATCCATCTCTTAATGAAAAATGTGACTTACTTTTTGGTCTTTCTTTTTCAATTAATTTGGCCACTTCAAATATTATTTTATTGGCCACTTCGGTATTTGATCTAAGATTATCCAAAACCATCTCTACAGAAACTTCTTGATGAGTTTGATGCCAACAATCATAATCAGTAACCATAGATAAAGAGGAGTAAGCTATTTCAGCTTCTTTAGCTAATCTTGCTTCTGTATGGTTCGTCATTCCAATTATTGAACATCCCCAACTTCTATATAAATTAGATTCTGCTCTAGTTGAGAAAGCAGGACCTTCCATTGCTAAATAGGTGCCTCCTCTATGCAATTGTCTACCGCCAGGAATATTTTTTTCTCCGATTTCACTTAATATACGTGATAAATTTGTGCAGAAGGGATCCCCCATGGTTACGTGTGCCACAGCTCCCTCGTTAAAGAAGGTTGCAGGTCTATTTTTTGTGCGGTCTATAAATTGATCTGGAACCACAATATCAAGTGGCCTTATCTGTTCTTGTAATGAACCAACTGCTGATGGAGCAATAATCCATCTTACTCCTATTGATCTTAGAGCCCAAATATTAGCTTTGTAAGGGATTTCAGAAGGATTTAAACTATGTGTTCTGCCATGTCTCGGAATGAATGCTATCTCTAGGTTCCCAAGATTATATACTTTTATTGAATCAGAAGGTTTACCATAGGGAGTATTGATTTCTAGTTCTCTTAAGTAATCTATTTGATCCATTGAATAAAATCCACTTCCACCAATCACTCCTAATCTTGATTTTTCAATTGGTAATAAATGTTCTTTATTCATAGTGATGTAAATGACTTTTAATCATCTGGTACTAATTGGAGGAGGACATTCAAATGTTTCCTTATTGAAGAAATGGTTAATGTTTCCGAAATTAATGCCAGAAATTCCTGTTTCAATTATATCTAGAGATTCTCATTTGGTTTATTCAGCGATGTTCCCATCGGTGATTTCAAAATCAATCACTTTAGAAGAGAGTTTGATTGATATAAAATCTTTAGCAAAAAATGCAAAAGTATCTTTTATACAAGAAGAAGTAAAGGATATTGATTTCAATTTGAAGGAAATTGTTTTAAGTAATAGACCTTCAGTTAATTATTCGAAGTTGGTCCTTAATTATGGAAGTCAAACAATAATTCCAAAAGAATATGAATCACTAGTTGCAAATCGAAATGCTTTTTCAATTAAACCTTTTTTAAGGTCTTATGACTCAATAATTAAAGAGGATATTCTTGATTCAGTTAAAGAACTTCCATTTGTAATTGTTGGAAGTGGCCTTGCTGCAATTGAAGTATCATATGCTTTGAGAAAAAGATGGAGAGATAGATCTTTAAAACTATTATGTGATTCAAGAAAGATTAATAATACAATTCTAAAAAATTTACGGAATTCTAATATTGATTTAGTAGAAAAACTTAATTTTGATTATGGCAAGATTCTTTTATGTACTGGAAATACATCTCCGTTATGGGTACAAAAAAAATTATTAGATTCGGATTCTCATGGCAGAATAATCACAAATCAGAATTTGCAGTTGAAAAGTTTCTCCGGAATCTTTGCTGTGGGTGATTGTGCTGTTGTAGATTCTGCTAAAAGACCAGCGTCGGGAGTTTTTGCAGTAAAAGTTGTAGATACATTAGTTCAAAATCTAAAAAAGGATGTAAAAGGAGGATTATTAAAAAAGTGGCTTCCTCAAAGGATTGGATTGCAAATAGTTAACATATTTCCAAGCCATCTTCCAAAGGCTTTTGCTATTTATCGGAATTTTGTTTTTGGTCCTTCTTATCTTTTTTGGATTTTAAAGCATAAAATTGATCTGAACTTTATTAACAAATTCAGATCAAAAAGGCTAATTATGAAAAGCATTGGAAAAAATATTTCATTGAATGATTGCAGGGGATGTGCATCTAAAATTCCTCAGTTTGTTTTGAATAAATCATTAATAAATTCTAATTTAGATTCTTTTGCGTCATCTCCTGAAGATTCAGTTGAGGTCTATCAAAATAGTCAAGATATTGTCTTACAAAGTGTAGATGGATTTCCAGCTTTAGTGAGCGATCCTTGGCTTAATGCAAAAATTACTACTTTGCATTCTTGCTCAGATTTGTGGGCATGCGGAGCAAAACTTTCATCTGCGCAGGCTTTAATATCATTACCAAAAGTTGAAAGGGAATTTCAGAGTTACCTATTTTCTCAATCCCTTCAAGGGATTAAATCAACAGTTGAGGATAATGGAGGTAAATTAATTGGTGGTCACACTTTTGAGTCAAGAAGTTTAGTAAATAAACCTTATTCATTAGGTATAGATATTTCTTTAACCGTCCAAGGCATCTTAAAAAATGGAGCAAAACCATGGCTTAAATCTGGAATGAATAATGGAGATATTCTCATGATGTCTAGACCTCTGGGAGTTGGGATTTACTTTGCCAGTCAAATGCAAAATATTCATATGTTGGGTAGTTCTTCTGAAATAATTAATACTTTAGTAAAGAGTCAGCAATATCTGATTGATGAAATTTATCTTTTTCAAGATCAATTTAAAGAATCATTAGTAAATGCTGCCACTGACATTACAGGATATGGATTTATTGGACATCTTAAAG
>QCLY01000015.1 GCA_003214195.1 Prochlorococcus sp. AG-418-G23
CTTGAGCAATATTTTTCAAGATACTTACCTTCTTGAATTAAAGGTTGATAATCAAGGATTGCTAATAACTTTTGAGAAGTTCCAAACCATAAAATATCGGCTCCTAAAATAGGCATTTCACAATCAAAATTTGGATATGCGACCGTATTAAACACTTGCAGTTTTTTGCCACCATCTAATCTTGTTATCCGCCACTTTCTATATTCGGGAGATGAAAAAAGCCAATTTTTAATTACATATTTTGAGTCTTCATTATGATGTTCCTTGAATTCACTAGATATCTCTACTTCATGACCATTTAATTCATCAATATTGGTTTTGAGGAAATCAACTAATGAATCAAACATAAATTACTAGGTCTCGGTGCTTCCTTTCCTTACTTTTTTTGTAATGTAATTAAATACAATCTTGCCTAAAACAGCAATCAAGTTACCTTCAAGCTCCTTAAACATTTTCATATTGTAAGTAAAAGCTTGATTAGCTTCATCAATAATTTGATCAGCAGTATTTTGATTTATTGGAAGTTTATTCAAAGTAAGAGAATATTCTTCCTTGAATTTCTTTTCATCAGCAATTAGTTCAAAATCATAAAAATTTAAACCATCATTTCCCTGCAAATTTAATGCTTTTTTTGCGATCTTTTTCAAAATTTGCCCCCCCAGATAAATCTCCTATATAGCGAGTGTAGTGATGACCAACCAATAGCTCTGGTGAATTTTTTGCAACCTCTCGGATTCTTTCAACATATTCTTTTGCTGATTGAGAAATATAAATTTCATTCTTCCAGTTTTCACCAAAATAAAATTTAAGATCGTTTACAAGAGTCTCTTTCCTGAATAGTGATTTAAAACCTATAGGTTTTATTACGGGATGTTCCTCGTTGACCAGTCTTTCAATTTCTTCTTCCATAGCTTCATAAACAAAATATAAGTCACTAATTAATTTTCTATAAGATTTTTTTTCGACGACTCCTTTTAAAAAACAAGCCACAAAGCCAGTATTTTCTGCCATTGTGTGGGATTTTTTTGTCCCTTCTCTTAATTGTCCTGCAAGAGCGACTGCCATATATTTTGAATTATTTTTGTAAGTGTATTTAATCTACAAGGAAAATACATAAAACAGCTAATTTTTGTTACCTGCAGATGTTGTAGAGAATAACTTATAAAGTTCTTTACAAACCAAAAAAAGGTTATCTTTTTGTTCCTTTTGCGGAAGATGAGTGCCAGTCATTTCCCAATCACCGATGGTAGCCACTCTCCATCGCTCGGAGGGAACAATCATGCCTCGCATAATTATTCCCAACAATTTCGGAACTCTGTCATTATTATCATTTTCAATTCTTAATTGTAAGAGTATTGCCCTACATTCGATAAGAGGGCTCCACCCAGGGAAATGAAACGCAAAATCAATAGTATCTTGCATGGATTCATTATTTGAATTGTCCCAGGGACTGAAGTTTACGCTTGCATCTGGAAAATATTTCCGAAACAAAGCTGCAGTAGTAGCAATTTTATTAGCTATTTCAACATTACTTACATTTGAACTTGCATTCATAAGTAGCTGACTATTTTTTTGAAAATGACATAATTTGCTTTAACTTGCTTATTAACTACTTTTTCTTTTAATAAAGATGTTGAAATGCTCATCAATAAACTATTCTCTCTTCACATTTGAATAATAAATTTCTAGGTTTTAAAGATAATAACTCATGGCAAATTACAATACGAGGAACTTCAATGAGTTATCTTTTATTAATTAAATGCTATGCCAAAATTTGAAAAATTAACTTTACCTAATGAAGGCGAAATAATAACTTTTAATCAAGGCAAACCAAATGTTCCTAATAATCCAATTGTCCCATTTATTAGGGGTGATGGTACTGGAGTTGATATTTGGCCTGCTACTCAAATCGTTCTCGATTCAGCGATTAAAAAAAGCTATGGAGATAAAAGAAAAATTAATTGGTTTAAAGTTTATGCAGGCGATGAAGCTTGTGAACTTTATGGAACATATAATTATCTCCCTCAAGATACTATTGAAGCAATTAAACACTTTGGTGTTGCGATCAAAGGCCCTTTAACGACTCCCATCGGTGGAGGTATTAGATCTCTTAATGTTGCATTAAGGCAAATCTTTGATTTATATAGCTGTGTTAGACCATGCAAATATTATTCAGGAACTCCAAGCCCTCACAAAAATCCTCAAAATTTAGACGTTATTGTTTATAGAGAAAATACTGAGGATATCTACATGGGAATTGAATGGGAAGCGGAGGATAATAATTGTCTTGAATTAATTAATCACTTAAATAACGTTGTTATACCAAAAAGTAAAAATTTAAAAAATAGATTCATACCAAACGGATCAGGTATTGGAATAAAACCGGTGAGTAAATTGGGTAGCCAAAGGCATATCAGAAAAGCTATTGAACATGCGAAAAGATTATCAGGAGATAAAAGACATGTGACTCTAGTACATAAAGGGAATATCATGAAATATACAGAAGGTGCATTTAGAGATTGGGGATATGAATTAGCAGTAAATGAGTTTAGAGAACATTGCATTACAGAGAGAGAAAGTTGGATTTTAGATAATATTCAAAAAAATCCAGAAATTACAATTGAAAATAATGCTAGAAAAATTGAACCAGGTTTTGACAAACTTACAAATAACAAAAAAGCATTCATCTGCGAAGAAATCAAAGAAGTTATTGCATCAATATCAAATTCTCACGGAGATGGAAAATGGAGAGAACTTATTCTTATTGATGATCGTATAGCTGATAGTATATTTCAACAAATTCAAACTAGACCTCAAGAATATTCAATTCTTGCAACACTAAACCTTAATGGAGACTATGTTTCTGATGCGGCTGCAGCAATTGTTGGAGGCCTAGGTATGGCTCCCGGTGCAAATATTGGAGATAATGCAGCAATTTTCGAGGCTACGCACGGTACCGCTCCAAAACATGCAGGCTTAAACAAGATTAATCCAGGCTCAGTAATTCTTAGTGGTGTAATGATGCTTGAATATTTTGGTTGGGATGAAGCAGCTAACTTAATTACTAATGGTTTAAGTAAAGCAATAGAGCAAAAAAAAGTCACCTATGATCTAGCACGCTTAATGGAACCAAAAGTAGAACCCTTATCCTGCAGCAGTTTTGCTGAAGAAATTATCTCAAATTTCTAATTTTAAAATTATTTTTATTTTCAAAAACTTTCCAAATATTAACAAGTGAATCTTTAGTGCCAATGTTTCCAGGATGAGTAACTATCGGAAGTTTTTCGCCATTTTTTAGGTTGCAAGTCACAATTGAAATACCTGTTAAAATCTGTCCTTCAAGATAAACATAATCTGCATTAAGTCCATTACTAAGAATCAAATTTGTTGTTATTCCACCTTTTGAAATCAAATATCCTATCTCATACTTCAAATCTGCGACTAATTCAGCAATAAAACAAGCAAGTAAATTATAAAAATTAAATAGTTCAAAAGAATCTAAGGACATAAATTTTCTTGAAGTAAACAAAACAGGAGTTTTGCCTTTCTCAAAAGAATATCTAATTTCTTTCAAAAATTTATTTTTAAACAACTTCCTGCGCTTCTGATTATTATCTGATGAAGTAATTCTAAAGAATTCAAAAACATCTAATTCAACTGGATTGCAATTACTTATCTCTAATAAATTATTCAATTGTATTGTTGAAAGTTCTACATAAGATCCAACTATTATTAGTCCTGGAAGAAAACTCTTTTCTTTATTTCTTATTCTTAAACTAGAGAAAAATATTTCACTCTGAGGGACACTTTTTTTCTCAGAAATTGAACTTATAAAACTTGCTGCAGTTCGAAAAAGGAATTTTTTGTGTTTAATTAATTTTTTAATTACTAAAGAAAATTTTTTTAGTTGAGAATAATTTACTACATCTACAATTACATGTTTATTATTCTTCAACTTCTTTAATTTTTTAAAAACAATATTATTTTCTTCAACATTTAGCATTTCAATATCTGACAATAAAAGATTCTGAATATCTTCAAAATTTATTTGAGATTTACTCTTTTTAAATAAAAGATTCTTTACATTACTTGTCTCATATCCAAAAATTTTATCTGATGCAAAAATTGTTTGACTGATTGGGGTTTTATCAACAAAATGAGATCCATTAATTGTTAATCTTTTACCCTCTATGAAAGCTGGAATATGAAAAGTAGCATCAAAAGGACCTAAGCAACTATTTAGGGCACTTGGCTCTAAATAGTTATGTCCTCGCAGAGTAGAGTCTCCTCTACTTATAAAAATAATTTCTTCTTCGTAGCCTCGGGAAGCAATTACAGTCTTAAGATTTTTGCAAATTTCCTCTATTGTTAATTTCGCATCATTTTCCGATAGTGATCTTGTATTAGCCAAAATGAAAAATAAATTAGATTTAGATTCAAAACCCTTGAGTAAAGTTGAGCAGTCCCACTTAAGCAGCAATAAGCAATCGTGAACAGTTTGAGAGCCTGTTGGATCATCATCTATAACGACAAATTTCATAAGTATTTCATAATTACTTGAGAGATTTTATCTGTATTGAGGCATTTAACCTTTTACTATCATTTGAAGGAATCATAATGTTTCTAAATCCATCAACAAAAGAATTTCGGGGACTAGTCCAAGGTTCGAGGCATATCATTTTTCTTGGGGGATCACTCCAAATAACGCCTAGATCAAAAGGATATGGATGATTTAAAGTTACCTCTCTTTTAAAAATTCTATCTCGAAAAGAGCTTCTACCGGAAGTATAGAAAAGCAGATCAACTCCTAAATTAATTTTGTTTAATTCATCCAAAGTATTACTGATAATGTTTCTTTCTTGATCCTGACAGTTAAGTGGATTATCAATAAAATCTAAATTTTTGAAATCTGAAACATTAAAATAAGGATGCAAACCAAAATTTATAGGCATAGCAAAGTCTGTTTTATTTAGGATTTTAATTTCAAATTCTAAACAGTTAATCTTTAAGGTAACTTCTATTCTTAGTTCGAAATCGAAAGGATAATATTTTTTAGTTTTTTCAGATGCATTTAATATTAAGCATAAAATTTTTTCATTTTCATTGAAGGAGTATTGCCATTGCAAATCCCTAGCGAAGCCATGCTGTGGTAATTGCAAATAACCATTTCCAAATACTGAACTAGAGGTATTAAGATTTCCACATATTGGGAACAAGATTGGAATACCTCCCCTAATACTTTTTGTCTTGTCCATAAATCTTTCTTCATCGAAATAAAGTATTTCATTACCATCCGAAACCCAATTTGTGATAACGCCTCCTCTTTCAGGACAAAATTTAATATAGTTATTTTTATCTAATTGAAAGACAAAAAACCCTTGTTCTTTATTAGATGATTCAAGTTTCACAATTATTACTTAAAGAGAATCAACCCAATCCAAAATATGCTGATTAACTAATTCAGGTATCTCATCATGAGGACAATGTCCTGCATCAAGAATAATTTCTTTTGTATTCTTTGGTGTAAATTTTTTATATAAGTTTCTTTTTTTTGGAGTGTTCATCCATGGATCTTTCCCTCCCCAAAGAAGTAATAATGGTGCATTTAGCTTTGAGAATAACTTATCCAACGGCAATCCCTGAGGACCTGATGGGTTAAATACACTTCTAAAAACATTAAAAGCTCCGAAATCTAGTGAAGGCTTTCTTATTGACTCAACTAAAAAATCATCAACATTTTTTTTATCAACATAAACTTGATTCAAAGTTTTTTTAATATTTTTTGGATTTCTCATATTCTCAAAAATCAAACGTTGAAGAACAATATTTTTCAAAAATATGCCGGCAACTGTCTCGATTGAAGTTTGCAACATATTCTTTTTGATAGTTTTTTCTTCACTAAAGTATCCAGCAGCGTTAAGTAATATCACTCCTGCGTTTAGCTCATTTAATTCTGCACCAGCTGCTAATGCTGCATAACCTCCTAAAGAATTTCCAACGACAATTGTAGGTTTTTTTATTTTCTCAATTACATAAGCTACAACCTGATCTTTCCATAAAGATCCTGAGTATTCAACGTCTTGAGGCTTAGGACTTTTTCCAAAACCTAATAAATCCATAGCATGAACTTCGTATTTTGTACTCAAAACAGGGATATTAAATCTCCAATGCTCCGTCGAAGCACCGAAACCATGAATTAATAAAATTGCGTAATCTTTTGATGTTTGTTTAGGGTTAGCTTTAACAGTATGTATTGGATAATTTAGAAAATTCCAGTCATAATTTAAATCACTATTTATCAGAGCTGATTTTTCCATTATTAAAAATATTTTTGTTGTTTGATTCTAATAAACTTATTTCCTAAAGAAGACCCACAGGATCAGCAGCAACATCGTCAGAAATTTTATTTCCATCATTTGGGGGCTTATCTTTTAGAACAATTCTCAAGAGAACTGGTGCAAGAAATGTAGTTCCTATAACCATTAATAAAATAGCTGCTTCAAGAGAAGGAGTTAACAACTTAGCGCTTGTTCCTAATCCAAGAAAAATTAAACCAACCTCTCCTCTAGGCATCATACCCAAACCTACAACTAATCTATTTGTAGGTTTATCACTTGAAAATACCCATCCTGCCGCAATTTTTCCAATAATTGCTACGACCAATAAAAATCCTGCGACTACCAGAGCTGATCTACTTGTTGGGTCAAATGGATTGATAACTGATAAATCCATTCCAGCTCCCACTAATACGAAGAAAATTGTTGCGAATAGAGATACTAAAGGTAAAACGGATTGTTGAATTGCGTGATTATTTTTAGAACTACTAAGAATTAATCCAGCTGCAAAAGCACCTAGAGCTGCTTCCAAACCGATGGCTGTTGCTACAAAACAACACAACACTAATATCACAAAAGAAGCTACGACTACGGCTCCTGGTGCCTTTAATCTATCTAATAACCAATCAAAACCTGGGGCTGCTGTTCTACTTAATGCGATAGCAGCAATAACAAATACTACAGCTGCGGCGACTAATTTGACGATAGGAGCAATTTCTAAAGAACCTCCTGCAGCAAGGGCAACTACAACTGCAAGAATCACAATACCCAAAATATCATCCAAAACAGCTGCTCCAATAACAATCTGACCTTCTCTAGTTTTTAAATATCCCAACTCACCAAAAACACTTGCAGTAATTCCTATACTTGTTGCCGTCATAGATGCTCCAGCAAAAACTGCTGGAATTAGATCTACTTGGAAAATAAACATTAATCCAAGAGTTCCGAAAGCAAACGGTAAAATTACACCAGCCATAGCAACAGTGAAAGCCTGAGCTCCCACGGCTACTAATTCCTCTAACTCGCTTTCTAATCCTGTCAAAAACAAAAGAGCGTATAACCCGAGAGTTGCTACTGCTTGGAGAGATGGAAAACTTTCAAAATAAACATCTGGTACAGCTTCTGGGGGGATAGACGCTAATGAGCTAATAACATTTACAAGTCCTTCATTTAATTCGGTCCCTGCTGAGGGCGGTATCAATAAATGAAATCCTGAGGCCCCTATCACAACCCCTGCAAGAAGTTCACCTACTATCGTTGGCAAACTTAGCCTTACTAATACTTCTGCTAATGCTCTTGCAGCTAAAAATATCAATAGAAACCTTATAACTCCTATCAATGTTTCAGCAACTTCTAAATCATGTGCACTTAATTCAGCAAGTAAAGAATACATATGAAATGAGAGAAAAAATAAACTACCTAATTGGAAGATAGTTTATTGAGGGCCCACTTTAAGAAATATGTAAGAAAAAAGCAAAAATACTCAACAAGTGTGGATCTGAAGTTACAACAAAGAAATTTCACAAAAAATGGCTATTGTCTGTTATATGGCTAATCCAATGAACACCAACGAACCATTCGATCTACGTTTGCCTACTCCAGGCTGTTACTTAGATCCTGAGAAAGCTGGCATGGATTCTGATGCTGTCTTTCAAGGAATGACAGCACATCTTTTTTATACCCTTGGAAAGTTAGCTACTTCTGCAAGTCCTCATGACTTATATATGGCTTTAAGTTACGCAGTTAAAGATAGGCTAATGACAAGATATTTAGCCAGTCAAGAAGTAATAAGGAAAAAACCACAAAAAACAGTCGCTTACTTATCAGCAGAATTTTTAATAGGTCCTCAATTAAGTAATAATCTTCTCAATCTAGGAATAACTCAAGAAGCGGAAGATGCTTTAAAAAGATTTGGGATTGAATCATTATCAACAATCCTTGAAGTTGAAGAGGAGCCTGGACTTGGTAATGGTGGCCTTGGCAGACTTGCAGCATGTTACATGGAATCATTAGCGTCTCTCCAAGTTCCCGCAGTTGGTTATGGTATTCGATACGAATTTGGCATATTTAACCAATTGATTAGAGATGGTTGGCAAGTTGAAGTTACTGATAAATGGCTAAAAGGAGGTTGGCCATGGGAACTTCCGCAACCTGATGAATCTTGTTTTGTTGGTTTTGGGGGTAGAACCGAAAGTTATAGAGATGATAAAGGTAACTATAGATCAAGATGGATACCTTCTGAACATGCTATTGGAGTTCCTCATGATGTTCCAGTTTTAGGATACAGAGTTAATACATGTGACAGATTAAGATTATGGAGAGCTGATGCGACAGAAAGTTTTGACTTTTATGCCTTTAATATTGGCGACTATTATGGAGCCGTAGAAGAAAAAGTTGCATCTGAAACTCTTTCAAAAGTTCTATATCCTAATGATGGAACTGATGAAGGTAGAAGATTAAGACTCAAACAACAGCACTTTTTTGTAAGCTGTTCTCTTCAGGACATGTTGAGAAGTCTTGAAAAAAGATCAATCCCAATTACAGAATTTCCCAAACATTGGACAGTACAACTAAACGATACTCATCCCGCTATCGCAGTAGCAGAGTTAATGCGCCTTCTTATTGACCAATATCAAATCGGTTGGGATAAAGCTTGGAATATAACAACATCTTCAGTAGCCTATACCAACCATACATTACTTCCAGAAGCTTTAGAGAAATGGGATTTAGGTTTATTTAATGATCTGCTTCCCCGTCATCTAGAGATCATTTATGAAATAAATTGGAGATTTCTACAACAATTAAGACTTCGTTATCCTGGTGATGACAAAATCCTTCAAAAGCTCTCAATAATTGATGAAGAGGGATCGAAATCAGTAAGAATGGCTCATTTAGCTACAATTGGAGCACATCATATAAATGGAGTTGCCGCTCTTCACTCAGATCTTATCAAAAGACAACTTCTTCCGGAATTTGCAGAACTATGGCCTGAGAAATTTACAAATGTCACTAATGGAGTTACGCCAAGGAGATGGGTTGCCCTTTCAAATCCATCACTATCTAACCTTTTAGAGGAAGAAGTAGGTCCTAATTGGATCACAGATATGGAACTTCTGAAAAAGTTAGAAGACAAAAAAGATGATGCTAATTTTTTAAAAAAATTTGAGGAAACTAAATTAAATGGAAAAAGAAAATTAGCTAGTTTTATCCATTCAAAAACAAACATACTTGTGGATCCAACAAGTTTATTTGATGTTCAAGTAAAAAGAATCCATCAATATAAAAGACAACATTTAAATGCTCTACAAATTATTGCTCAATACCTAAGAATCAAAAATGGTACAAACAAATATGAAGTTCCAAGAACAATAATATTTGGAGGCAAGGCTGCGCCAGGTTATTTTATGGCAAAACTAATGATTAGATTCATTAATGGCATTGCCGATGTAGTTAATTCTGATCCAGATATGGATGGTCTATTACGTGTTGTTTTTTTACCGGACTATAATGTAAAGCTAGGTGAAATAGTGTATCCAGCAACTGATCTTTCAGAACAAATTTCAACTGCCGGAAAAGAAGCATCAGGCACTGGAAATATGAAATTTGCTATGAATGGGGCATTAACTATTGGAACATTAGATGGGGCTAATGTTGAATTAAGAGATCTTGTCAAAAAAGAAAATTTCTTCCTATTTGGAAAAACTGAAAGTGAAATTATGGATTTAAAAAATAACAACTACTCCCCCCAAGCTTTTATTGAAAAAAATCTAGAGTTAAAAGAGGTTATACGTCTCATTGAAATAGGACACTTTAGTAACGGAGATAAAGAATTATTTAAACCTTTATTAAACAGTTTGACTGGGCACGATCCATTCTTTGTTATGGCTGACTTTAAAGAATACTTAGATAAACAGGATGAAGTAAGTAAATGTTGGAATAATAAAAATTCATGGAATAAAATGGCATTATTAAATACTGCAAGATCAGGATATTTTTCATCAGATAGATCTATCAGAGAATACTGCAAATCAATTTGGAAAGTTTCTCCCATGCCAGTAGAAATTACTTGCGATGTAGAAAAATTAACTAATTAATATTTTTCTTATCTGGGAAATCTGGGGTTTGATGAAATAATCTGTTTAAAATTATCCTATCTATATTTAATGGGTCTGGTGCTAATTCTTTTGCAATTTCTTTAAATTTTAATTCAATATTTTTTGAAATTTTTATATCAAAAATTTTTTCCATTAATGCTTCAATTGAATATAAATAAGCATTGACACTTTCAAGTTCATCTAAAGCTTCAGTTATATCTTCAACTGAAATATGTTTTTCTTCTTGACTTGTATGTTCATTTGATTCTAATTGGGATAATTGTCTCTGCAATTCATTAGTAACCGTACCGCAAAGAGTTCTAAAAGATTGAATTGATGCCCAATTTACTTCTTGTTGTTGTTTAAAAGTAGGAAATTCTCTAATCAGACGATCATGCTCTTTGTAAAATCTCTGACAATCAGAGCATTGACATGGTTCTTCAGCCAAAAGAAAATATAACTCTTTTTATATTATCTCACTTATTTGGGCATAATTGTTGGACCATCCAATAATTCGTCATTTTCATCAAGGGAATCTGGACCATCTGGCAAAGGTATCTCAATACTGGTAACTAAGTTGATTACATCTCTTAATCTCATAGAATCAGAAAACCATCCCATTGCTTGTTCAATATCTCCTCTTTTTTCAGCATCATTTGCTTGATCTTCATGAGCTTCTGCCAATAAAGTAAGCCAACATAAACATCTTGCTTGAACTATAGAAAGATCTAAATCATTAGGTTGGGATTTAGAAATACGTTCGTGCTCTTGTTGAATTAAGAGCTTTAAACGCATATCATGCAACTTAGCCATAAAAGATTTATTACTATTTATACGCTAGCTAGAGAGTGGCTAATTTGCACACATACTACATATAGTTTTTTAATTTAACGGGACTGGCGGGAGTCGAACCCACGACCTACGGTTTAGGAAACCGTTGCTCTATCCTGCTGAGCTACAGCCCCAATAGATGATTTTTAGGATAATAAGTACTATGCTAAATGAAAGCAGGGGAGGCAATCGCAATAAAGTTTTGTTTTGTTTCCAAAATAAAACTTTATTGAGGAAAGTCCGGGCTCCCACATGGTCAGGCTTGCTGGGTAATTCCCAGTGCGGGCAACCGTGAGGATAGTGCCACAGAAACATACCGCCTAATACTTTATGTATGGCAAGGGTGCAAGGGTGCGGTAAGAGCGCACCAGCAACATTGAGAAGTGTTGGCTAGGTAAACCCCGGCTGGGAGCAAGGCTTAGTAGTTTTATGACCATTACACAATCTGCTTATAAGCGCCGCTTGAGACTTTGAAGTAATTCCAGTCCTAGATAGATGATTGCCCATCTATTCAAAGATGAACAGAACCCGGCTTATGACCTGCTTTCTAATTTTTGTAATTAAATATCTATATGAAAAACATAATTAACGAAAAAAGAACAAAACAAATAATTGCTTTCTTAAAGTCTTTAAATATTCGATCAGAAAGATTCTCTGAAATAATTAGAACGCAAAATATTTCAAAAATTCAAGATTTTAATCAAGCATTAATACATTCATCAGATGACAAAATAATAAACTACGAAAAATTAGAATTCTTTGGAGATGCAGTACTCAGATTAGCTGCCTCTAATTTTATTGAAAAAAAATATCCTAAAATGAGTGTAGGTGATAGATCAGAGCTAAGAGCTCAAATTGTAAGTGACGAATGGTTAATTAAATTAGGGGAGAAAATAGGCATAGAGAAGTTAATAATTAAAGGACCTAAAGCTCTAAATGATGAAAATGCGAAAAAAACTATTATTGGCGAAGCTACAGAAGCTTTCATAGGTTCACTTTATAAGTGCTTTAATTCAATTCAGGAAGTAAATCTATGGCTAGATGATATTTGGAAAGAAGATGCTGAAATATTTTTAAAAGCTCCATATAAATTCAAATCTAAGACAGTATTACAAGAATGGTGTCAAGGTAAAGGTTATGATTTACCAGTGTACAAAATTATTGAAATATCCAAAATTAATGGAGATCCAGAAAGATTTTCTTGTGATATATTCATAGAAGGACTAAAAGAGTCTTCCGCATTTGGAAAATCACACAAACAAGCTGAGACTAATGCCGCTAGAGTTTTAATAGAAAGGTTTATAAATAGTGGTAAATTCTAATTTTTTTATACTATTTCTAAATTAGATAGCTGAAAAGTTATGAGCTTATCCCAATTACCACCTTCAAAAAGAACGGCTGCTCTATTCTTTGTAACTCTTTGTACAAATCCCTTATACCCTCTATATATAGAATTAGCATCTTTTATAACAACAAAAGAACCAGGAAGGATAGGTTTAGCAGATAATTCCATAAAATGATTTTTTTATACAGTATATGATAGAAAAAAATGATTGGCTGGTTATTGGATTGATAACATCATGTCATGGAATTAATGGACAAGTAAAGATTAAATCTCTCAGTGATTTTGAAGAAAGATTTTCAAAACCAGGTTTTAGATGGTTACAAAAAGAAAATGAACCTCCCTCAAAAATAGAACTAAGCTATGGTTTCAAACAACCCGGGAAAGAAACCTTTATCGTTAGTTTCAAAGGAGTAAAAACTAGAGATCATGCAGAGCAACTTAAAAAATATAAAATTCTTGTAAAAACAAATGAAATTCCTCCATTAAAAAAAGACGAATTTCATTTGTTAGAACTTATAAATTTACAAGTAAAAACTTTGGAAAATAATGAACTAAAAATAATTGGAAAAGTTATTAACTTAGAAAATGAGAAAAATAATTTACTTGTTATTGAACTTTTTGAGAATCAAAAAAAAGTTCTAGTTCCATTTGTTAAAGAAATAGTACCATTAGTAGATAAAAAAAATAATTTCCTCATAATCACTCCACCTAAGGGACTTTTAGAGCTATGAATAAAAATATTTTTAAAAGATTATTCATTCAAAAGTCGTATTTGTTGGGCGTAATGATGGGTTTGCTACCTAAGACCTAACTTTCAACTTCATACCTTCTTTTTGTTTCCATGCTCATACTGGTGATGAATTATTCTGAATACCAATTATCACACTATCAGAACATTTCTAAATATCGAGAGCAAGGTACAACCTTTGTTCCAATTTCTGAATGATTGAATTACATACTTCCAATTTCTGCAAGAACCTCATAAGAAAGGCCAAATATTACGATTAATAGAAGATTGGTTTTACTAACAATGCATCATCACATTTTCACTCGACGGTTACACTTTTAGCTAAATTTCTAGGTTGATCAACATCAAGTCCTCTATGAGCTGCAATGTGATAACTCAATAATTGTAAAGGAACTATATTTAGTAAAGGTGTAACCCATTCATTTGAAACAGGAATTTTCATTAAATAATCAAAAATTTCAGTTCCATTACATTCAGGTGCAATTCCAATTAAATATGAATCTCTAGCTTTTGCTTCTTGAGCGTTGCTAATGACTTTATCAAAAACTTCACCTGGAGAGGCTATAGAGATAACTGGAACTTTTTTATCTAATAAAGCAATTGGACCATGTTTCATTTCACCAGCTGGATATCCAGCAGCATGAATATAACTAATTTCTTTTAGTTTTAATGCTCCTTCAAGAGCAATAGGATAATTTATGCCTCTTCCCAAGAAAATGACATCTTTAATGTTAAAAAAATCATGTGCTAGTTTTTCTGATGATTGATTATGTTTTTCAAGAAGTTCTTCTAATAATGGAGGAAGTTTTATAAGTTCTGAAATTAATTTACCTATTTCTTCTTGACTTTGACTACCATTAATTTGTGCAAAGTGTATAGCTAATCCATAAAAAGAAAGTAATTGTGCAAAGAAAGTTTTTGTTGCAGCAACTCCAACTTCTATCCCAGCACAGATATCTATTACATTTGAAACCTGCCTTCCTATAGAACTTTCTTTTCTATTGGTTATGGCAATAAGGTTAGGTTGAAATTTTTTATCATTCGTTAGAGAACGTCTTTTAATCTCCATATCAATAGCCGCAATTGTGTCAGCAGTTTCTCCAGATTGAGTAACTCCAATTGTTAATGTATTTGGCAGAAGAGGAGGAGGAGAATATCTAAATTCGCTAGCATAATATACATTTGTTGGGACACCTGAAAATTGTTCTAGCAAAAAACAGCCTACCATTGCTGCATGTTTACTTGTACCACAAGCAATAATTTCAATTCTCTCTATTGTTCCAAAAAACTTTGTATCAAACGGATAATTAATTTGATATTGGCCATTTTCTGAATTTTTAATTACATAATTTTTCAACCAATTTTTTGCAGTCTCAGGCTGATCATATATCTCCTTTAACATGAAATGTTTGAAATTCATTTTATCTATTTTTTGTTCTGATATTTTCAAAGAAACTGGATTTCGATATTGTCTCTCATTGTTTGAGTCATATATTTCTATTCCAAGAGGAGTTAATAAAGCTATTTCTTCATCCTCCAAAGGCAGAATAATATTTGTAAAATTCGCTATTGCTGGAGTATCACTTGCACATATAAATTCTCCTTCCCCCAAACCTATAATCAAAGGTGCTTGTCTTCTAGCAACTACCAAAGAAGTAGGAGCGCCAGACCATAAAACTGCCAACGCATAAGATCCTTCTAAATCAGAAATTACATTTCTTACAGCAACTAATAATGTCGAACCATTATTCTCAAGATTAAGTTTATTTAATGTATTTAATTCTCTCTGAATTAAATGGGGAATAACCTCAGTATCTGTATCAGAATTGAAAATAACACCCTCTTTCTCTAATCTGTTCTTTAAATCCTGAAAGTTTTCAATAATCCCATTTTGAACAACTGCCACGGTTCCTGAGCTATCTACGTGAGGATGTGCATTTTTAACTTCAGGCTTTCCATGTGTTGCCCAACGTGTATGACCTATTCCAACGGAACCAGGGATAATCTTATCAATTAAATTATTTTTTAAATTTTTAAGCTTTCCTTCTGTTTTATTACATGTAATTTCTTTCGTTTCAGTATTAATTATCGCAATACCAGCTGAATCATAGCCTCTGTATTCGAGTTTTTCTAAACCATCTAGTAGCAATGGCAAAGCTTTTTTATAACCAGTAACAGCAACTATTCCACACATTTATTGTTTTTTTTTCAATTATATTGAAAAAAAAGCCGTATTCATAACAATATGGACTGTCTTAAAACTGCACAATAAAATTAGTAAGCTAAGCCCATACTCCTTGATGTCTCATCTCCTAAATAAACACGAATACTTAAGAAATCTGTTGGGCAAGCTGTTTCGCATCTTTTACAACCTACACAATCTTCTGTTCTTGGAGAAGAAGCGATTTGACCTGCTTTACATCCATCCCATGGAACCATCTCTAAAACATCCAATGGGCAAGCCCTAACACATTGAGTGCAACCAATGCAAGTGTCGTAAATTTTAACTGCGTGTGACATGTAAAAATTGTCTTTTGAACCTCGTTATATAATACTATTGTCTTACAAAGAAATTAAAAAAATTAAGATATGCTTCACTCTTGTTAACTCTAGGGCATAAAATCTTATAGATAATTAGTAAATTCCATAAACTATGTCACAAGAAATTCTCGAAAAAGTCTGTTCAATTGTTTCAGAGCAATTAAGCGTTGAAGCAGGAGAAGTAAAATCAGATTCCAATTTCCAAAATGATTTGGGTGCAGATTCTCTAGATACCGTTGAATTAGTAATGGCTTTAGAAGAAGCATTCGACATTGAAATCCCAGATGAAGCAGCTGAAGGCATCGCTACAGTTGGCGATGCAGTTAAATTCATCGAAGAGAAAAAAGGTTAATTAAGAATGCCAAATTTCCATCGAGTAGTTATTACTGGCATTGGAGCAGTAACTCCAATTGGTAACAACATTGATGAATATTTACTCAGTCTTCAAAAAGGAATAAATGGAGTCTCAGGGATTACTCTCTTTAATCCTGCAGAACATCCTTGCAAATTTGCAGCAGAAGTTAAAAATCTTCAATCTGAAAATTTTATTGAAGCTAAAGAATCAAAAAGGTGGGATCGTTTTTCTCAGTTCGGAGTTATCGCAGCAAAGCAAGCTTTTAGTGATTCCGGACTAGAAATTACAGAAGACAATGCTTCAAGAATTGGAGTAATTATTGGCTCTGGTGTTGGAGGCCTACTAACAATGGAAAGTCAAGCCCAAATTCTTAGTCATAAAGGGCCAAGAAGAGTAAGTCCATTTACAGTTCCAATGATGATTCCCAACATGGCAACTGGACTAGCTGCCATTGCTTTAGGTGCAAAAGGACCAAGTTCATCTGTTTCTACTGCTTGCGCTGCGGGTTCTAATGCAATTGGTGATTCCTTTAGATTACTCCAACTTGGAAAGGCAGATGCAATGATTTGTGGAGGAGCGGAAGCAAGTATTACTCCTCTTGGAGTAGCAGGATTTGCTAGTGCTAAAGCTCTTTCTTTCCGCAATGAAAGCCCAGAAACAGCTAGCAGACCTTTTGATGCAGAAAGAGATGGGTTTGTTATCGGAGAGGGATCTGGAATTCTTGTTTTAGAAACTCTGGAAAATGCACAAAAAAGGGATGCAAGAATCTATGCAGAAATTATTGGGTATGGAACAACATGCGATGCTCATCACATTACTGCTCCTTCTCCAGGAGGCGTTGGAGGCGCAGAAGCTATTAAACTAGCAATAGAAGATAGTTGTATTAGCCTAGAAAAAGTTGATTACATCAATGCCCATGGTACCAGTACAGCAGCTAATGACAAAAATGAAACTTCTGCAATTAAATCAATATTTAAAGACAGATCTTACCTTATTCCTGTAAGCTCTACTAAGTCGATGACTGGTCATCTACTGGGGGGTTCAGGAGGTATAGAGGCAGTAGCTTGTATACTTTCTTTGACACATAATTTTATCCCTCCTACAATTAACTACGTCAATCCAGATCCAGATTGTGATCTTGATTATGTACCCAATAATGCAAGAGAAGCTCAAGTAGGGGTTGCTCTTTCAAATTCCTTCGGCTTTGGTGGTCACAATGTTTGCCTTGCTTTCAGCAAAATAAATTGATGAAAACCAATTCTGTATATCCAAATTATCTTATTTTAAAACAATGGTCGCTGCATCTGTTTCATTAGAATCACTTTGTGTAAATAGTATAAGAATGCTTGCTGTAGATGCAGTAAATAAATCTAATAGCGGACATCCTGGTTTGCCAATGGGTTGCGCTCCTATGGGTTATGCATTATGGCAAAACGTCCTTAATCACAACCCTAATAATCCAAAATGGTTTAACAGAGATCGTTTTGTATTATCAGCTGGTCATGGTTGTATGTTGTTATATTCTTTGCTTCATCTGACAGGATACAAATCTGTCTCTATAGAAGATATTAAAGAGTTTAGACAATGGGGGTCCAAAACTCCTGGTCATCCAGAAACATTTGAAACTGAAGGAGTTGAAGTTACAGCAGGGCCTCTTGGAGCAGGAATTTCTAATGCAGTGGGTTTAGCAATAGCTGAAACTCATTTGGCAGCTAAATTCAACAAACCTGATTGCAAGATCGTTGATCACTATACTTACGTCATAATGGGTGACGGCTGTAATCAGGAAGGTATAGCATCAGAGGCTTGCTCATTAGCTGGCCATCTCAAACTTGGAAAATTAATTGCACTATATGACGATAATCAAATTACTATTGATGGACGAACCGACGTTTCTTTCACAGAAGATGTTTTAAAAAGATATGAAGCTTATGGATGGCATGTTCAACATGTTGAAGATGGTAATCATGATATTGATGGAATAACTAAAGCCATCGAAACAGCAAAATTAATTACAGATAAGCCTTCAATTATAAAAATTTCTACAACCATAGGTTATGGTTCACCTAACAAATCAGATACCGCTGGAATTCATGGGGCAGCTGTTGGGGAGGAAGAAGCTTCATTAACTAGAGAGTTTTTAAATTGGGGATATCCTCCATTTGAAATTCCAGATGAAGTGTATGAGCATTTTAGGAAATCAATAAACAAAGGCGAAAACTTAGAGATAGAATGGGATTCTAGATTTCAAGAATATCAGAAAAAATATCCCAATGAAGGTGCTGAATTAAAGAGAATGTTAAATGGCCAATTACCTGAGAGTTGGGACTCAGATCTACCCTCTTACACACCTGACGATAAAGGTTTAGCTACTAGAAAGCATTCGCAAATATGTTTAGGTGCCTTAGGTCCTAACCTTCCTGAATTAATTGGCGGATCAGCAGATTTAACTCATTCCAACTACACAGACATCAAAGGAGAAACTGGATCATTCCAGTCTCATAGCCCTGAAAAAAGATATTTACATTTTGGAGTACGAGAACATGCAATGGCAGCGATACTAAATGGAATTGCTTACCACAATAGTGGTCTCATACCTTATGGTGGTACCTTCCTTGTTTTTGCAGACTATATGAGAGGTTCCATGAGGCTTTCAGCACTTAGTGAATTAGGAGTTATCTATGTATTAACCCATGATTCGATTGGTGTAGGTGAAGATGGACCAACACATCAACCTATTGAAACTATCCCTTCTCTTCGTGCCATGCCCAACATGCTAGTTTTCAGACCAGGTGATGGAAATGAGACAAGTGGGGCTTATAAGCTTGCTATTCAAAATAGAAAAAGACCTTCTGCTCTATGTTTAAGTAGACAAGGTATGCCCAATCAAGAAAATACTTCAATTGAAAAAGTGGCTTTAGGAGGATACATAGTTTCTGATTGCGAAGGAACACCAGATTTAATATTTATTGGTACAGGAAGTGAACTAAATCTCTGTATTGAAGCAAGTAAAGAAATCTCAAATTTAGGTATAAAAACTAGAGTTGTATCAATGCCTTGTGTAGAACTATTCGAAGAACAAGAGGAATCTTATAGAGAAAGTGTTTTACCTAGTAGTGTTACTAAGAGAGTTGTAGTAGAGGCTGCACATTCATTTGGTTGGCATAAATATACAGGTTTCGATGGAATTTGTATTACTATGGATAGATTTGGTGCATCAGCACCTGGAGGAGAGTGTATGAAGAATTTTGGATTTACAGTCGAAAACGTTGTGAATAAGACAAAAGAAATTCTATAAGTACTATTTATTTCTTGACTGAGGTATTACAGCCTTCAAGTTTATCTTTAAGTTGATCAAGAGATTCGTCTGAAATTTTTGAATTCATTGGACAGTGTTTGGGGCCACACATTGAACAAAATTCTGCCTTTTTAAAGATTTCTTCAGGTAGTGTCTCATCATGGTATTGCTTTGCTCTTTCTGGATCCAATGAAAGTTCAAATTGTTTATTCCAATCAAAATTATACCTAGCATGACTAAGTTCATCATCTCTATCTCGAGCTCCTGCTCGATGTCTTGCTATATCCGCAGCATGAGCAGCTATCTTATAAGCAATTAATCCTTCACGAACATCTTCTGAATTTGGGAGACCTAGATGTTCTTTTGGGGTTACATAACACAACATAGAAGTTCCATACCAACCCGCCATCGCAGCACCAATAGCACTTGATATATGATCATAACCAGGAGATATATCTGTTACTAATGGACCTAATACATAAAAAGGTGCTTCTGAACATTCTTCCATTTGCTTTCTCACATTAAACTCAATTTGGTCCATAGGTACATGACCAGGACCCTCAACCATTACTTGAACATTATGCTCCCACGCTCTTCTAGTAAGCTCACCTAAGGTCTTTAATTCAGCTAGCTGAGCATCATCAGAAGCATCATGTAAGCATCCAGGCCTAAGTGAATCTCCTAGAGAAAAAGTACAGTCGTATTTCTTAAAAATTTCGCAAATATCATCAAACCTTGTGTAAAGAGGATTTTGCTTAAAATGATGTAACATCCATTGAGCTAAAATACCACCCCCTCTACTAACAATCCCAGTGATTCTTCCCTTTACTTTTGGCAAATGCTCTATTAATAGCCCTGCATGAATAGTCTGATAATCTACGCCTTGTTGGCAATGTTTTTCAATAATATGAAGAAAATCGTCTTCAGTTAATCTATCTATTGAACCATGTACACTTTCTAAAGCCTGATAAACAGGAACTGTTCCTATGGGGACAGGAGATTCGCGAATAATTGCTTGCCGTACTTCATCTAAATTTACTCCTCCTGTAGAGAGATCCATCACTGTATCAGCGCCATATTTAACGGCTAACTTAAGCTTCTCTACTTCTTCATTGATATCGCTTGCATTAGGTGAAGCACCAATATTTGCATTAACCTTACATCTTGAAGCGATACCTATAGACATTGGCTCAAGATTTAAATGATTAATATTAGCTGGTATGATTAATCTTCCTCTTGCCACTTCTTCCATTATTAAAGAAGGTGGGAGATTCTCTTTTTTAGCGACAAAATCCATTTCTTCAGTGATATATCCGTTCCTCGCAAAGTTCATCTGAGTTACATTTTCTTTTCCAAGGCGAGGCTTAATCCAGGAACTTCTCATGATTTATAAATTTTAAAAGTGTTATTACTAAAGTTTGATCAAATTTCCACTTCCCTGCGTCAGGATTAATGATTCAGGTTCAAAGGGTATGATCTCAGCTAAGTTAAATAAAATAGCACCCCTAGTATTAATCTTATTAATAGCTCTTTTCTAAAAAATAGTCATCACATATTGCGTAAAAATAAATAAAAATAATTTTATTTAACCTTTTGAAAAGACTTTATTTTTTTTAAAATATTTTTTCTATCCAATCTTCTTCTTACATCTTTCTCCAAAAGAATAGAAATCCCCATTAAACCAATAGGAAAATAAAAAATCTTTCTGGTATTATCCCTGAATATCAAACCTAAAGTGGATATAAGAATCATAAAAGGAGCTACAAAAGACAAAATAAATCTTTTATCCATTTTCATTTATCAACTTTATAAAGTATTTCATTATTTAATTTTACTATGGATTCTGTTATCACTTTAATTCCAAAAGCAATAGCTCTCTCATCTGGATCAAATTTAGAACTATGAAGTGGAGCGCATCCATTTGAACTAGAAACACCAAGCCTAAACATAGCTCCAGGAATCTCATTCAAGAATTCAGCAAAATCTTCAGCACCTAATGATGGTTTTTGTAATTCGATAACATTTTCTTCGCCCAAAACCTTAATTCCCGAATCTCTTAGGACTTTATTAATAGTAGGATCATTATTAACTGGTGGAGTAATCTCTCTAAAAATTACTTTTGCATCAGCTCCGCAACTATTAGCTAAAGAAGAGATATTTTTATTGAGCCAATTACCAATATTCTTAAATAATTTTAGATTTGTGCATCTAACTGTGCCAATTAAATTAACCTTTTCTGCGAGAACATTAAATGCATTTCCTCCGCTTACTTTACCAAATGTTACTACTAAGGGATCTAAAGGATCTAACTTTCTTGTTATTAATTCTTGGATTCCCGAAACGACTTTAGAAGCCACCCAAATAGCATCAACCCCTTCATGAGGTCGAGCACCATGTCCTGATTTTCCTTTAATTTCTACCTTAAGTTCCCCTGCGGCTGCAGTTAAACTTCCTTCTTTAATACCAATTGTCCCTACAGATAAATCGGGATAAACATGAACCCCCAAAATATGACTTAAACCATTAGTTGCTCCATCATTAATCATCCATCTAGCTCCACTCGCAATTTCTTCAGCAGGCTGAAATATTATCCTAGTCCCAAAATTAAGTTTTAAATCTTTAACAATTTTTGCCACACCCAATCCAATTGATATATGCAAATCGTGACCACAGGCATGCATGACACCATCAACTTTTGAAGAAAAACTTAAATTAGTTTCCTCAAATATTGGCAAAGCATCCATATCTACTCTTAAGCCAATGATGCCTTTGTCTAAGGGCCCAAAATCAGCTATAACTCCTGTCCTGCCCACAGATTCTCTTACATTCCAACCAATATTTTTTAAATAACCACTTATCAAAATTGCCGTTTGATTTTCAAGTCCGCTTAATTCAGGATGGGCATGAATATGTCTTCTTAAAGTAATTAATTCATCATTAATAGAATCAATTTTTTTTAAAAAATTATCTCTATTCATTAGCTATTTGAGATCGATAAAGTTCATTAATTGTTTAATTGGTTTAGGTGGCCATCTTCTTATTTTTTGTAACCATTCCTCATCACTATACCTAGGATCTAATTCAGTTACCGCTAGCCAATTACTTTCTGCTTTACCAGATTCACCCTTAGACCAATTCAAAGCTGTTAAAGCTGCCCTAGCATCTACAAAAGTTGGGTAACGTCTAATTAATTTTTTTAATTCTTTTTCTGATTCATCAATATTTCCCAACTGAAAATCAGCTAAAGCAGTACTTGACCTTGCCATAGCAAATCCAGGATTATATAAAGCAGCTTTTGAAAAAAGATCCCTTGCTTTTCCCCATTGTGATGTTGATCCTTCAACATTTGCCAAATTATATAATGCAGAGAAATTTTTACCATCTTGCGCAATAACAAACATATAATCTTTTCTTGCTTGTGACCATAGACCCAAAGCTTCTTCTGCTATACCTCTATTAATGTAAGGATCTATTTCACTAGGGTTTAAATCTATCGCCTCAGTTTGATCATCAATTGATCCCTCAACATCACCTATTACAAGTCTAACATTGCCTCTATTACTCAAAGCTGCAGAATCATTAGGATAAGAATCTAGATAGCGATTCCATTCTTTTAAAGCAAGATTAAATTTACCGTCTGAACTTAAATCTAATGCATTATTAAACAAATCCTCTCTTAACGATAATGAATAACATGGTGCACAATAAAAAATATTGACAAAAACAAAAATCAATAAAAAATAAACTTTAAGTCTTTTAAAAGTTATCATTTTTTGATTCAATGTATTTTTTTCCTAAAGCAGTAAGCAATCTTCCTCTAGGAGTTCTCGTGAGAAAACCAATTTGGATTAGATATGGCTCAACTACAGATTCTAACATTGAAGAATTATCTCCCAAACCCGCGGCGATTGAATCAAGTCCTGTTGCATTATTATTGTTATTGTTTAGAAAAGATAGGTATTTTCTATCAAAAGCATCCAATCCTTTTTCATCAATTTGATAAGAATTTAGAGCCGCTCTTATTACATTAACCGAAACAACATTTGTTTTTTTAACAACTTGAGCATAATCTCTAACTCTTCTCAATAATCTCAAAGCAAGTCTTGGTGTTCCTCGAGATATCCTAGCCAAATTATAAGATGCATCATCATTTAAATTAAGGTTAATTAATCGGGAGAAATTCACAATTATTTGTTTTAATTCATCAGGGGTATAAAATTCAATTTTCTGAGACATGCCAAATCTATCTCTAAGAGGGGCACTAATTGAGGCTAATTTAGTTGTCGCGCCAATCAGGGTAAATCTGGGAAGATTAATTGTTCTGCAACGTGCTCCTCTATTAGCTCCCACAGTTAGATCTAATCTAAAATCCTCCATTGCAGAATATAACAACTCTTCAGTTAATTTATTTAAACGATGAATCTCATCAATAAATAAAACTTCACCTTCCTTTAAACTTAGAAGTAATCCTACAATATCTCGAGGTCTTTCAATCGCGGGTGCTGTAGCTATCCTACATTTTGTATTCATTTCATTGGCTATCAAGAAAGCCAATGTAGTCTTACCTAAACCTGGTTGTCCATATAAAAGAGTATGCTCCAAGGGTTCTTTTCTGTAAGTTGATGCATCTATAGCAATTCTCAAAGAAGACTTAAGTTGTTCTTGGCCAATGAATTCTTGTAAAGTACCAGGCCTAGCAAAGTTCAGATTATTATTGCTTTTATCTTCTGGAATGATTTTTGAATCAACTAACCTTAGGTCTTTTTTACGAAGAGACTGATCATTATTATCTATATTAGAGGAAATTATTGCCATAATAAAAGGTTAATTGCAATTGTTCTGAGTAGAAAGATTTTTTAATAACTAAAATGGCTAAAAATTCAAACAAAGTTCCAAAAAAAACAAAAAAAGAAAACAATTTTAAACGTCTTGCTGAGAACAGATATGCAAAATTTCAGTATGCAATATCTGAAACAATTGAAGCAGGTATTGAACTTTTGGGAACTGAAGTTAAGTCAATTAGAAACGGAAAGGCAAATTTAAGAGATGGGTATTGTTCATTCAGAGATAATGAAATTTTATTATTAAATGTTCACATTTCACCACACAAAAATGTAGGGTCTTTTTTTAATCATGATCCATTAAGAAATAGAAAGTTGCTACTTCATAAAAAAGAAATAATAAAACTTAAATCCAATACTGAAAAAAAAGGAATGACTATTGTCCCGTTATGTCTTTATTTAAAAGGGTCATGGATCAAAATAACTATTGGAGTCGGTAAAGGGAAAAAATTACATGACAAACGAGAAGATGAAAAACAAAAAAGTATGAAAAAAGAAATTAAGTCTGCATTGAAAAGATAAAAATATTATTTAAACGTTTTGACACTATGAATCTAAACTTACTGAACTTGGAGGAGGGGAAGGATCTGGATCTGCAATTAACATATGCTGTAAAACAGTTTCAGGCCTCTCACTATCCCTCCAGCGAATTTTGTAAGCAGGCATCTTTGTACCCCTACTCGTAGTTTGTTCTACTGGTTCCATAACCCATCCCCTTCTTGATCGGCCTTGAGGATTTCTTTTTACTACTGCATCCGCATGTTTGAAGCGGAAACCAACACGTTCACCACTCATTTAAAAAATTCGTATTGGATTAATTAACCTATTTTACTTCATTCAAGGGTAAATTTTTCATTTTTATTAGAAGTTATTTCTGGTTTTAACAATGGGAAAGGGATTACATCTCTAATTGATGGACTATTAGTAATTAACATAATAAGTCTATCAATACCTATGCCTAATCCTCCAGTAGGAGGCATACCAATCTCTAGAGCATTCAAAAAATCTTCATCTATACAATGAGCCTCTAAGTCTCCTTCATCTCTTAAAGATTGCTGTAATTGCATTCTTTCTCTTTGATCTATTGGATCTATTAACTCACTAAAAGCATTTGCTAGCTCACGACCAACAATAAATAATTCGAATCTCTGAACCATTTCTTTATTGTCATAATGAGGTCGAGCTAAAGGAGAAATATCAACAGGGTAGTCGACCACAAAAGTAGGTTCTATAAGTTCTGACTCTACTTTTTGCTCAAAAACCTCATTTAAAAGCCTTCCCATAGTGTTTACTTTATTAGAAAATTCAACATTTATATTTTTAACTGCTTTTTTTGCGGCTTGAAAGTCGCCATTGAAAGAATCAAAATCAATACCTGTATACTTTTTGACTATATCTTTCATTGACATTCTTAACCAAGGTTTAGAAAAATCAATTTCCTTATCTTGATAATTGATAACTAAAGAGCCACATGAATCAGCAACAATATCTTTAATCAGTTCTTCTGTTAAATCCATCATATCGATATAGTTAGAAAAAGCTTGATAAATTTCAACTGAAGTAAATTCTGGATTATGCTTTGTACTTATTCCCTCATTGCGGAAGATTCTTCCTAATTCATAAACTTTCTCAAATCCACCAACCACCATTCTTTTCAGATGTAATTCTGTAGCTATTCTTAGATAAAGTGGAATATCTAAAGTATTATGATGAGTGATAAATGGCCTTGCTTCAGCACCACCCGCTTCAGATTGCAAAATTGGAGTCTCAATCTCTAAAAAATTTCTATTATCTAACCATTTTCTGATAAAACTTATACATTTTGCTCTTTTTTTAAATACATTTTTAGAGTTAGGGTTCACTATTAAATCTAGATAACGTTTTCGATATCTTTTTTCGATGTCAGTCAATCCGTGCCATTTATCTGGTAAAGGCTGTAGAGATTTAGATAACATTTCCCATTTTTCAACTTTAATTGAAAGTTCACCTTTATTGGTTTTTTTAATTGTTCCGTAAACGCCTATCCAATCTCCAATATCTACGATTTCCTTAAGGTCATCAAATGTAAGTGATTTTTGGTTTTCCAAATTAAAGTTAATAATCCTTTTATCTAAATACAATTGAATTTGACCTTCTTGATCACTTATTGTAAAAAAGGCAATCTTACCCATTACCCTTTTCGCCATTACTCTTCCAGCAATAGAGACATTAAAATTATCTTCTTGGCCATCATCTAAATAATCAAATTTTTGAATAAGAAATTCTGTGGTATGAGAAACTTGAAAACTCTCTGCATAAGAAGCAAATCCTTTACTAACTAGTAAATTAGATTTTTGTAAGCGGGCTTCTCTTATTTCAGACAAAATTTATTTTTGTGAATTTATTTATTTAATAAAATTATCAGACAGAGGCTTAACTTGCCAAAGATGTTGCTGTTTCGCCCACTCTTTGAGAAGCATAACCAATACCTCTAACAGTTAATATTAATTCTGGATTTCTTGGATCTGGTTCTAATTTACCTCTTAGTCTAGCAACATAAACATCAACAACTCTCAAATCAGCCGCTCTGCGAGGAGGATAACCCCATAACTGTTCTAAAATTTCGGCTCGAGGCACAACTTTACCAGGCTCGTCAAATAACAATTCTAAAAGGCTAAATTCAGTATAAGTTAAACTAATTCTTTCCCCAGCTCTTGAGACTTGTCTACGATTAGTATCAACAACCAAACTTCCAAATTTCATCACTCCCTTTCCAGATGGAACTTCTTTAGTTTCAGCAACAGATACAGTAGGTCCCATTCTTCTCAAAATAGTAGCTATTCTAGCTTCTAACTCTTTTGGGCTAAATGGTTTAGATAAGTAATCATCAGCCCCTAAATCTAATCCAGCAACTCTCTCAGAAATTGCCTCTAGAGCTGTTAAGAATATTATTGGCACTACTGATTCCGCTCTAATTCTTCTACAAACTGCGAATCCATCCATTTTTGGAAGCATAACATCAAGAACTATCAAGTCTGGTGAATCTCTATGAAAAGATTCAAGAGCCTCTTCGCCATTAGTGGCTGAATAAACTTGATATCCTGCTAGTTGAAGTCTTGTGACTAATACCTTCAAAACTGCGGGTTCATCATCAACAACTAAAATTCTTGCTTTTGACATGGTTAAAAAAGATTTGCAGATATTTCAAAGCAAAGAATTATTGCATTGAAAATTTATTCTAACAATTAAAAATATAACATTAAGAACCCTCATAGAGATATTCTTTAGATTTAAAAAAATTTTAAATAAGTAAAGAAAATTAATTTTTCAGATACTTTTTCTACTTGGGTAAGTTTATCAATGTAGTTATTTCCTTGAATATTGAAATACTCTAAAAAGTTGAGAGCAAATTAAAGGTGCAAAAAGACCTGTAAGAAAAACTTCGGCTAAAATATTATAAAAACTGGGGAAAAACAGTAAATAAGTGCTATCAGAAAAATTGTGAAACAAAATCTGCAAAAAATAAAGTGTTCCGCATAAAAAACTTCCAAAAGAACAAATTAAACCATATCTGAAATGTCCAACCAACAAATCCCTGTTTAATTTAATTCTCCCAAAAATAAATCCACATAAAATTAAGCCTGGTATTTGAGAAAAATTACTATCCAAAGTTAAAGCATCTAAAATTAGACCCAAAAACAAGCCAAATATTATGCCACTACTTGATCCATGAATCATTGCCCAAGGCAATAACCAAAATAAAGGCCAATATGGCTGAATACCAAATATACCAAGCCAATTAGGGTGCCATAAAAAAATAATTGGTATAAAAATCAAAGTAATTATAGAAAAATTTTTTTTAAAAAATTTATCCATTATATTCTTACTTTTAAAATTTGTACCCAATCAATTGCGTGAGGTTTTGCCAAAAGTAATATTTTTGCTGTTTTTTTTGATTTAAATGGCTCTTCTACAGATTGGACAATACCAATAGGGATATTTGGAGGTAATAAAGTACTAGCAGGAGAAGATGATACAAAATCTCCGATTTTTATATCAGCATCTTTTGAATAAAGTATTAACTTAGGAAAATCATCTCCTAAGCCTATAAGCAATCCACTCATTTGAGTTCTTTCTAGCCATACCCCTACCTTACTTTCAGGTGAAGTTAATAAAGTAACAGACGAAGTAAATGAAGAAGTTTTATCTACTCTTCCTAATAATCCCCCTGGACCAACAACAATACTACCAATCTCTACTCCATCTTTTGAACCTTTGTTTAGTGTTATCTGTCTCCACCAACTACCTGTTTTTCTCGAAATAACTACAGCTGAAATTCTTTCATTATCATTTGATTCTTGAAGAGATAAAATTTTTCTCAATCTTACATTATCTTTTTTAAGAAGATTTAATTTTATTAAAGATTCTTGTTCTATACTCTCGAGAATAATTTCTTTTTGAAATTGACTAGGCCAAAAAGGCTTTGAAATATAATAATAAAAGTCTTTATAAATAGATCCTTTTGATATCCTTACAAAAACTAAAAATAAAAAAATTCCAAAAAATAACCAATTTTTCTTTTTATGCCACCAACGACTATTAGAAATTCGTCGGATATCAAACATAGATTTAATCTCTTATTACGTTCTTTACATACTCTGGACTATCAACAACTCTTTTAAGTTTTTTAAAATCATCCAAAACCTGACCACAACCATTAACTACACACAATAAAGGTTCTTCTGCAATGTGGGTAAAAATTCCAGTTTCATGGCTTAATAAATCATTTATACCTCTTACTAAAGCTCCTCCTCCAGCAAGCATAATTCCTCTATCAACTATATCTGCTGCAAGTTCAGGAGGAGTTCTCTCTAAGGTTCTTTTTACAGCTTCGACTATTTTACTAAGCGGATCTGACATTGCTTCTCTAATTTCTCCTGAAGTTAAGGATATTGACCTTGGTAGTCCAGATAAAAGATGTAAACCTCTAACCTCTACTGAGGTTTTATCAAAATCATTATCTGGAAATGCAGATCCAATTTTGATCTTAATATCTTCAGCAGTTCTCTCTCCAACAACTAAATTATGAACTTTCTTAAGGTATAGAGCAATTGAATCATTTATTTCGTCGCCAGCCACTCGAACAGATTCGCTTAATACAGTTCCACCCAAACTTAATACTGCAACCTCTGTAGTACCACCACCTATATCAACAATCATAGTTCCAATTGGCTCAGTTACAGGTAAAGATGCTCCTATTGCTGCTGCAACAGGTTCATCGATTAAATGAACTTCTCTAGCTCCTGCCAATCCTGCTTCTCTTACTGCCCTTCGCTCAACACTTGTCACTCCACTTGGAATACCAATCACTATTCTAGGGGCTACTATTCCCTTTCCTCCGTTACATTTTTGAATAAATGTTTTTATCATTTGCTCTGCCGCATCAAACTCTGCGATCACCCCATCTCTTAGTGGTCTTACAGCTCTTATATTTCCAGGTGTTCTTCCTAGCATTAACTTTGCTTCATCACCGACAGCCAATGGAATACCCTCTTCTAAATCCATGGCTACCACCGAAGGCTCTTGTAAAACAACTCCCTTCCCTGCTACATGTATAAGGGTGTTCGCCGTTCCCAAATCAATACCAATGTCTCTAGAAAATTTAAATCTGTTAAAAATCACGATAAAGAACTCTTTTTTATAAATAATATATCTATTTTTTATGAAGCTCTCAAAATTCCACCGTTTGGTTATGAATAGCAATTAAAACTTTGAGCAGAACTCAAAAATATGTGTAGTATGAAAAAAAAAAATTATGTCAATTAACACTATTAATCTTGTTGGAAGGGCTGGGAAAGAACCAGATGTTAGATATTTCGAATCTGGTAGTATCGTGGCAAACTTTACTCTGGCAGTAAATAGAAGAAGTAGAGATGAAGAGCCAGATTGGTTTAATTTAGAAATATGGGGCAAACAAGCTCAAATAGCAGCAGATTATGTTAAGAAAGGATCTTTAATTGGAATTACAGGAAGTTTTAAAATTGATAGTTGGAAAGATAAAAATACTGGAGAAGATAGATATAAACCAGTCATCAGAGTAGATAGATTAAACCTCCTAAGCTCACGAAAAGAATCGGAAAATAACCAATACTCTAGCAACAGTAACTCTAGTGAAATCCCTTTCTAAACTCTATTTTTTTTAGAAAATCTTAAAATTATTTTTATTAAAAAGTATAGAATAATCAAAATAAAAATTGGTTTCACAACATATTTAACTTGATCTAAATAAGTTTCAATAATTTGATAATTTTCACCAAATAAATAACCTGCATATGTGAGAAGTACAACCCATATGAAGCTACCAAATGTAGTCCAAATCAAGAATTTTCTTAATGGCATAAGTTCTACCCCAGCAGGAACTGAAATTAAAGTTCTTATACCTGGTACTAATCGGCCCCAAAATACTAATGAAACACCGTATTTATCAAACCATCTTTTGCTTTTAGTTAGATCATCAGAAGAAATTCCTAAATATTTTCCTTTTTTATCGAGAAAATTGGATAGTCTTTTTTCATTTACTAATCTGCCTAAGTAATACCATGGCAATGAGCCTAAAATGGTACCCAATAAACCCCAAAAAACCAAAAAATAAAAATTTAATTTTTGTTGATAAACAAAAAAACCGCCCAATGGCATTATTATTTCTGAAGGGATTGGAGGAATTATGTTTTCTAAAAACATAGCCAAACAAATAGTAAGGTATGCAATTATAGAATTCTTTTCTACCGCCAGACTAATGTAGTCGGGAATAGAAGTAAGAATATTTAGAAAAATTAAACTCAAACTTAATATCTATAAAGTTCTGGTTTATAAGGGCCATCAACCGAGACATTAATATAGTTTGCTTGCTCTTCAGTTAATTTTGTTAATTTTGCACCAATTTTATCCAAATGTAATCTAGCTACCATCTCATCTAAATGTTTTGGTAAAACATAAACCTTTTTACTATATTGCTCCGACTTATTGAATAGTTCAATTTGGGCCAATACTTGATTAGTGAAAGAATTACTCATAACAAAACTTGGATGTCCAGTGGCACAGCCTAAATTAACTAATCTACCTTCAGCTAAAAGAATAATTTTGTTTCCGCTCGGTAAAGTTATGTGATCAACCTGCGGCTTAATATTTTCCCAAGGATATTGTTTTAATGAAGCTACATCAATTTCATTATCGAAATGACCAATATTACAAACTATGGCCTCATCCTTCATCTTGACTAAATTGTTATGTGTTATTACCTGATAGTTACCAGTAGCAGTAACAAATATATCTATATCTTCAACAACATCTTCTAACCTAACGACGCTATAACCTTCCATTGCAGCTTGAAGCGCGCAAATTGGATCGACTTCGGCAACTTTTACAATTGCACCAAGTCCTTTCAATGACTGTGCTGAGCCTTTACCTACATCACCAAAACCTATTACCAATGCAACTTTACCAGCAATCATTACATCAGTAGCACGCTTAATGCTATCAACTAAAGATTCTCGGCAGCCATATAAATTATCAAATTTGCTTTTTGTGACTGAATCATTAACATTTATAGCTGGGAAAGGTAAAGCATTTTGCTTTTGAAGTTGATAAAGTCTTGCAACACCAGTAGTTGTTTCTTCAGTAACACCAATAATATTACTCTTGATTCTGGAATAAAAGCTGTCATCAATTTTTAACTTAGACTTAATAGAATTAAATAAAGCAATTTCTTCTTCATTACTAGGATTATCTAAAACAGACAAATCTTTTTCTGCTTTACTACCAAGTATCAATAAACCAGTTGCATCGCCTCCATCATCAAGAATCATATTTGGAGAATCTGCACCCCAATCAAGAATATAGTGAGTATACTGCCAATATTCATCAAGAGTCTCTCCTTTTTTTGCATATACCGGAATTCCTTGATCAGCAATAGCTGCAGCCGCATGATCTTGGGTTGAAAAAATATTGCACGAAGCCCATTTAACTTGTGCGCCTAGATCAACAAGAGTTTCTATTAATACTGCTGTCTGAATTGTCATATGAAGACTTCCAGCTATTTTTGCACCTTTGAGTGGCTTGTCAGATTGATATTTATCTCTAAGTGCCATTAATCCTGGCATCTCTGTTTCAGCAATTTTAATTTCTTTACGACCAAAATCTGATAGTGAAATATCAGAAATTACGAAATTAGGAACCGATGTTTTAATAGAATTCGCGATAACCATATCTTGTAAATACCTTTTCTACTAAACTATAAATGATTATTGTGTAATTTTGTGTTTGTTGAGAATTTAAATGAGACTTTAAATTTAGGGGAAAAACTGTCGCAAAAATTAAATCCACAATCAATCGTTTTGTTAAAGGGTCCAATTGGGGCAGGGAAAACTTCATTTGTACAAGGTATTGCAAGAGGTTTATCTATCTCTGAAGATATTACAAGCCCTACTTTTGCTCTATCGCATCACTATAATTCCGGTAAAATTCCGCTTATTCATCTTGATTTATATAGACTAGAAGATAGTTCTTCAGCAAAGGATGTTTTCTTTTCTGAAGAAGAAGAGGCATTACAAAGCGAGGCTATATTAGTTATTGAATGGCCAGATTTAATAGAACCGCTTATTAAAGATTTCTGGAAAATAGAAATTAGTTATGCAAAAAATTATGGAAGAAACTATTTGATAAGAGATCCTAGAAATTTAATAACCTTCTCATAATCTGGCTGTTGCTCGATTGCACCTTCACCAAGACAAGTTAATAATCCACAAACACTTGCGAAATTAACACAATCTTGTATCTCTGATTCATTTGAAGGATAACCAGAAGAAATCAATTTTGAAATTAAGCCAGCTAGAAAAGCATCGCCAGCTCCAGTAGTATCAACAATTTTTTTTGAATCAGGAGTTTCTGTAGTTCCCCTAAATCCATTGATAAACCAATCAACAGGGTTTTTTCCATCAGTTATTATTACATCTGGTCTTTCTGACATTTCTTGAGATATAAGCTTAGGATTTTCGTGCGCAAAAAACAAAGTAGCCTCTTCCTTAGCAAGTTTTAAAAGATGAGCATGATTTAAAAATTTTTTAATTAAATTCACTCTCTCAGTTTTACTAGTTTCATATGGAAAATTTGAATTATTCCAAAATACCTCCCTCCAATTTAAATCAATAATTATTTTTACTTGAAATTTTTTAGCCTTTTCCAAAAGAAAAAAAATAGTCTCGGCAGATATTGGAGATGATAGTAATATCGTTCCAGTAACCAAATATTTTGTTTCTAGAAATAATTGCTCCAAATCTTGAAGTTGATTTTCGATTAAGTGCTTACTAAGAGCTTCGTCAGCGAAGTATAAATGAGATTTTGCTTCAAATCCTGAAAAAAAGCGATCTCCAACCTGATCTCGATCGACATTAACGACGCGAGTAGAGGAAGCATTATCTAATTGCAAAAAATCTAAGTTAACCTGCAATTCTTTAAATTGTTTAATAAATTTTTTCCCATAATCATCTTTTCCTAAACATCCAATAAATATAGAATCTATTTCTAATTTTTTTAATGCACAAGCAACATTAGCAGGTGCACCGCCCAAAAAATCAGTAAATCCTTGATTTGACTTGTTACGAATCCTATCTATTAAAGCCTCTCCAATACATACGACTTTATTCTTTTTCATAAGATGTAAATCTTTTTCTTATCTAAGAATAATTAATCAATAACAAATAATTTTTTTTTGAATTAAAGTTTAATTAATTTTTTATTCGTGGTGTACCTTAATAAATCTGAAATTTGGAAATGGAAAAATTGGGACATTTCATGGTCTTTAACAAAAAAATCTTCTGGCGAAAATAAAATTAATATTTTATTAGTTCATGGATTTGGTGCATCAAAGAGACATTGGAGACACAATCAAAATTTTCTTGGACAGTTCTTTAATTGCTACGCAATTGACCTCATAGGATTCGGAGAAAGCAGTCAGCCTAGTGCCCTCTTAAATTACGAAACTCATAAAAAAAATTCAATTAAATATTCATTTGATTTGTGGAGTAACCAAATTACGACATTTTGTTCAGAGATAATAAAATCTCCTGTTTACTTGGTAGGAAACTCGATTGGTGGTGTTATTTCATTGAAAGCTGCTGAAATTCTCAAAAATAATTGTAAAGGTGTCATTTTAATTGATTGTGCTCAAAGAACTATGGATGACAAACGCTTAAAAAAAGGTGATATTTTGATGAATTTACTTAGGCCCGTATTAAAAACAATTGTCAGACAAAGAATAATTAGTAATACACTTTTTACAAGAGCTGCGAATCCAAAAGTTATAAAGAAAATACTTGAACAAGCATACCCATCCGGGAAAAATATCGATGAAGAGTTAATTGAAATACTATATAAGCCCTCTAAAAGGAAAAATTCTAAAGAGGCATTTCGTGGCTTTATTAACTTATTTGATGACTATCTTGCTACGGATCTTTTCGATAAAGTTAATATTCCAATACAACTAATTTGGGGAGAAAAAGATCCTTGGGAATCTTTGAGTGAAGCAAAAGATTGGAAGAAAAACTTTAGTAATATTAAAAGATTAGATGTTATTAAAGGTGCAGGTCATTGTCCTCATGATGAAGAACCTCAAGAAACAAATAGATTAATATGTGAATTTCTTCAAGAAACAAAATAGGCTTCTACATTATCACTTAGTCTTCTCAAACCCCTTAATCCATCTCGCTCAAGATTTCTAACTCGATCTCTACTTATGCCTAAAACCCTACCTATACCTGTAAGTGACATAGGCTCATCACCATCCATTCCATATCTCATTCTTAATACTCTACATTGCAAATCTGGTAATTGATGCAAAAGAGAATGTAGATCTCCTCTCATACAATCCATTTCTATTTGTTCATCTGGTAAATCCTCACCACCTGCTAACAAATCTAATAAGACAGTATCTTCACCATCGCCAACTTTAGTTTCAAGACTAACTGGCTGCCCAGCTTTACACATCAAATCTTTAACATCTTCTTCAGGAAGCTCTACGTATTTAGCTAGTTCACTTACTGTTGGAGTTCTAGACATTTCTTGACTCAACTCTCTTTGACCTTTTTTCAATTTATTCAACATTTCCGTTATATGAATTGGTAACCTTATTGCCCTACTTTTTTCAGCTATTGCTCTTGTAATTCCTTGTCTGATCCACCAATATGCATAGGTAGAAAACTTATAACCTCTAGCTGGATCAAATTTTTCTACTCCTCTGACTAATCCTATAGTTCCTTCTTGGATCAAATCTAATAATTCCATATTTCTTTTAGTATATTTTTTTGCAACAC
>QCLY01000016.1 GCA_003214195.1 Prochlorococcus sp. AG-418-G23
AGAAGGATTATTGAATGCAAAAATAGAATCTTCTAAAAAACAAGAAGAAAACAACTTAGTAATTAAACAAATGTTGAAGAGTTTAGAAGAAGCTAACTTAAATTCCTGTGAGGAAATTTTAGAATTAGAGTCTTTAGAAAATAAACTTGTAAATAATCTTGAAATAAATAATTCAATTCAATCATCTTTGAATAGCTTAAATAATTTTAATCATGATGAACCATCAGTATCGTTTTTTTTAAATGAATCAGTAAAAAGTTTAAATCGGACAGTAGATTTTGATTTTAAGATTCAAAACTTTAGAGAGAAGTTATTAAATATTCAAGCTGATGTCGAAGATCTTATCTTCTCTCTAAACTCATATTTGCAAGACATTGAAAATCATGAATCTAATCTTCCAGAAATACAAAAAAGATTATTTTTTTTAAAGAACTTGGAAAGAACGTTTTCACTAGATTTATCTCAATTAATAGAGAAAAGGGATGAGTTAAAGACATATTTTCACAACAATGATCAGGATGATCAAATTGATAGTTTAAAAAGTCAAATTAAAAAATTGCAAAGTAATTTAAATTCTTTATTTGTTATTCAATCTAATGAAAGAAAGAAGGTTGCTAAGAAATTACAACATTCAATACTTTCAATTTTAAGAAATTTAGGATTAGAAAATGCAGATTTTTCAATTCAATTTACTGAATGTAAGCCTTCTGGAGATGGTATCGATAATGTAAATTTTTTGTTTTCAGCTAATCCTGATCAGAAGCTTGCTCCTTTATCAAGTGTTATTTCTGGTGGAGAAATGTCAAGATTTTTATTGGCTATAAAATCTAGTATTTCTAAAAAACCAAATACTTTCTTTTTTGATGAAATTGATAATGGACTAAGTGGCAAATCTTTATTTTCTTTGGTTGAGTTAATAAAAGATATTTCTAAAGATCAACAGGTTTTATGCATAACACATCAGCCTTTTTTAGCTGCTAGAGGTTTAGCCCATTTTAAAGTTTACAAAAATGTAATTAATGGGATAACTTATACTTCAATATCAAAACTAAATACCAAAAAAGAGAGAAAAAATGAATTAATAGAATTGATTGGGGGAGCTTTTGGTGATGCAGATGATTACGCTTCTAGTCTTCTAAATAGAGCAGCTGCGTAAAATCAAAAAAATTCCATTATAATAGTCCTTCTAAACCATAAATAGATTTATACATGGTTAAAAAAATCAATAATAGTCTTGAAGAAGAAAATTCGATAAATATTAGAGGAGCTCGTCAGCATAATTTAAAGAATATTGACCTTTCTTTACCTAGGAATAAATTCATAGTTTTTACAGGAGTAAGTGGAAGTGGGAAAAGTTCTTTAGCTTTCGATACAATTTTTGCTGAAGGTCAAAGAAGATATGTTGAGAGTTTATCGGCTTATGCAAGACAATTTTTGGGACAAGTAGATAAACCGGATGTAGATAACATTGAGGGCTTATCTCCTGCCATTTCAATTGATCAAAAATCTACAAGTCATAATCCACGTTCAACAGTTGGAACAGTGACAGAAATACAAGATTATTTAAGGTTATTGTTTGGTCGTGCAGGTGAGCCACATTGTCATCATTGTGGAGTTCCAATTGCTCCTCAAACAATTGATGAAATGGTCGACCAAATTCTTTTATTGCCAGAAGGTACGAGGTACCAATTATTGGCTCCTGTTGTAAGGGGAAAAAAGGGGACACATATAAAATTAATAAGTGGATTAGCTGCTGAAGGTTTTGCTAGGGTAAGAATTAATGGGGAGGTAAGAGAATTAGCTGACAGTATTGAGTTAGATAAAAATCAAATCCATAATATAGAGGTAGTTGTTGATAGATTAATTGCAAGAGAGGGAATACAAGAAAGATTGAATGATTCACTACAAACTTGCCTGAAAAGAGGCGATGGTTTAGCAATAGTAGAAGTTGTTCCTAAAAAAGGTGAAAACTTACCTCCTAACTTAGATAGAGAAAAATTATACTCAGAAAATTATGCTTGCCCAGTACATGGTTCTATTGTAGAGGAACTTTCTCCCCGATTGTTCTCATTTAATAGCCCATATGGGGCCTGTCCAGATTGTCATGGAATTGGTTATTTAAAAAAATTTACTGCTGATAGGGTTATACCAGATAAGACATTACCTGTTTATGCTGCAATAGCTCCTTGGAGTGAGAAAGACAATACTTATTACTTCTCTTTGTTGTATTCCGTAGGACAAGCTTATGGTTTTGAATTAAAAACTCCTTGGAAAGATTTAAGTGACTTGCAAAAAAAAGTTTTACTTTTAGGTTCAGATAAACCAATTTTAATTCAAGCAGATAGTCGTTTTAAGACTTCTAGTGGTTTTGAAAGGCCTTTTGAAGGAATTCTTCCAATTTTAGAAAGGCAATTGAATGAAGCCAATGGAGAATCAGTGAAACAAAAATTAGAAAAGTACTTAGAGTTAGTACCATGTAAAACTTGTGATGGAAAAAGATTGAGACCTGAGGCCTTGGCAGTTAAGCTTGGCCCATATAACATTACTGATTTAACTTCTATAAGCGTATCCGAAACCTTAAATCATATTGAGCGGATCATGGGATTAGCTAAGACTAAGAATGAAACTATATCTTTATCAGAAAAGCAAAAGCAGATAGGTGAATTGGTTTTAAAAGAGATTCGTCTACGATTAAAGTTTTTAATTAATGTAGGCTTGGATTATTTAACTCTTGATAGACCAGCAATGACTTTGTCTGGTGGAGAGGCTCAGCGCATTAGATTGGCCACACAAATAGGGGCTGGTCTTACTGGGGTTTTATATGTATTAGATGAGCCAAGTATTGGCTTACATCAGAGAGATAACGATAGATTACTAGAAACACTAAAAAGCTTAAGAGACTTAGGAAATACTTTAGTTGTTGTTGAACATGACGAAGATACAATGAAATCGGCAGATTATTTGGTAGATATTGGTCCAGGAGCAGGTGTGTATGGAGGAGAAATTATTGCTAAAGGATCATATGATGATGTCCTGCAATCAGAGAGATCCTTAACTGGTGCTTATCTCAGTGGTAGGAAGTCAATTCCTACTCCAAAAGAACGTAGATCATCTGTTAAAAAAAGTCTAATTTTAAATAATTGTTCTAAAAATAATTTAAAGAATATATCTGTAGAATTTCCTCTAGGAAGATTAGTCTCTGTTACTGGTGTAAGTGGTAGTGGAAAAAGTACCTTGATAAATGAATTACTTCACCCCGCTTTGTGTCATTCTTTAGGATTAAAAGTCCCTTTTCCTCAAGGAGTAAAGGAGTTAAAAGGTATAAAGGCAATTGATAAAGTTATTGTTATCGATCAATCTCCAATAGGGAGAACTCCAAGATCAAATCCTGCTACTTATACAGGTGCTTTTGATCCTATAAGGCAGATATTCACTGCTACTGTCGAAGCAAAAGCAAGGGGTTATCAAGCTGGTCAATTTAGTTTTAATGTGAAAGGAGGAAGGTGCGAAGCATGTAAAGGTCAAGGAGTTAATGTAATCGAAATGAATTTTTTACCTGATGTGTATGTTCAATGTGAAGTATGCAAAGGAGCTCGTTTTAATAGGGAAACTCTTCAAGTTAAATATAAAGGTTTTAATATCTCTGATGTTTTAGAGATGACTGTTGAACAAGCTGCAGAAACTTTTTCTGCTATACCTCAAGCTGCCGATAGATTATCTACATTGGTAGATGTTGGTTTGGGATATGTCAAATTAGGCCAACCTGCTCCCACATTATCTGGTGGAGAAGCACAACGAGTTAAGTTAGCTACAGAATTATCTAAAAGGGCTACTGGAAAAACTCTTTATTTGATCGATGAACCAACTACAGGTCTAAGTTTTTATGATGTTCATAAATTAATGGACGTGATTCAGCGTTTGGTAGATAAAGGAAATTCTGTAATTGTCATCGAACACAATTTAGATGTAATTAGATGTTCGGATTGGATCATTGATTTAGGGCCCGATGGAGGAGATAAAGGCGGCGAAATTATTGCGGAAGGTATTCCCGAAGAGGTAGCTAAACATCCCACAAGTCATACAGCAAAATATCTTAAAAAAGTTCTTTAATAAAAAATATTTGTTGTATTTCTTTGTATTTTTAATAATCTGAATAAAACGATAATCTTCTTTAAAGCTGCATAATATCAGTCTGCATCAGCTTTTTTAAAAAATTTTGTATAAAAAAAATTCTAAATCATAATGCTTTCTTAATATTTCCTTTTGAAATTCAGCTTATTTGTATTAAAGGTCGTTGATCGGAGGATTTGCTGAATGAAGCTTAAATTTTTACATTTGCATTTACATGGTCTTATACGCTCCAAAAATCTTGAATTAGGAAGGGACGCAGATACAGGAGGTCAAACACAATACGTTTTAGAGTTGGTTAAAAGTTTGGCTAATACTTCTAAAGTTGATCAAGTGGATTTAGTTACTCGCCTGATTAACGATTCTAAAGTTGATTATGAATATTCTCAAGAATTAGAGTTTGTAGAACCTGGAGTTAAAATTTTAAGATTTAAATTTGGACCCAATAAATACTTAAGAAAGGAATTACTTTGGCCTTATTTAGATGATTTAGTTGAAAGCCTTATTATTTACTATAAAAAAAATAAAAAGCCTAATTTTATCCATGCACATTATGCAGATGCCGGATATGTAGGCGTTAAACTAAGTAAATCTTTAAACGTTCCACTTATTTTTACTGGCCATTCTTTAGGAAGAGAAAAAAAGAGGAAATTGCTTGATACCGGTTTAAAAACTTATCAGATAGAAAAACTTTATTCTATAAGCAAAAGAATTGAAGCAGAAGAAAAAGCATTAAAGTCAGCAGATATTGTTGTTACAAGTACTAAACAAGAGTCGGTTTATCAGTATTCCCAATATTCTTCTTTTTCATCTCACAAAGCTAAAGTGATCCCACCTGGTGTTGATCATAATAAGTTTCACCATATTCACTCGACAACCGAGACTGCTGAAATTGATATCATGATGAAACCTTTTCTCAAGGACTCTACTAAACCGCCATTATTGACTATTTCTAGGGCCGTACGAAGAAAAAATATTCCCTCTTTGATTGAAGCATATGGAAGATCTGAAAAATTAAAGAGAAAAACTAACTTAATCTTGATTTTAGGTTGTCGAGATAGTACTTCAAAACTTGATCCTCAACAAAAAGACGTATTTCATAATATTTTTGAAACGATTGATAAATATAATTTGTACGGAAAGGTAGCTTACCCAAAGAAGCATCTTCCAAGTCAGATCCCTGCTTTATATAGGTGGGCTGCTAGCAGAGGGGGTGTTTTCGTAAATCCCGCTTTAACAGAACCTTTTGGTTTAACTCTTCTTGAAGCTTCTTCCTGTGGATTACCAATAATATCAACTAATGATGGAGGCCCAAAAGAAATTTGCTCTAAATGTGAAAATGGACTTCTTGTAGATGTCACTGATATTAATGAGTTAAAAGTTATTCTTGAAAAAGCAATTTTTAATAATAATCAATGGAAGTTATGGAGCAGAAATGGAATTGAGGGCGTAAATAGGCACTTTAGTTGGAATACTCATGTACGCAATTATTTATCAATACTCACAGAGGAGTTTTCAGGGTCGAATAGTTATTCTTCATCTGATATTAAACAGAGTTGTTTAAAAGGTAGTTCTTCACTAATAAAACCCCACTGATCAAATACTTTAGGATCGGGGTGAAGAATTAGTTGGTTATTATTAGTTTTCTTCAGTTTGAAGCCTTTTTTTGCAAGTTTTTTCATTAAGTTAGCAGTTTCTTCAAATCTTGATGCCATAGCATCAAGACTGGAGCAGTCACTTGTTAACCCGTTATCTTTCCATGTAAAAAAACTCATAACAAATTTTTTAGAGGTTGATTTTTAAAACTATACCTAAAATTACAAGTAAAATGTTGATTTTCCAAAAATTTTCAACTATTTTTTGTTCACTAACTCCTTGAAGTTCAAAATGGTGGTGCAGTGGAGCCATTAGAAATATACGTTGACCTTTGTAAAATAATTTTTTTGTAATTTTAAAAAATCCTACTTGAATGATTACTGATAATGATTCAAGTAGGAATATCCCTGAGAAAATGAATAGCGTAAAAACGCTATTAGTTAACAATGCTATTGAACCCAGAATTGCACCAATACTTAGAGATCCTGTGTCACCCATAAATATTTTTGCAGGATAACTATTATATTTGAGAAATCCTAAGCATATGCCAGACATTGAATAACAAATGATGCTATAAACAAAAAGCTCTGGCTGTTGTTTCATTAATATTTCTGTCCCTAACCCATAAAAGACAATCCCACTACATCCAGCTGCTAATCCATCTAGTCCATCAGTCAAATTTACTGAATTACTCATGCCAACTATTACCAAAATAGCAATTGGTAATATGAATATATTCATATTTATTTCCCAAGAGCCAGATATTATTATTGATGGATCTATTAAATTTTTGTCATAGGCTAACAATATAAAAATTGTTGAAATGATGATTTGTAGGGTAAATTTTTCTTTTGTTTTTAATCCTGTATTCTCTTTGTTTTTAATGCTTAAATAATCATCCAAAAACCCTGTAAGAAAAAAACCAAAAACAGTAGGTAATAAAAAAAATAATTTTAGGGAACTTAAACTTATAGTTATTATTAGAAGAAAAATTAAAAAAGGAATTATCATAAAAATTCCACCCATAGTTGGAGTTTTGCTTTTTTTTAAGTGATTAGAAGGACCTTCAGTCCTAATATTTTGAAGTAAATTTAATTTTTTAATTATCTTTAAACCTATTTTTGTTGTGAATAAAGAAATAAAAAAAAATAAAGTATATGACCCTATAAAAATAAAATTATTAAACAAATAGGAGGTAACTATTAGAGCAAAAGTATTAGTTATTAGTAATAATTTAAAGTTAAACCCTTTAATCTTCCCAATCATCTTCTAGAGAGGGATCTTCATCAGTTTTATAATCCTCTTTTTCTCCCATAAGCGCAGAGAGCTCTTCTTCTTCTATAGTACTAATTTCTTGTGAATCTCCTTCGTTTTCAGCAACTAGTCTTCCTGTATTTTCAAGCCAAGATAGCAGATCTTGTTCATCTCTTAATGGTAAAACAGGGGCCGGATCATCTCTGTGGTAGCAGCTTAAAGCAGGGTTAACTTCAGAAATATCATCTAATCTAATTTTTAATTTATTTGAGTCCATTTAAGTTTTATGTTCTTTATATAAGATAATACATAATGATGCATAGGAAAAACTTTGTTTAATAAAGGAAATTTAAAATACTTTTTTATTTTGTCAATCTCATTAATATTTTCTGGATTATTTAAAATTATTGGATATTTGAACCCAAATTTTTTATTAATTAATAATTTTCTTCTCGTATTACTGGTTTTTGGTCCTGCTCTTTTAGTTACAATAATATTAGTTTTTAATAAGATTTTCTTAACTAAGTTAAAAATTTAAATTTATGGAGCAAATTTAAATGCAGCAGGTGAAAAAAGTTGTACTAGCGTACTCTGGTGGTGTTGATACTAGCGTTTGCATTCCATATTTAAAAAATGAATATGGTATCTCAGAAGTGGTAACTTTTGTAGCAGATCTAGGTCAAGGCGAAGATTTGGAACTTATAAAACAAAAAGCTTTAAATTCTGGTGCATCAAAATCAATTATAGGAAATTTAGTTGATTGTTTTGTTGAGAGATTTGCTTTTTCAGCTATTAGATCAAATGCATTATATTTGGATAAATACCCTTTAACAACAGCTCTTGCAAGACCCTTAATTGCTGAAAATCTTGTTAATCTTGCGAGAGAAATTAATGCTGATGCAGTAGCTCATGGATGTACCGGTAAAGGTAATGATCAAGTTCGATTTGATTTAGCAATTAATGCTTTAGGTCCAGATTTGAAAATAATTACTCCTGCAAGGGAGTGGAATATGAGTAGAGAAGAGGCAATATCATATGGAGAAAAATTTGGGATTCCTGCACCAGTATCAAAAAAATCACCCTATTCTATAGATATTAACTTACTTGGTAGAAGTATTGAAGCCGGTATTTTGGAAGACCCGATGCAAGAACCCCCTGAAAATATTTTTGCAATGACATCATCAATCGAAAATTCACCTGATTCCCCTCAAGATATAGAAATTGTTTTCGAAAATGGTTTTCCCATTTCAATTAATAATGAATTTTTAACTCCAGTTGATATTGTAAAAAAAGCAAATGATCTTGCAGGAGAACATGGTTTTGGAAGAATAGATATGATAGAAGATCGAGTCGTAGGAATTAAGAGTAGAGAGATATATGAGACGCCTGGTCTTTCACTTTTAATAAAAGCTCACAAGGAATTGGAGAGCATAACATTAAACCCAGATGTTATTGATTTCAAAGGAATGGTTGATAAAAAATGGGGTCAATTAGTTTATCAAGGCTTTTGGTTCGGTCCTCTCAAAGAGAGTTTAGACGCTTTCATTTCATCTACCCAAACTTCAGTTAACGGAAAGGTAAAGATTAGACTTCACAAGGGGAATGCAAAAGTAATTGGAAGAATTTCAGAAAATAACTCATTATACAGAGAAGATTTGGCAACTTATAGTAAAGAAGATATCTTTAATCATTCCTTAGCAGAAGGCTTTATTTATATGTGGGGTATGTCAAACAAAATATGGGCAGAACTAAATTCCAAAAAATAAATTGATTAAAATCTAAGATTCTGCTTTTTCTTTAATTTCAGAATCATTTTTTTTAGGAGTTGACACTTCAGATTCTATAGTTGGTTCTTTTTCTTTAGACTCAATATTAGTTTTAGAATCATCTTTATTTTCTGATTCTGCTGAATGCTTATTCTTATTTGAAGGCCTTGGAGTAGGTAAAGGACCGTCTTGTTTTACCGTCATGTATCTAATAACGTCCTCACTTAATCTCATTGCTTTTTCAATCTTGAAAATATGTTGACCATCTCCTTGATGACTCAATTGGACGTAGATACCTTCTCTATGTTTTGCAATTTGATAAGCTAGTCTTCTTTTGCCCCTCATTTGACTATCAAGGATCGTACCACCAAAATCTTTTAAAAGCTCATTATATTTGTCAATGTGATTAGATACTTCATCTTCCGCGATGTCTGGGCGGAGGATGTACATAGTTTCGTAATAAGATTGCTGTTTGTTCATAATTTCAGACTAGGTCTTTGGCTCATAAATTGTTGTGATGAGCGTCTGTTCATTATTCACGATACATTATGATGGTCATTTATTAGAAATTAACATTACTTTTTTTTAAAGATATTTTCTTAATGCTTCATTCATAATATGAAATGGAACTTCTAAACCATTTGTCCAGAATGACAATGATTTCATGCCTTGAGCAACAAGCATTTGCGACCCATCAATAGTAATACATCCTTTTTTGTCGCTATATTTTAGTAAATGAGTTGGTGCAGGATTGTAGATTAAATCGTAAACAATAGTTTTTGAGTTAAGAGATCTCCAAAAAGTATCACCATATGGCAATATATTTACTTCATTTTTGGATGTTTTCATCCCTACTGGTGTTGTATTAACAATTAAATCTGCTTCTTCAATGAAATTTTTAGTTCGATTATCATTATCTAACAAACCCTTAATTTGAATTTGATTTTCAAAATTTTTTATCAATTTATTGAGTGACTCTTCATTACGAGATACGACTGAAATTATTGAAAAGTTTAAATCTATTAGTCCTTGAATAACAGATCTTGCTGCCCCCCCTGAACCAAGCACTAAAGATTGTTTTTTTCTAAAACTAATTGACTTTAATGGATAAATAAATCCTTCTACATCAGTATTAGTTGCGCTCCATTCTTGTTTAGAATTTAATTTAATGGTATTTATTGCTTTAAGTTTGTTAGCAATAGGAGAAATTTCACTGCAAAGCTCAAATACTTTTTCTTTAAAAGGAATTGTAATATTTAACCCTTTGCAATTAATTTTTTTTAAAGAATTGAGAACTAATTCTAGATCTTCATCTTTACAAGGTATAGCAATATAAATTAAATCTAAGCCTAAATATTGAAGGGCAGCATTTTGCATTATTGGTGATAATGAATGGCTTACCGGATTGCCGATTAATGCAATAAATGATGTCTTACTTGTAATCATGTTTAGAAATTTTTTAGAAAAAATTTGGCACTGTTCGGGAACCACTCCCCGTTGTTGAGTAACAATAATGACCCCAATGAACGATTATGGAGAATATCAAATATAAGAATTTACCCATGGGTAAGGTTGTAGGAATCGATTTAGGAACAACTAATAGTTGTGTCGCAGTAATGGAGGGTGGTAAACCTACTGTAATAGCAAATGCAGAGGGTTTCAGAACTACCCCATCAGTTGTTGCATATACAAAGAATCAAGATCAGCTTGTTGGACAAATTGCAAAAAGACAAGCAGTCATGAATCCAGAAAATACTTTTTATTCTGCAAAGCGATTTGTTGGTAGGAGAGTTGACGAAGTTAATGAAGAATCTAAAGAAGTCAGTTACTCTGTCGAAAAGTCTGGTTCTAGCGTTAAATTAAAATGCCCTATCTTGGATAAGCAGTTTTCTCCTGAAGAAGTAAGCTCTCAAGTTTTAAGAAAATTAGCGGACGATGCTGGGAAATACCTAGGTGAAAAAATTACTCAGGCTGTTATTACAGTTCCAGCTTATTTTAACGATTCTCAAAGACAGGCAACAAAAGATGCTGGGAAAATTGCAGGTTTGGAAGTACTTAGAATTGTCAATGAGCCAACTGCTGCAGCTTTAGCATACGGCTTGGATAAAGAAAATGAAAAAATTCTTGTTTTTGATTTGGGAGGAGGGACATTTGATGTTTCTGTTATTGAGGCTGGTGATGGTGTAACTGAAGTTCTCTCTACATCTGGGGATACTCATCTTGGAGGTGATGACTTTGATAGGTGTATTGTGGATCACTTAGCTAGTACTTTCAAATCAAATGAGGGTATTGATCTTAGACAAGATAAGCAGGCTTTACAAAGACTGACTGAAGCAGCAGAAAAAGCAAAAATTGAACTTTCTAATGCTACTCAAAGTGAAATAAATCTGCCTTTTATAACAGCAACTCCTGAAGGTCCAAAACATTTAGATTTGAATTTAACAAGAGCGAAGTTTGAGGAATTAGCAGCTTCTTTAATAGATCGGTGCAAGACTCCAGTAGAGAGAGCCATAAGTGATGCAAAAATTTCTACTAGTGAAATTGACGAGGTCGTAATGGTTGGAGGATCATCAAGAATTCCCGCTGTTTTAGATTTAGTTAAAAAAATAATTGGTAAAGAACCAAATCAAACTGTAAATCCTGATGAAGTTGTGGCAGTTGGTGCTGCTATTCAGGGAGGCGTTTTATCAGGTGAGGTAAAAGATATTCTCCTGCTTGATGTTACTCCACTTTCTTTAGGAGTAGAGACTTTGGGAGGCGTCATGACAAAAATGATTAATCGAAATACTACAGTACCAACAAAAAAATCTGAGACATATTCAACTGCTGTTGATGGTCAAACAAATGTAGAAATTCACGTTTTACAAGGTGAAAGAGAAATGGCATCTGACAATAAAAGTTTAGGAACTTTTAGATTGGATGGTATTCCTTCGGCTCCTAGAGGTGTTCCTCAAATTGAAGTTACTTTTGATATTGATGCTAATGGAATTCTTAGTGTTACTGCTAAAGATAAGGGCAGTGGAAAAGAGCAAAGTATTTCCATAACAGGTGCCTCTACTCTTTCCGATAATGAAGTAGAAAAAATGGTAAAAGATGCAGAATCAAATGCATCTGCAGATAAAGAAAAAAGAGAAAAAATTGACTTAAAAAATCAGGCTGAAACACTTGTGTATCAGACAGAAAAGCAACTCGGTGAGCTAGGAGACAAAATCGATGCTGCAGCAAGAACTAAAGTTGAAGAAAAAAGTAATGCCTTAAAAGAGGCAATATCAAAAGAAGATTATGAATCAATGAAAAAACTTCTTGAAGAACTTCAGCAAGAACTTTATGCAGTAGGTTCATCTGTTTATCAGCAACCGGGCAATCAACCACCAACATCTGGCTCAGCGGATGCCCCTGATCAGAATAATTCAAATGAAAAAGGTGGAGATGATGTGATTGATGCAGACTTTACTGAAACAAAAGATTAGGAAAGGTAATTTTTAGCTTCATTTGCAACCCATTTTGAACAAGCAGGAGCAAGTAAAATTCCATTTTTATAAAAACCTGTACATATAATTAGACCTTCTTCTAAATTTTTCATTATTGGTGAAGGTTCGCCAATTGGTCTTGACCTTATTCCATACCATTTCTTAGAGATTTTAGCTTCCTTAAGCCAACTAGGTTGTTTATCAAGAAAATTTGTGAGTTTTTCAAATGTATTTTCTTCCGGCGTAGTGCTGTATTCGTCAGTTGAACCAATAATCAGCTTATTTCTTGATGTAGGGATTATATTTTTACTATTTATACTAAATTGTTTTGGAAGCGATAATAAATCAACTTTTGCATCATTTATATCAACCTCTATAGCTTGACCTAAAACAGGCTTTAATTTGATTTTGTGAGATAAGCCATCTATTAAATCAACTGTTTTTAATGAATTACATAATATAACCATGTCGGATCTGATGTTTTCATTTTTTCTTGTTGTAGAAATCCATTGTTTATTTGATTTTCTGATTTTTATTATTTCCTCTTTTACAAAATTTATATTTTTAAGTTTTAGATATTTATCTAATGTTTTAAGTAAGGTCATTGCATCTATTCTTCCGTCTTTGAGGGAAATTATTCCTTTTATATTTTTAGTATGGAAGGCCTTATTAATATTTTTGATAATTATTGACTCTTTATCCAAAATTCGTAAGTTCAGATCATTAAAGGTAAGAATAAATCTCTTTAATTTTTCAAACTTTTCTTCACTTGTAGTAAGTTGTACCAGTGGCTTTTCGATATTTAATTCATAATTAAATTTTTGCAGGAATGTGATCCATTTTGGCCATAATTCAATGCTTTGCTTCCTGAGATCCCAACTTCTACCTCTCCTTTTTTGATACATATTACCCATTAGTAGGCCTAAAGCTGCATTGCTACTATTTTGGAGTTGCGCTGGATCTATTATTGTTATTTGAAAGCCTAATTCTGATAATTCTAAGGCATTAAATTTTCCAATAATTCCAGATCCAATAATAACTATGTGTGCTTGTTGAAAATTTTCTTTTAAGCTTTTCATTGATATATTAGATATACGTTCTTAATAGACTTAATAGTTAAAAATTTTTGGAACATCCCTCAATTATATTCAAAATTGTTTGCCCTGATCGTCCTGGATTAGTAAGTTTACTTACAAGTTGGATTTCAAATTACGGTGGCAATATAAAGCATTCTGATCATCATACAGATCAAGATGCAGGTTTGTTTCTTAGTCGAATTGAATGGAATAGTAATAATGCATCTTTTAATAGAGATGAAATTTATAAAGAATTCGAGAAAATTGCATTTAAAGTAAATGGAAAATTTAACGTTAATTATTCTGATGAAATTCCAAATGTTGCAATTTTTGTGAGCAAACAAAATCATTGCTTGATTGATTTACTTTGGCGAGTAAGAAATGGAGAGCTCAAAATGAAAGTGCCGTTAATAATTTCAAATCATTCTGATCTTGAAATTATTGCAAATGACTTTAATGCAAAATTTGTACATATCGATACCTTTAGTATTAATAAATCTGATGTTGAAGATCAATTCTTGAATTTACTCAAGGCATATGAAATTGACCTTATTGTATTAGCCAAATATATGCAAATTTTGAGTGACTCTTTTTTAAAAGAGTTTTCTTCAATCATAAATATTCATCATTCTTTTTTACCTGCATTTAAGGGAGCGCAACCATATCATCGAGCATGGAAGAGAGGTGTTAAATTAATTGGCGCTACTGCTCACTATGTTACTGAAGATCTTGATGAAGGGCCTATAATAGAGCAATGTACAGTTAACGTAAGTCATAGGGATGAAGTTGATGATTTGATTAGAAAAGGAAGAGATATTGAAAGAATAGCTCTAGCAAGAGCGGTAAGATTACATCTCAATCATCAAGTATTTGTTTATAATAGTAAAACTGCTGTTTTTGATTGAAAATAATTTCCTAATCCTCTAATTCTATTTGTATTTGTCTTTCATAAATTGATTCTTCATTGAAAGCTCTTGCTATCAAGAAACTGGCAATACAGCTAATTAAGACAGGTTTCATTATTAATAAATTTTTTGTTAATGCAAAAGCTAAAAACATTGCTGTTATTGGTGTTCGTGAACATCCTGCTACGAAAGCTCCCATTCCTGCAAAAATGTATGAACTAGGTGCATGTCCTGTTGCAATTTCTACCCAGCTCCCCATTATCAGTCCGATTGACCCTCCTAAAGTAAGCATTGGATAGAATAATCCTCCTGGAGCTCCAGATGCTGCAGCTAAACCTGTAGTGATAAATAATACTAAAACTGCCAATAAAGCTATTCCAATACTTGTGTTTTGCTCAGCTATTACTTTCTGTAATTCATCTAAATTATGAAATGTACTTGGTAAAAAAGAATAGATGCTGCCTAAAATAAGTCCACAGATACTCATTTTTAAAACAAATTTATTCTTATACCACTTTTTCCCAAGATTTTGCATTAACAAAACATATCTGCTATATAATTCTGCGAAGATCCCAATAATTATTCCTAAAAAAACAAGATAAATAAAATCTATTGGTAAGAAGAAAACTGATGGGTCATATTCTTTTTGAATTAAAAATCCTAGATTGAAATCAAAGCCTCCTGCCTTAGGGTCTAAACCCAAGGCTTGAATAATATCAGCTGATGAATCTGCGATGAAAGTTGTAATTACTACTAATAATAAAATTACTGGTCTAGCAGAGTTTAATAGCTCTTCTATGGCATAAACAAACCCTCCTAATGGAGCGCTAAAAACTGCAGCTATCCCTGCACCACCACCTGCTGCTACTATTACTCTTCTGAAGGCTGTAGGAGCTTTGAGCCATTTAGCCATTTGCCAAGCAACTGAACCTCCCATCTGAACAGATGGACCCTCTGGACCTAAAGGGAATCCACTACCAATAGCAATTATTCCTGATATTAGCTTCACTAATCCTACTTTTATATTCATTGGAACTTTTTTATGCCTTAAAAAACCCATTATTTGACTAACTCCTGAACCTTTTGCAGCAGGTGCAATATTTTTGATCAAAAATCCTGCAATTGCTCCTCCAATAGCTCCAAAAATTGGTAGTACAGTAATAGAAGGGAAATGGTCTAAAAGTGCTAATCTCCAATTATTAATAAAGTAGATTCCAGTTTTGAAAAATATACTTGTAACTGAAGCTCCTAAACCTGTCAATAGGAGCGAAAATGCGACGACGAGTGATCTTTGCCTTAATAATTTTTTGATGCTACGAGAAGAACTACTACTGGTCTTTTGAATATTTTCTCTTATGAGGTTTGGCATAATCCATAATCACTTTGACAAACTGAAATCTTGTATTTCATCAAATTGAAGATAACGATAAAGTTCATCTGAATATGGATTAATTTTATTTTTAGTAATATCCTGATATTCTTCTAGTGCAGGAATTTTGCCAAGCAGTGCGCAAACTGCTGCTAATTCTGCACTTCCTAAAAATACTTGAGCATTTTTACCAAGTCTATTGTCAAAATTTCTTGTACTTGTAGAAAACACTACAGATCCATCATCTACTCTCGCTTGATTGCCCATACATAAAGAACAGCCTGGTAATTCTAATCTCGCTCCACAATTTTCAAATATTTTATAGTAACCCTCAACTTTTAGAGTTTCTTCATCCATTTTTGTTGGTGGACAAATCCATAATTTAGCTTTTAAATTTTGTACACCTTCAAGAACTTTTGCAGCTGCCCTGTAATGACCAATATTTGTCATGCAAGAACCTATAAAAACCTCGTCAATATTTGTATTTGCAACATCATTGATTTCTTTTACATTATCTGGATCATTAGGGCACGCAACTATAGGTTGTGTTACTTTTGCTAAATCAATTTCAATGATTTCTTCATACTGAGCATCTGAATCTGGTTCAATTAGTGATGGTTTTTTTAACCAATTTTTCATATCATTTATTCTTCTTGAAATCGATTTTGAATCTTCATAATTGCTATCGATCATTTTTTCTAGCAGGCAAATATTGCTTCTTAAATATTCTTGAACAGTTTCTTGGGATAAAAGTATGGTACTACCTGCACATGAGCGTTCTGCAGTTGCATCAGTAAGTTCAAAAGCTTGTTCAAGTTTTAGGTTTGGCAATCCTTCAATCTCCATAATTTTCCCGTTAAATATATTTTTCTTATTTTCTTTCTCAACAGTTAAGAGTCCTTTTTTAATTGCGAAGAGAGGGATTGCATTTACTAAATCTCTAAGAGTGATTCCTGGTAATAATTCTCCTTTAAATTTAACCAACACAGACTCTGGCATATTTAATGGCATTGATCCTATTGCTGCGGCAAAGGCAACAATGCCCGAGCCTCCAGGAAATGAAATGCCAAGAGGAAATCTTGTATGACTATCTCCCCCTGTGCCAACAGTATCTGGAAGAAGCATTCTGTTAAGCCAGCTATGAATTATGCCGTCTCCAGGTTTAAGAGCTACTCCACCTCTTTGAGATATAAAATCAGGTAATTCTTTATGAGTAACTAGATCTACTGGTTTAGGATATGCAGCTGTATGACAAAAACTTTGCATTACTAAATCTGCTGTAAATCCTAAACAAGCTAGTTCTTTTAGTTCATCTCTAGTCATTGGCCCAGTAGTATCTTGACTACCAACTGTTGTCATAATTGGCTCACAGGTTGTTCCTGGCCTTACTCCATCTAGACCGCATGCTTTGCCTACTATTTTTTGAGCTTGAGTAAAACCGGCACTACTTTCAGTCGGATTTTGTGGTCGGATAAATATTTCACTTGGTTGATTATTTAATTTGTTTCTAATTTTGTCTGTAAGAGATCTTCCAATCATAAGATTAATTCTTCCGCCGGCTTGAATTTCATCAGTAAGAGTTGATGGATATAAGTTGAATTTGCTTATTAATTCGTCAGTATTTGATTCTTTTTCAATTTTTTTAATAATGCCTTCATAAGGATATATCTTAATAACATCTCCTGTTTTCATATGAGATACATCAGCTTCTATAGGTAAAGCTCCTGAATCTTGTGCTGTATTAAAGAAAATTGGTGCTATTTTGCCCCCAATTATTATTCCACCTGTTTTTTTGTTTGGAACAAACGGGATATTTTCTCCTATGTGCCAAATGAGTGAATTAATAGCAGATTTTCTAGAACTCCCTGTACCAACAACATCTCCAACATAAGCGATGGGTAAATTTTGTTTTTTTAAATTATCAAGAATCTTGATTCCATCTGGTTTTTTAAATTCCAACATAGCCAATGCGTGCATCGGAATATCAGGGCGAGTTGTTGCATGTACTGCGGGAGATAAGTCGTCTGTGTTTGTTTCCCCATCAACTTTAAATACTAAACAAGTAATTTCTTTCTCTAGAACTTTTTTATTTTTGAACCATTCTCCATTTGCCCAGCTATTTATAACCTCTTTTGCATAAATATTTTTTTGAGATAATTCATAAATTTCATTTGCTGAGTCGTAAACAAGAATAATATTTTTTAAAACTTCAGACGCTTTTTTAGCAAGTAAACTATTTTCTCCTTTAAGTATTTCAACTAAAGAATTTACATTGTATCCGCCTATCATTGTTCCTAGTATTTCAATTGCTTTTTCGGGATTTATTGATTTGCAATATTTTTCGGAATTAACAATAGCCGTGAGCCAGCTTGCTTTTACATAAGCAGCCTCATCAACTCCTGGTGCTACTCTATTTATTAGTAAATCAAGTAAATAAGATGAATCGTAAGTACTATCTTGCTCCAATAAATTTGTAACGCAATTTGTTTGCTCAGCATTTAAAGGTAAAGGAGGTATACCTTTCGTAGCTCTTTCAGCTGCGTGATCTGCATAATCTTTTAGCAATGTTTCCAAATTCTTCATTAGTAAGGTTTAATACCTAATCTATTGTTATTTTTAATATTGAAAAGGAGAGTATTCATAAATGCTTTTTTAAATATTCAAACTTCTTAATTAATCAATGACGACATCATCAAATAATTCTGCTTTAGAAAAGACATCAGACTTACATGTTGTTGAAACACGTCCATTAATACCTCCAAGCAGATTACATAATGATATACCTTTAGATCGCTCCTCTGCTAATACAGTATCTAAAACAAGAAAATCGATACAAAATATTTTGCATCATAATGATCATAAGCTTTTAGTCATTGTTGGTCCATGTTCAATTCATGATCTTGAGGCGGCAAAAGAATATTCAAAGTATATTCAAAACTTTCGAGAAATTTATAAAGATAAATTAGAAATAATCATGAGAGTTTATTTTGAGAAACCAAGAACAACTATTGGTTGGAAGGGATTGATAAATGATCCTCATCTAGATAATTCTTATGATATTAATACTGGTTTAAGAAGGGCAAGAAGTTTGCTTTCATATTTAGCAACTCGTGGGATTCCTTCTGCTACAGAATTACTAGATCCAATTGTTCCGCAATATATTGCCGATTTAATAAGTTGGACAGCTATAGGCGCGCGTACTACTGAAAGTCAGACTCATCGGGAAATGGCATCAGGATTATCAATGCCAATTGGGTTTAAAAATGGTACAGATGGTTCTTTTACTACTGCAATAAATGCAATGCAGTCAGCTTCCAAATCGCATCATTTCTTAGGTGTAAATGAAAACGGAATGGCTTCTATTGTTAATACAACAGGTAATCCAGATGGACATATAGTTTTAAGAGGCGGTTCAAAAGGCCCAAATTTTGAAAGGGAACATGTTAAAAGGATTTCCTCTGAATTGCAGCAATCTAATTTACCTCATAAAGTGATGATTGATTGTAGTCATGGAAATTCCAATAAAGATTTCCGAAAACAGTCTGAAGTATTAAAAAATATAGCTTATCAAATTAGCAATGGTGAAAAAAATATTTTAGGAGTTATGCTCGAAAGTCATTTGAAGGAGGGGAATCAAAAACTTTTAAAAAGAGAGGATCTCCAGTTTGGCAGAAGCATTACAGATGCATGCATAGATATAGAAACAACAAAAGAATTACTCGCTATTTTATACAATTCAATTAGCTAGTTATAAAAAAGTTAAAAAATAATGCTGAAGAAATTGGAACAATGAAATTATCTATTCCTAAAACACTAAATTGTTCGAACAAAGTCGCAAAAATAGCTATTGTAAAATAATTTAAATTTAAACTATTTTGCTGGGTATATCCTATTGAGAAAACTACTATCAAACTTGTTAAAAACATAGTCATAGTTCCAAATAAAGATTTTTCTTGTTGAAAAAAAATCCAACTCTTTGAGTTAAAGTTTTTGCCTATTAAACCAGCTAATCCGTCTCCAAAAGTCATTATAAAAAATCCAGTAATTAAAGCATATGGATCTTTATCCCAGAAAAGAGCAATTAAAATAAATAAGCTTAGACAATAGAATAATGTTCCGTAACTTTTTCTTTCAACATCTTCAATTGTTGGAAACAATCTAACGAAGTAATTTATAAGAACTATTAATGAAACAATTCCCGTAAAGATAAGAACTGAAGTTTGATCAATTCTTAAATATTGTGCAATTGGCAGTAAAGGTCCTATTCCAATATGTATTATTTTTCTGATAATTTCTTTCTTATTTTTATTAAATTTTTTAAATAATATTGATATTAAAAAAATTGCAAACAAATATATCAAAATAACTGCAAATTTTATCAATTTGATTAAGCTGCTTTTTGATGAGTTGTCATTACTCTGAGTTTTAATATAGCTTTAGCTTCTAATTGCCTTACTCTTTCTCGCGAAACGTTAATCTGCCTTCCTATTTCTGCTAGTGTTAATGGTTCTTCACCATCTAGTCCAAACCTTAGTCTCATAATTTTTTGTTCTCTCTCATTTAATTGAGAAAGCCAGGTTCCTAAATGTTCTTTTTGAATTGTTCTATCCATTCCCTCCATAGGTTCTTCACAGTTTGGATCAGGTATTAGTTCGCCCAATGTGCTTCGGTCTTCTTCACCTCTTGCGTGAGCATCTAGGGAGGCACAAGGAGCACTTTGAGAAATTAAGTCTTCTAAATCTTTTTGCTCAATTCCCATTTCAGTTGCCATTTCTAATCGGGTAGGTTGTCTACCAAATTTATGAGATAATTCTCTAGAAACCCTCCTCATTTTTGATAGTTTTTCACTGATGTGAATAGGCAAACGGATTGTTCTTGCACTGTTATCAATAGCCCTAGTCATTCCTTGTCTAATCCACCAGTAAGCGTAAGTTGAGAATTTATATCCCATGGCTGGATCAAATTTATCTACAGCTCTTTCAAGACCAATAGCACCTTCCTGAACAAGGTCCAACAATTCTAGTCCCTGGTTTTGGTATTTTTTTGCAACAGAGACGACTAGTCTTAGATTAGCTGCCATCATTCTATCTCTAGCTCTTTTGCCAATCTTAATTTGATAAAGATTGCGTCTTGTTCTATTAGTTTCAGGAATTTCTAACAATTTTTTCATGTTCTGAACATGATGAGCCAACTCTATTTCTTCTGCAGGAGTTAGAAGAGGGACTCTGCCAATACTACTTAAGTAATGTCCAATAGAATCTGAAGCAAGTCTGCCAGATTTTTTTTGGCCTTGTTTTGACGTTAGACTAGATTTTGTTTTGCGAGGCTTGCTCGCGGTGTTTGGTAATCTTGGCTCATCAAAATTATTATCTGAAGAGCTCTTTGCAGATTCCAGAGGGATCCCCATCACCCTGGCCTCCTAAATAATGGATTTTTTAAAAAGCTAGCACTGAAATTGAAATAAAAACTACTTTTACTTTGAAACTTTAAAGACAAAAATCTTCTTTTAAAGGATAATTCGTCGACATCTCTTGCTATATAAGGGTTTTATAAAAATAAAAAAAATTTTAAATATTAAGTATTTTTTTTAAATGTTATAAAAGTCAATATTTTTCTTATTTTCCTATTAGGTCTATTTGCGAACGATTATTTGCTGCATCTAATGCATATTTTGCATAAGAGCCATCATTTTTCATTATCCAAGAAAAGTAATCATCTTCAATATATGTACATAAAAGCGCTTTTATTTGAGATTTTAATCCAGAATCTTCTATAGGAGTAACAGCCTCTATTCTTCTATCAAGGTTTCTTCTCATCCAATCAGCACTTCCAATAAATACTTCGTTATTATTGTCATTATAAAACCAAAAAATTCTTGAATGTTCAAGAAAATGTCCAATAATGCTCTTGACTTTAATATTTTCACTAAGATTTTTTCTTTGAGGATATAGGCAACAAACGCCTCTAATGATGAGACTTATTTTTACACCTGCGTCAGAAGCTAAATAAAGTAGTTTAATTATTTCTGGGTCCACTAAAGAATTCATTTTTGCAATTATTTCAGCTTTTTTACCCTGTTCTGCATTTTTAATTTCTCTCTTTATGAGAAATATAAATTTTTCTCTCATTGATGAAGGAGAAACTAATAATTTTTGAAAACTTTTTTGTTTGGAAAAACCTGATAAGTAATTAAATAGCTCGAGTAAATCTGATGCGATATCAGGATCCGTTGATAGTAATCCTAAATCTGTATAAAACTTTGAAGTATTAGAGTTATAGTTTCCTGTGCCAATATGGAAATAATTTCTTAATCGTCCTTTTTCTTTTCGAACTATTAAAGCTATTTTTGTATGAGTTTTAAATCCTATGATTCCGTATACAACATGAACTCCAGCTTGTTCAAGTTGTTTAGCCCATTGAATATTATTATCTTCATCAAATCTTGCTTTTAGTTCAACAAGAGTCATAACTTCTTTCCCATTTTCTGCAGCTCTCATTAAAGCCTCGATAATGGGAGAATCCTTTGAAACTCGATACAAAGTTATTTTTATAGCCATCACAAGTGGATCATTAGCTGCTTTATTAATAAATTCTTCTACTGAAGTTTTAAATAAGTCGTATGGATGATGCAGCAGAATATCTTTTTTCCTCAATATGTTGAAAATAGAATTGAAGTTTTTGTTTGATGGCGAATCTAAATTTCTTAATTGGAGGTGAGTTCTACCAATTAGCAGATTTTCTTTTAAATCATCTCTATTAATTTTTGTTAGTTGGTTTAAATCGTCAAGGCCTAATAAACTTTTGCAAAAGTATATATATTCTTCTTGTATTGATATACTTTCAATGAGTAATTTTAGAATGTTTTTTGGCATATCTGATTCAACTTCTAATCTAACTACGTCCCCGCCTAATCTTCGCTTCTGCAAACTTTGTTCAACTGCTAAAAGAAGATCATCAGCTTCAAGTTCTTTTAATTCTAAATCTGCATCCCTTGTCACTCTAAAAAAAGAGTAATTTATACATTCCATTCCGTTGAATAAAGAATTTATATTATTCCCAATTAAATCCTCAACACTTATGAAAAAGTGAGATTTTTCATCACTACTTTGAATAATTTCATTGGGAATTTGTATAAATCTATTTATATTTTTTGTTGGTATTTTTACTCTGACAAACTGATTTTTAGTATCCTCCCCATCATTTATTAGAGCTGCCAAATTTAGGCTTAAATTACTTATAAATGGGAATGGATGTGCTGGATCAACAACTAGTGGAGTTAATAAAGGGAAAATAGATGAATTAAAGAAGTTATTACACCAATTTCTTTGATTTTCACTTAGGTCCTTATATTTTTTTAAAATCACACCTTTTTCTTGTAATTCATTATTTAATTCATTATTTACATAGGTTTCTTGAAGAGTGGTTAATTTTTTTACTTCTTTGTTAATTTTTTCTAATTGCTCTTTTGGTGTAAGTCCATCAATACTTTTTTTTGTAATTCCTGCTTCAACCTGAGCCTTTAATGAAGCTACCCTTACCATAAAAAATTCATCTAGATTATTACTAAAAATTGAACAAAATTTTACTTTATCTAGGATTTTGTACTCCTTTTCCATACCAGTTAGGAGTACTCTTTTATTGAATTCAATCCAACTTAATTCTCTATTAATAAAAACATCAACCTGGCTTTTCATTAAGATACTTTTGAATTTTGATTGTTAAAAGAATTATTATTTTTACCCTCTGCAATAAGGTATATCATGAAAATTAAGATAACGGAACCTGCTATAAAAGGTGATTTTGGACCAAAACTATCATAAACCCTTCCGGCCATTGCAATTCCTAAAACCCCTCCAAGACTCTGTAGACCCTGAAGGTTACTTAAAATTGATCCTTGTTTATCAACATCTAATTTCTTTGATATAAGTGCTCTTAAAGTGGGCGTAATTAATCCTGCCCCAACGGCTAAAAATGAAACAGCTGAATAAATATTAATACTTGCATTTTCTATTGGAGCAGTTATTAAAAGAGCACACGCCAGAAGTATAAAGCCTGATCCGATAAGTGTTAATCGCATTTCGCCAAATTGCTTTACCAGAGGCCCAATTAATCCTCCCTGAACGATAATCGCAATGATTCCCACTACAACAAGAGTTCCGCTTGATGCTTTAGTCGTCCAATTTAAAGATTCTTGGAGGAAAAATATAAGGATATTAGTCAATCCAGTAAAAGCAATAAAGTAAATAAAAAAAGCTAATGATAATTTTTTAATTTTTTCTTCTTTGAAAACTGTAAATAGAGCTTTTATAGGGTTTTTTAAAGTGTTTTTTGATTTATTTATTTCACTATTAGGCTTTGTTTCTGGTAAGTAAAAAAATACAAGGAAAAAATTTATTATTGGAATGATTGAGGCTATCAAAACTGGAATAATAAAATTATTATTTGTATTTTTTGCAAAAATTACAACAAATATATTACCTAAGAAAAAACTTAAACCAAATGCTACACCAATAAGACCAAATGTTTTTGCTCTTTTTTCAGGACTTGAAATATCTGCAAGAATTGTTGTTGCAGTAGCTGCAGTCCCCCCACTTAAACCGTCAATTAGTCTTGCTAAAAATAATAAAAATAGCGGGATAGTGGCTATTGAATTAGACCAATTAAAAAGAACTGTAAAGGATAATATTGATATTCCTATTACTGAACCAGTAATACAAAAAAGAGTGACAGGTCTTCTTCCATATCTATCACTCATAAGTCCTATAAAAGGAGAAGCTGTAAATTGGGCTAATTGGTAAGTGCATGATAATAAACCATATGTACTTGCTTTAGAGTCAAAAAGTAAAACAAAAGAGGGTAAAATGGGTAAGAGTATACTTTCACTTAAACGATCATTTAGAAGAGTTATAAACGCACTAAGGAGAGTAAATTTTTTATTTGGTTTTAATAAACTTTCTTTCACAATATTTACCTTCATTGCGATTAACTTTTACTACCATACTTGTTAATGGAGATTATTGTGCCCGGCATTGTTTATTTAGTTGGAGCAGGTCCTGGTGACCCTGAGCTTTTGACTCTTAAAGCTTTACGCCTAATAAAAAATTGTGATGCATTAGTGCATGATGCTTTAATTCCAGATGAAATAACTAAAGAGGCAGGAAAAAATACAGAAATTTTCCATGTAGGCAAAAGAGCTGGGAAGTGTTCTGTACCTCAGGCCGAAACTAATGATCTTATTTTGAAATTAGCAAAAGAAGGCAAAAATGTTGTAAGGCTTAAAGGGGGAGATCCATTCGTTTTTTCTAGAGGTGGTGAAGAGGTATCGATTTTAGAAAAAAATGGAATTTCAGTTGAAATCGTTCCTGGTATTACTTCTGGGATAGCTGCCCCCACATATTGTGGTATTCCACTAACTCATAGAGATGCTGCGAGTTCAGTAACCTTTGTTACTGGACATGAGCGTGTAGATAAGGAAAAAAAGACAGTGAATTGGAGAGATTTAGCTAAATCATCAGATAGCTTAGTAATTTTTATGGGTATAAAAAATATTGAATTTATTGTAGAAGAATTAATTCTAGGTGGTTTAGATAAGAATACTAAGTGCGCTGTTATTCAAGAAGCTACTTTAAAAAATCAAAAATGTTTGATAGAGAAATTAGATAATCTTCCAGATAAAATCCAAGAGAAAGAATTTTTAGCTCCATCAATTATAATCATTGGAAAAATTGTTGAATTCAAGACTAATAATAATATAACTAAAGTATCTGATGTCTATTTACCAGATATTAATAAAGTTCAACTATATAATAAATCCCAAAAGTAAATTGGATCGAATTTAGGTTTAAGCTGTAAATCATTAACTTGATTAATTTGTCTGCAAGATAAGCTATTAATTGCAACTATTATGTCATCATTTTGAAATTCTGGAGGAATTAATTCTTCTTTTACAATTTTCAATTTTAAAGCTTTAGAAACCATAATCCCCTCTAAACAGCCGCTCTCTTTTCTAGGAGTTATCCATTGATTATTTCTTTTAATTAGAAGATTAAATGTACTCCCACAACAAAGTTCACCTGATGTATTCAAAAGGATAGAATCATCAAATGATTTTTCATTGGCTTCTGTCAAAACTTGGATTGCCTGATTATATGCAAATGTTTTGCATTTACTTATAAGACTGAATTCATTTATTTTTTCCGTTTGACTAATGCAAACGCTTATCGGATTAAAATTTGGTTTGATTCTATAGAACTCAAGCCATAAATTATCCAAATCTTTTGTCTCTGAAGTGCTATCTATTGTTAGTGTTCGACCTTCATTAGTTCCTCGACTATAGTTTATTCTTACTGAAGCAAATTGATCATTTTTAAGCGATAACTTTTTAATTCCATCGTGAATAAGTTGTTTCAAAATTAATTTATTTATTTTGAGATTAATATTTAAAATTTTGCTACTTTTTTCTAATCTTTTCAGATGTTCATCAAATAAAATGGGTTTGTTTTCTTTTATCAAAATGGTTTCAAATATACCATCAGCAAATTTTAATCCTCTATTATTAGCAGCAATAAATATTCTATCAATATCCAACCATTGATCTTTTTGCCAGCCTAATGTTTTAATCATTTTAGTGAATCAATCAACGGTAAAAGTTTCCACTTTAGTTCATCAGTTTCCTCTTCAGGGTTTGAGTCAATAACTATTCCGCAACCAGCATATATATTGATTTTTTTGTCTTTAATTAAAAATGATCTTATTAGTATATTGCTGTCAAACTCTCCATTCCAGTCAAGCTTCAAAAATGAGCCACAGTATGGCCCGCGTTCACATTCCTCTAATTCAAAAAGTCTCTGGCATGATCTTAATTTAGGAGCTCCAGTTATAGACCCCCCAGGCCAACAAGCTTTTAGTAAATCAATCCAGTTCTTGTCTTTTTTTAATTTACCTCTGATTACTGAAGTTAGATGATGAACTTTTAAGAAACTTTCAAGTTTTAATATTTCTGGCACTATAATGCTTCCTGTTTCGCAAACTTTACTTAAATCATTTCTTATTAGGTCAACAATCATAATATTTTCGGCTCTATCTTTTTCGTTCGTTATTAAATCGATAGCATTAAGTGCGTCTTTATTTAAATCTTTATCTCTGGATCTAGTTCCTTTGATAGGTCTCGATTCTACAAAATTTTTATTATCTATTTTTATAAATCTTTCTGGCGAGGTAGATAATACAGCCTCTTTATAAGTATTATTATTTATTATTATTCCTCCAAAGGGAGCTCTTAATTTCCTTCTTATTTTCAAATAAATATCTAAAGGACTATAGTTCTTGGAAGATTCAATTTCGCATTTAGTTGTTAGGTTTGCTTGAAATATATCCCCTAGGGAAATAAATTTTTTCAATTTTAAAATATTTTTCTGAAATTTTTCAGTCATTTCGTCCAAATTTATTTTTGAAAAATCAAAATTCAAATTTGTTTTAATAATATTTTCTTCTTCAATATTCTTTATGTTGTTGATTATGTTTTTATAATTCAGCAGTTCAGATGAGTTTGTACCTTCGATAATTATTTCTTGTTTTATTAGATTACATTTAATAATCGGATCATATGATGCAATCCATAAAGTTGCCATATTAGATTTTCGCCATGGGTTTTTTGGTTCTATATAAACTCCAGCTTCATAACTTAACCATCCCATCCAAAATCCTTTTTCAATATTTTTTAAATTGTTAAATGGATTATTAGTTTTGTCTAAGTTATTGATATCTCTTGATTGGATTATTTTTTTAGGTTTAATTCCTATTATTGACCATTCCCCATTTTCCTTACCATCACTGTCTAACCAAGCTAATCCTTTATCTCCGAATTTTTTTGTTAGATCATGCGTAATCAGTGCTGGATCTATCCATTTTTCTAGAATTATTTTTTTTATATTCATTTTTTATTATTGTTATTAAGCCATTTTTCATAAGCGGCATTTCTAATTCTGCAGCTATCACACTTACCGCATGGTTTTGAATTACCCGAATAACAACTCCATGTTTTTTCTAAAGGGACATGATTAGCAAAAGCTAATTTAATAATTTCTTCTTTATTTAAATCTAATAGGGGAGTCCAAAGTTTTATTGGATTATTTTCTCTTCCTCTTTTATTGGCTAAATCTGCTAATTCTTGAAATTTTTTAATGTAGTCAGGTCTGCAATCTGGATAACCAGAATAATCTAGTGCATTAACTCCTAATCCTATAAAATCAGCATCTATTGCTTCGGCATAACTTAGTGCAACTGAAATAAATATAGTATTTCTCCCAGGAACATAAGTATTAGGAATTTTATTAGTTTGTACTCCTTCTTTCGGAATATTTTTTTGAGTATCAGTTAATGACGAGCCCCCCCATAAAGATAAGTCAAGCTTAATGATTTTAAATTCTTCTATATCAAAGTGTTTTGCAATTATTGATGCAGAATTTAATTCTTTTTTATGACGTTGACCGTAGTCAAATGAAAGGCCAAAAATTTTAGCTTCGGATTTTTTTGCGATACCAGTAACTGTAGAAGAATCTAAACCTCCAGATAATAAAACTACTATCGATTTATTTTTAAGAGTCATATGATTTCAATTAATTTTTAGGTATTTGTGAGTTTGAAGGCTCAATTTCCAATCTGGATTATTTTTTACGAAATCAATAGCAAGAGAAAAACCATTCGCATTGTTCCAAGCTGGCTGTAAATAAAAAATTTTATCTTTTTTTAAGCCATATTCGCTTTTAGAGGGTTGATATTGTTTTAAAGTTTCTTTTTTTATTTGAATAGCAAATTCAATATCTTCTATCTCATTTATGATTATTTTGATTTCATTACAGTTTTTTAAAAAATATTTTTTTGGAGGTGAGTGTCTTTTAGGAGATAAAGTAATCCAGTCATAGCTTCCTGATATCGAATTAACTCCACTTGTCTCAATATGAATCTTCATTGGCTTTTGTTCTTCTCCCATCGTCATTTTTTTTATGGCTTTGCAAAAATTATCCAAGTTATGTTGTAAAGGTTCTCCACCTGTAATAACGCAAAAAGATGCTCCTTTTTCTCTGGCAGTTTTTATGCCATTTATTATTTTTTCAATTGATATAGAAGGGTGTTTTTTTTCGTCCCATGAATTCTTGGTATCGCACCATGAACATCCAACTTTACATCCCGCTAATCTTATAAAAAAAGCACTTTTCCCAGCATGATAACCTTCACCCTGTAATGAATGAAATTGTTCGACTAATGGTAAAAAATTTGTCATTTTCATTCAAAAAAATAAAGAATATTAATTTGATTGAGTTAAGTTATCTTGAGAGGCTTTTATTAAACCTTTAAATAAAGGATGAGGTTTGCCAGGTCGTGATAAAAACTCAGGATGATATTGACATGCTAAGAAGTATGGATGATTTTCTAACTCAATTAACTCAACTAATCTGCCATCTGGTGATGTACCACTAATTTTGTATCCAGAATCTAAAAAACTTTGTTTGTAGTAATTATTAAATTCATATCTATGTCGATGTCTCTCATAAATAACATCCTCATTATATAAGTTTTTCCCAGTTGTATTTTTTGTCAATCTACATGGATAAACCCCAAGTCTCATTGTCCCACCTAAATCAACTACATCTTCCTGTTCTGGTAATAGATGTATCACTGGATTGGGAGTGTTCGGGTCTAATTCTGAACTAGATGCATCTGGAAGATTAGCTACATTCCTGGCCCATTCTATAACTGCACATTGCATACCAAGGCACAACCCTAAAAATGGAATTTTATTTTCTCTTGCGAATTTTATAGCCGAAATTTTTCCATTGACTCCTCTATTGCCAAATCCCCCGGGTACAACAATTGCATCAACCTTATTTAAGTAAGTTTCTGCTGTATTTTTTTCTATCATTTCAGCACTTACCCAATGTAAATCTAATAAAGCCTTTTGTTCAATGCATGCATGTCTTAAAGCTTCAACAACGGATAAATATGCATCTCCAAGTTCAATGTATTTACCTACTAAAGCAACTTTGATTGGAGCTCCAGGATTTCTTAGGTTGTGTATTAGTTGCTCCCAATTTTTCAAATCACATTTTTTATCTTCAAGGCCTAAATACTTCAGAGTTTCTTTGCATAAACCTTCTTTTTTTAAAGAAAGAGGTACAGAATAAATACTGTCCGCGTCTAAAGCTTCAATTACAGAGTTGATACTGACACCGCAAAAACCACTAAGCTTCTTTTTAAGAGCTTCATTGATAGATTTATCACTTCGGCATACAAGTAAATCTGGCTGAATTCCAATGGATCTTAATTCTTTCACTGAATGTTGTGTTGGTTTAGTTTTTATTTCGCCAGAGGTTTTGATGTAAGGAAGTAATGTAACGTGTATGTATGCAACATCGTTCCTATTGACATCATTTTTGAATTCTCTTATTGCCTCTAAAAAAGGTAGAGATTCAATATCACCAACTGTTCCACCAATTTCAGTAATTATAATATCTGCATTACTGTTTGCGGCTACTCTATGAATTCTTTCTCTTATTTCTCTCGTTATGTGAGGTATTACTTGTACAGTTCCACCGTCATAACTACCTCTTCTCTCTTTATTGATAACTGCTTGATAGATAGATCCCGTAGTAACGCTATTTAACCTCGTCATTGCAGTATCAGTAAATCTTTCATAGTGGCCTAAGTCTAGATCGGTTTCAGCCCCATCTTCGGTTACAAATACTTCTCCATGTTGGAAAGGGCTCATTGTTCCTGGGTCAACATTTAGGTATGGATCTAGTTTTAATATCGAAACACTATATCCTCTAGACTTTAATAATCTTCCTAAGCTTGCAGCGACAATTCCTTTACCAATGCTAGAAACTACTCCTCCGGTGACAAATACAAATTTTGACATTAAATATTTTAATTAAGCACAGCCTCCTTATATTTTATTTAAACAAAAAATTTTTAGAACATCCATATATATTCTTATTCATCAATTGTTATTTCAATATCTAATTCTTTTAATTGTGATTTGGAGACATTTGAAGGCGCATTTGTGAGAGGACATTTTGCTTGCTGATTTTTTGGGAAAGCAATGGTTTCTCTGATTGAGTCTGCACCAATGATCAGCATCGTAATACGATCCAATCCAAACGCTATGCCACCATGAGGAGGAGCACCCATTTCTAAGGCTTCTATTAAAAATCCAAATTTTTCATCAATTTCTTTATCAGTAAGTCCTACCGTTTTCAGAACCTCTCTTTGTAAGTTCGCTTCATGAATACGTAAAGAGCCACCTCCTAACTCCAACCCATTGAGAACTAAGTCATAAGCATTTGCTGTAGAGCTCTCAATTTCTTTTTTCAAGTTTGCAGAATCTTTAGATTTTATATTTTTTGGAGAACAAAAAGGATGATGTAAAGCTTCATATCTATTTTCATCTTCATTTCTCTCAAACATGGGGAAGTCAGTTACCCATAAGAAATTCCATTTACTTTTATCAATAAGATTTAAGTCTTTTGCGATATATTGTCTAACCCTATCTAATGACTGATTGACAATTTGTTTATCTCCAGCTCCTAAGAGGATTAAGTCTCCATCTTTTGCTTCTGTGATTTTTAAAATATCAGCTATATGCTTTTCACTTAAATTATTTTTAATTGCCCCAATAGTCTCAAGCTCATCTCCTTTGACCCTTATAAAGGCTAAACCACCAGCTCCTGCATCTTGAGCTACTTGGAAGATGTCACCTCCTGGTTTAATTCTTACGTTGCTTATACTTGAATTGCCTCCTTTGACTGTTATGGATTTTATATATCCTCCAGACTTAATTGCCTTGGTGAAAATATTAAATCCAATATCACCTAATACTCCTCCCAAATCTTTTAATAACATTTGATATCTTGTATCTGGTCTATCAGTTCCGTAATTATCCATTGCTGCCTGCCATGAAATTCTTGGAAAAGCATTTTTAAAATTAATATTTAATACTTCTTTCCATATTTTCTTTATGAGACTTTCATTAAAAGAAATTATTTCTTCTTCACTAATAAAGCTCATCTCAATATCTAATTGAGTAAACTCTGGCTGTCTATCTGCCCTTAAGTCTTCATCACGGAAACATTTTGCGATTTGATAATACTTATCTAATCCCCCAACCATTAAAAGTTGTTTAAATAGTTGTGGGGATTGAGGTAAAGCAAAAAATTCTCCATTTGAAAGACGTGCAGGAACAAGAAAATCGCGAGCCCCTTCAGGAGTTGACTTTGTAAGTAATGGGGTCTCTACTTCTGTAAATCCAAAATTATCAAGAAACTCTCTAGCAACTCTAATAATCTTATGTCTCGTTTTTAAATTTTCTAGTAATTTTCCCCTTCTTAAATCAAGATATCTATATTTTAATCTGAGTTCCTCTTTTGTATTTTCATAATCATGTATAGACACTGGAAAAGGCAAGTTGTTTTTAATTTGGTTGAGAATTTGTAAATCTTTAACCTTAAGCTCTAACTCGCCAGTGCTTAAATTTTTATTTATGGAATCTTTGGGCCTTTCATTAATCATTCCGCTAACCATTATTACTGTTTCATTTCTTAGAGTTTCTGCCTGTTTAAATAGATCTGCACCATCATCGGGGTTAATTGTTATTTGTAGGAATCCACTATGGTCTCTTAAATCAATAAAAATTACACCACCATGATCTCTTCTTCTATCTACCCATCCGCATAAATCAACTAATTTACCAATATCTGTATTGTTGAGTTCTTTGCAAATTTTGTTTCTCATCTAAGTATGATTTATTTATCAATAACTTATAATAATTCTTTAAGGGTAAATTTAGTTAATAATTTTTTTTATAAAACGCTCTTTTTGTTATTACCCCTTTGAATTTTTTGCCTCTTATTAATATTTGGACTTCATTATTAATTAAGGCATGCGAAGTATTGATGTATGCAAAAGCTATAGCTTGTTGTTTAGTTGGAGACCAACTGCCGCTTGTGATAGTGCCAATATTTTCTTCACCTTTAAGGACTGCGCAACCTTTTCTTCCTATTGCTTTACCTTCTATAGAGAGGCCAACTAACTTTTTTTGAATACCTAATCTTGACTGCTCTTCAAGAAATCTTCTTCCAAAGAATTCGTGATTATTTTCTAGATGTACTAGCCAGCCTAACCCTGCTTCATATGGAGAAGTTTCTTCATTTATGTCTTGACCATAAAGATGCATGCCTGCTTCAAGTCTAAGAGTATCTCTAGCTCCTAAACCACAAGGTGCAACATTTTGGGAAATTAAGAAATCCCATAAATTAATTGCTGCTTTTTTAGATAAAAGTATTTCTAGACCATTTTCGCCCGTATAGCCTGTCTTTGAAAAGAAAAATTTTTCTTTAGGCGAAATATGTTCAAAAATTTTATATTCGCATCCAAAGTTAGGGATATGTGAGATCGAAGATTTAATCCATTCTTCAAATAAATCGAATGAGTTTTTTCCCTGTAGTGCTAAAAGTACTTTGTCTTTTTTAAAGTTTGTTATCGAAATTTCAGAGATATTTAAATTATTTTTTATCCACTGCAAATCTTCTTCATATCTACTTGCATTAACTATTAACAATAATTCTGATATGTCATTTTCTTGTATACCAAGGTCATAAATTATTAAGTCATCTATTATTCCTCCTTTATCATTGAGCATTACTGTATAAAGCCCCTGACCTTGAGAAAAAGAGTATAAATTAGTAGGAAAAAGTTTTTGAATATAATCCTTTGGATTGATTCCCTTGATAGAAATCACACCCATGTGAGAAATATCAAATAATCCTGCTGAAGATCTAACAGATGCATGTTCTTTAATTAATCCTGAAAATGATATAGGCATTTCCCAACCTGCAAAATCCACTAATTTTGCACTGGATTCAACATATTTTGAATAAAGAGGACTTTTTAGCAAATCCATGACATATTTAGTTTGTATTTAGTATTTTTACACTGTAGTTTAGAAATTTTTTATTGCATATTTTCTAATGACAAAATTAAGCTTCTAAGTACTTTGGCTGCAACTATGCTACTTACTCCGCTTTTATCAATTTCTGGAGATAATTCCACAATATCTGAAGCGACAATTCTAAGATCTTTTAAAGTTTTCAGTATTTCTTCAAAATCATTCCAAAAAAATCCTCCTGGTTCTGGAGTGCCAGTCCCCGCTAATAAACTGGGATCAAACCAATCTAAATCTATTGTTAAATAAATTGGAGACTTAGCGTATGGTAGAAGAGCTTGTTTTAACTCATATGCATTTCCGCCCGGACAAAAGTTAACTAATTGGTTGTTGTTATGCATAATTTCAAATTCTTCCTTAGTCCCACTTCTAATTCCTACCTGCAAAAGTTTCTTATTAGGTAGCACTTCTAAGCATCTTTTCATAGTACAAGCATGACTATGTTCATTTCCTATATATGATTCTCTTAAATCTGCATGAGCATCAAGTTGAATTAATATCAAATCTGGATATTTTTTTACTAATGCTTCAATAGCACCTCTTGTAATAGAATGTTCGCCTCCAAGCATAATAGGACTTAGGCGTTTACTAATTAAATAACTTGTTGCTGATTTAACCGATTCAATAACGGACTTTGAGTCATTTTTATCAATTAGTATTGATCCAAAATCAACATACATAATATCCTCTAAGTCTTTTTTTATTTTTGGACAATATGTTTCTAAACAAGAACTGACTTGTCTTATTGCTTCAGGACCAAATCTTGCTCCTGGTTTAAACGAGCATGTCCCGTCATAATTAACTCCAAATATACCAATTGAGCAATTCTCAGGACTTCTTTTTGCTCCCATATAAATTGCATTTTCATTATCAAATAAATTTTTTGTCATCTTATGAATCTAGTTCTTTTACAATTTTATTGGGCATCATTTTAAATGCTGCATTTTGAAAATTTAAATTCCAAATTTCACATCCTTTTTCTATTTTTTGGACTTCATCATAATTTTGCTTTGATAAATTTAGATCTTCTGAAGAAGCGAATGTCCAACTCCAAATCCCGCTTGGATATATAGGCACAAAGGAATACATAGTTTCAGAAACTTTAAAAATATTTTTTAGGGTTTTCAAAATATTTATGTGAATATTTTTGAAGGATTCAGGAGATTCGCTTTGCGTTGCTAATATCCCCTTTGGTGAAAGTATTCTTTTACATTCTTTATAAAAAGAATCTGAAAATAATAAATTTGAAAATTCTGAGGGGTCTGAACAATCTATAAATATGACGTCGTAAAAATTATCTCTTGTTTTTTTTACCCATTTAACACCATCATCAATATTTATTTCTAATCTTTTGTCATTCCAGGCTTCACCTCCAATTTCTTTTAGAAATTTTTTAGATATTTTGATTACCTCCTCATCAATTTCTACTAGATCAATTTTTGATATTTGAGAATATTTAGCGCATTCTCTAACAGTACCACCGTCACCACCGCCAATAATTAGTACATTAGATTTTTTCTCAATGCCACTTAATGCAGGATGCACAAGACACTCATGGTAATATTTCTCGTCTTTTAATGATGTCATCCAGCAACCATCTAACATTAAAGCTTTACCATAATATTCATTTTCAATAACAATAACTTCTTGATATTTTGAGGTTTTTTTAATAAGAATTTTCCCATTTAGGCCGAATCTTGAGCCTTTATGATATTCATCT
>QCLY01000017.1 GCA_003214195.1 Prochlorococcus sp. AG-418-G23
AGAGGAGGTTGAATAGGTTTGCCCACTTTGATAATAATTTTCGAAAAGATAGGAATACAGAATTTGAACCTTATTAGTTTATGAGAATTAACTATTGCGACAGGTAATAATAATTTTTGATTTTTAAAAGCTAATAATGCAGCTCCTTGTTTTGGCTTATTAACTCGCCCATTTTTTTGACGAGTACCATCAATAAATATTCCGATACAATTATTATTTGATAATTTTTTACATGCTGTTTTAATGGTATTTTTATCAGCGATTCCTCTCTTTACAGGATAAGCTCCACAAGCCTTAATAACAAAGCTAAGAATAGGAATTTTAAAAAGCTCTGCCTTAGCCATAAAAGATATATTACGTCCGAGAGCATGTCCTAAAAAAGGAGGATCAAGTAAAGAACCATGATTAGAAACCATTATAAAAGAATCTTTCTGCGGAATATTATCCTTACCTGTTAAGTGACCCTTAAATACAAATTTATAGATAGGAAATACAAAAAAATTACTTACTATTAGATAGATTAATTTTTGAAAAATATCATTTTTCATCATACTTAATAAGTTATTTGATCAGAAGATGAAACTTGAGAAAATTTCACATCCTTTAGATGCCTTTTTCCTAAACCGCTTAGTACATTTGAGGGGCCAATTTCAACAATATGAAGATCACTATTTTTTGCCATTAAATCCATAGTTTCACGCCACCTTACTCCATTACACATTTGATTTTCCAATCTAAATTTAAGCTCATCTGGATCGCTACAGAGTGATGGTTCATAATTACTTATGACTGGACAAGAAGGCTTGTTAAATTTAATCTTTCTTAAATACTCAGAAAATTTTGCTGAAGGATCATTCATAAATGGTGAATGAAATGCACCTGAGACATTCAACTTCAAGAATCTTTTACAAGATATTTCTTTAGATATATTATCTAATGCTTCATTTGATCCCGATAAGACAACTTGAGATGAGCTATTATCGTTTGCAATCACAATATCATCAATTTTATTCACAAATAAATCAAGTTGGTTTCTATCAAAACCAATTACTGCTGCCATAGATCCTTTCCCAGCATTAACCATTAATTCAGATCTTTCTTTTATTAGTGATACACAATCTTCGAATGAAAAAACATCTGCACAATATAATGCAGTGATTTCTCCCAAACTATGCCCAGCAACATAATTTGGACTAAACCCTTTATTTTTTAACTCATCTAATAAGATTGATTCAACTAAAAAAAGACAAATTTGAGTATTTCTTGTGTTGTTTAAATCACTAAGAGAATTTGTTGGATCAGAATTTAACTCGCAAATTTCAAATAAATTCCTATCAAATATCTCAGAAGCATAACTAAATCTCTCCTTTGTATTTTGCAAATTTTCAATTTGTTTTGCCATTCCAATTTTTTGTGAACCCTGTCCAGGGAAAACCCATGCAACTGTCATAATAATCCTGTTTGTTTTTAACCCCATTTAATGAGGGCTGCACCCCAACTTAGCCCAGCACCAAAACCACTTGTCGCAATAATATCATTTTGTTTGATTCTATTTTCCCTAATAGCCTCATCCATCATTAATGGAATTGTTGCGGCTGAAGTGTTACCATATTTTTCTAAATTACTAAGAATTTTTTGTCTAGGAATTTTTAGCCTGTCGCCAACGGAATCCAATATTCTTTGATTAGCTTGATGCAATACAAGCCAATCAACCTTATCAGAAGTATAGTTCGTTTTTCCAAACAACTTGTCTAAAATTATGGGAACTTCTCTAACTGCAAATTTATAAACTTCTTGACCATTCATCTGGATTGGGGCAAAACCCCCTCTTGAAAAATCAATATTTTCTATTATTAAGTCCTTATTTTTCTTTGATGGAAGATTAAGAAAAGAACCCCTTTCTCCATCAGTTCTCATATCAAAACCAATAAAATTATCAAATTCATTCGTTGCTTCAATTGCCAATGCACCCGCACCATCTCCAAAAAGGATACAACTTCTTCTATCATTCCAATCTACAAAACTTGATAATTGATCTGCCCCTATAACAATAGCCCTTTTAAAACTACCACCTTTTAAATATTGTGAAGCTGTTATTAAGGCAAATAAAAAACCACTACATGCTGCAGTCAAATCGAATGCAACAGCATTATAAGCTCCCAATTTAGCTTGAATAGAGGGCGCTGAACCAAATAAATCATGAGGGGTAGAAGTTGCTAAAACAATCAAATCAATCGTTTTAATATCCCATTTAGCCATTTCAATCGCAGTTAATGCCGCTTCATAACCCATATCAGTAACATTATCTCCAGAAGTAGCAATTCTTCTCTCAGAAATACCAGTTCTTGATTTTATCCATTCATCACTTGTATCTACCTTTTGACTTATTTTTTCATTAGTTAGTATTTGATCTGGTACATAACTGCCACTTCCTTTAAAGGAGACTCCAATTTGATTAAAATTTTTTCCTTCCAAAAGAGTTTCTTAATTACTTATATAAGTCAAACATAAATATGACGCAATATGGTTTATGAATTCAAAACTTGAAGCTTTTGAAGTTGCGTTAAATTAGCCATCACCTCATGACTAACTGCGGAGTGTGCAAGGCGAAGAGCACTAACTACTGACAAAGACTTACTACTACCATGACCGATAACGCATACACCATTTACTCCAAGTAATAGGGCTCCACCATGTTCAGCATGATCTAACCTTTTCTTAATTCTAATTAAATTACTTTTTAAAAAAGCCGACCCAACTTTTCCCCGTCTACCACGTGGCAACTCGGATCTTAAAATATCTAGTAAAACACCTCCCACAGACTCAAGAAATTTTAATAATACATTGCCGGTAAATCCATCGCAGACTACTACATCGAAAGTGCCAGATAATACATCTCTACCTTCACAATTACCACAGAAATCAAAACTTTTTTCATTAGATAGTAATTCAAATGTTTTTAAGGATAAATCATTACCTTTGCACTCTTCTTCGCCTATATTTAAAAGTCCAATTCTTGGTTTTTTTACTTGTAGGACATCTTTTGCATAAATGTTACCTAATAGAGCGAATTGATGGAGATAAGAAGGTTTACAATCAGTATTTGCACCAACATCTAAAACTAATACAGGGCGAGTTTGATCTCTTGTTGGAAATAATGCGCCAATTGCTGGTCTATCGATACCTTTCAATCTGCCAATTCTAAAAATGGCAGAAGCCATCATAGCTCCTGAATTACCAGCAGAATAAACAGCTTGAGCTTTATTATTTTTTACTAAATCCATCGCAACATTTATACTTGCATTTTTCTTTTTTCTAACAGCTGTAGCTTCTTCATTCATTCCTATAGGATCTCCACTATCAATTAATTCAAGGCGATTATTTTCTATTTCTTTTTCAAGTAATTCTGTTAAACCAATTTCTTCTGCAGCATTCCTAACTTTTTCGATTTTGCCAACAAATTTTATATTTATAGGCAATCTACTTATCGCTTCAAGACAACCTTCAAGAATTGGTTCTGGAGCATAATCTCCACCCATACCATCAACTGCTATCCAAATTCTCTTAGATTGCTTGTTATCCTCCTTATTTGGAATATTATCGCTATTTTGTAATCTTTTTAATGGATCAAAAACTAATGGCTGCAATGTATTTTTAGCTATTGAGCTCGCATTTGAAACTACTGTGCTTGCTGTATTAACAACAGATTCAGCACTTGAAACTACATTACCTGCAACATTACCTGCAACATTACTAGCTACGTTACTTGCTGTACTTACAACAGACCCAGCACCAGAAACTACGTTCCCAGCAACATTACTTGCTGTAAGTGCAGAACTAGTTGCAGTATCTACTATTGAAGTTACTGCAGAGTTTCTTTTATACCAAATAACTAATCTTCTGATAGCTTTGGACTTGTTAACTTTATGTGCAGTGTCTTTAGCCATTTATTTACCATCAAAAGGGGCAATATCAACAATGCGTTGAAAAAGATATCCTGTACCTCTTGCTGTCAATATTAATTCAGGGTTTGCCGGATCAGCCTCAAGTTTTGATCTTAATCTTGATATGTGAACATCTACTACCCTGGTATCTACATGTCTCTCAGGAGTATATCCCCAAACCTCTTTTAAAATTTCTCCTCTACTAAATGGCTCGCCTGACCTACTTACCAAAAGTTCTAAGAGACTAAATTCCATACCAGTTAATCTAATCCTCTCATCGCTCTTAAAAACTTGTCTTCGGTTTGTATCAATTTTTATATCTGTAACCAAAATTAATCCTGAATTAGGCATTCCGGGAATCTGTTCTTTATCAATTCTTCTAAGTACACACCTAATTCTGGCCTCTAATTCCTTTGGACTAAATGGTTTAACTACATAATCATCAGCTCCTAATTCTAAACCAGTTATCCTATCTGCAACATCACCTAATGCAGTTAACATAACGATTGGAACATCAGAATCTTTCCTTAATTCCTGACAAACTCCATAACCATCTAGTTTCGGCATCATGACATCAAGCACTACTAAATCAGGCTCATAATCTTTAAATAACTTTAGTGCTTCTTTTCCATCACTTGCAGTTACAACTTTGTAGCCAATCATGGAGAGGCGTGTCTCCAGAATTCTTCTTATACTTGCCTCGTCATCTGCGACCAGGATTGTTTCTTTAGTTTGACTAGATAGAGCCATTTGTTTCTATTAGCTAATCAGTAAGAGAATTTATTATTAACCTAATCTAACTTGTAGAGGGGCAAAATCCCAAACATTCTCCTTTCACTAATTCAATCAGAAGCTCAATGTCTAGCAAATTATCGACTTTTATTTGTCAGAATTGCGGATCTGAAACTTCTCAATACTTTGGGAAATGTCTTAATTGCAACTCATGGAATTCCATTGTTGAAGAAATTAAAGTCAAAAGATCTATAAATCAATCTTTACAATATAGAAAAAAATCTATTCCTTTTAATGAAATTTCATCTAAAAAAATATCAAGGTTTACAAGCGGGTTTAAAGAGTTCGATCGGGTCCTCGGGGGAGGAGTCGTCCCAGGATCTGTCGTTTTACTTGGAGGAGAGCCTGGAATAGGTAAAAGCACGATAGTTCTTCAATCAGCAGGAAAAATATCTCTTAATGAGAAGGTTTTATACATTACAGCAGAAGAATCTTTAGAACAAGTAAAAATAAGATGGGAAAGATTACATCAAAAAAGTATTGATTTAAAAGTTTTTGCAGAAACTAATTTATCTCTTATTATCGAAGAAATAAAAAGTGTTAACCCAAGTTTTGCAATAATTGATAGTATTCAAGCTATCCATGCTAGTCAGATGGCAAGTGCGCCAGGATCAGTATCTCAAGTAAGAGCATGTTCATCTGAGTTACAAAATTTCGCGAAAGAAAATAATATTGCACTTCTTATTATCGGCCATGTTACTAAAGATGGGACATTGGCTGGTCCTAAAACTCTTGAGCATTTAGTTGATGTAGTAATAAACTTTGAAGGAGATAAGATTTCATCACATAGATTACTGAGAGGGATAAAAAATCGATTTGGTTCCACATATGAAATCGGAATATTTGAAATGCTTGAAGATGGACTACGAGAGATAAACAACCCAAGTTCAATATTTACAAATAAAGAAAACATTTCAGGTGTAACAACTACTATCACTAATGAAGGCACGAGACCATTTGCAGTAGACATACAAGCACTGGTAAATAAAACCTTTTACAGTAATCCAAGACGAACTACAACTGGAATTAATACAAACAGATTGCATCAAATTCTGGCAGTTATTGAAAAACACGTCGGTATTAAACTATCTGAATATGATTGTTATGTAGCTACCGGGGGTGGCTTTGAGATTAATGACCCTACATCAGACTTAAGCGTAGCAATATCAATCTTATCAAGTTTAAAAAATATTCCTCCATTAGCGAGTAGCTCATTTATTGGAGAATTGGGTTTGAGCGGTCAAGTGAGAAAATCCAATAACCTTTTACCAAAGATAGAAGAGGCAGCAAGACTAGGTATCAAAAATATTGTAGTACCAAAATTAGACGCGGATCTAGAAAATAAATTTAAAAATTTAATCAACATCAAAGAGATTTCTAGTATTAAAGAAGCTTTTGATTATTCTTTATTGCCAAAAAAACATTAGAGGTACGTATCGATTGAACTCCTTCCTGAGTTTTTCAGCCAATTTTCAATATCAAGATATCCACCTGGATATAATCTCACTGCTTTAGTCCAAACTTCAGCAGCTTTATCGAACCAAATGTCTCTTTGATCTAAATCACCATTTTGCTCAGCGTACCTACCCCTTTTTTCATAGATTAAACCTATATTTTTAAGACATGATGGCTGTTTAGGATTTTCTAATAATGCTTTTTGATAAGTTTCAATAGATAAATCCTCCTCACCATTGCTCATATATATTATTGCCATATTTTTTAAAATTTCACCCCTATCTAACTTATTTTCTTCAAGCAGCAAACTCTCTCTGTAGTATTCCAACGCTTCTGAATAATCGCCATTGTTTTGAGCAGCCAAGCCATCTCTGTAATAGATATAAGCTTTTTTCTCTTTCTCTGCAATTGGCATTATTTTGACTATTGATTCAGCGATTACAGTAAAAGCTTTATCAATGAAATTGTCCCTGTTTTGATTACTAGGCACTGCTTTAAATCGAATAAATTTAATATAGTATTTTAAAAAATAACTATTTAAAAATTCTATTACATTTATTATTATAGTTAAAGATGAGATCAGGCATTAATTTGCATCTATCGTAAAAAATATGGAGAGCATTCAATTAAACATTAAAGGAATGAAGTGCGGAGGTTGTGTTAGTACTGTTGAAAAAATATTGAATAATTCTGATGGTATTGAAAATGTTTCTGTGAACTTACTCACTGAAAGTGCATATTTTGAAATTACGCAGAAACAGATAGCAATAGAATCAGTGCTAGAAAATCTAAAAGAGAATGGTTTCCCATCAGAGATTTACATAAATGATTTTTCAAGAAAAATAAATAAAGCAGAATTAGAAAAAAAAAAGAAATGGAATAATCAATGGAAAAAACTAACTTTTGCCCTATTACTTTTATTTTTTTCAGGTTTAGGACATCTGGCAGAAGGAAGATATATTAATTTTCCAATATTAGGTAATATATTTTTTCATGCTTCATTAGCAACGTTAGCTCTATTATTTCCTGGCAGAGAAATAATTATTAATGGATTTAAATCATTTATTAAGAACCATCCGGATATGGATTCTTTAGTAGCTCTTGGAGTTACAAGCGCATATACAACAAGTCTTTTATCTTTAATATTTCCTGCTACTGGTTTTCCTTGTTTTTTTAATGAACCAGTGATGTTATTAGGTTTCATACTGATTGGGCGTTTCTTAGAAGAAAGAGCAAGATACCAAACTGGTTCATCCATTGGAGATTTATTAGATCTTCAACCTGAAATGGCAAATATCTACACAGAAGATAATCAAATAAAGTCAATAAGAGTAAATACTTTAAGACCTGATCAAGAAATTCAAGTTTTAGCAGGAGACAGAGTACCTGCTGACTGCATTGTTATTAGTGGGAATTCATACGTTGATGTTTCTCATATAACTGGCGAATCAAAGCCTATTGAAGTAAAAAAAGGCGAAAGTCTATCTAGTGGGTCTTTAAATCTTAATTCAACTCTTAGACTTAAAGTACATAAGGTCGGAGGAGAATCTTCTCTCGCAAAATTAGTAAACCTTATTGAATCTGTAAACGCTAGAAAACCTCGCATTCAAAGAATTGCTGATGAAATTGCAGGAAAATTTACTTACTTTGTACTTATTTTTGCTTCTTTAACCTTCTTCTTTTGGTGGAAGGGGGCAAGAAACATTTGGCCTGATTTATTAATTCATAATCATCAATTCATCAATCACTCAAACCATACACTTCATAGTTCCCTTGGTAGTAATGCTGAGAATTTCCTGAGTTTAGCAATTCAATTGTCAATTGCTGTTTTAGTAATAGCTTGTCCCTGTGCATTAGGTTTAGCCACCCCAACTGTAATAACTGTAGCGTCAGGTAAAGCAGCAAAAAAAGGGGTTTTATTTAAAGGCGGAGACAAAATAGAGATGGCTTCAAAAATTAATCACATTATTTTTGATAAGACAGGTACTTTAACAAAAGGTCAGCCTTTCATTGTTGACTATAAAAATAATGATGATCATTCGTTTTTATTAAGAATAGCTGCCAGTTTAGAAAAGGAAAGCAGGCATCCAATAGCAGATGCCTTAATTAAAGAGGCAAAAAAACAAAATTTAAGTTTATTTCCAATAAAAAAAATTTTCACTCATTCAGGTCGAGGTATTTCTGGGGAACTTGAGTCAATTGATGGGCTTATTAATATTGGAAATATTGAATGGCTACTAAGCAAAGGAGTAATTATTGATAGTGATGCAAAAAAAGTCATTGCAAATGAAGAGACGAAAACGAACACTATAATTGGAGTAAGTATCAAAGAAAAGTTATTAGGCTTTATCTTGCTAGGAGATTTACTAAGAGATGATTCAATTAAAACAGTTCAGAATTTGAGAGAAAAAAAATTTAAAATTAGTATTTTAAGTGGAGATAGGAAACAAACAGTTTTAGCTTTAGCAAAAAAAATTGGTTGTAAAGAAACAGAAGTTAAATGGGATCTTCTTCCTGAAATGAAGCTAAAGAGTATAGAAAATTTAAAAATTAACAATAAAGTCGCAATGATAGGAGATGGTATTAATGATGTCCCCGCGTTGGCATCCTCAGACTTAGGAATTGCTGTAGGATCAGGGACACAAATAGCCAAGGCAAATGCAGATGTAATTTTGATGGGAGATCAACTAAATGGATTACCCTACGCCTTAAATCTTGCAAAAAAAACTATAAGAAAAATAAAGCAAAATCTCACATGGGCTTTTGGTTATAACTTACTAGCTATACCTTTAGCCTCCGGCATTTTATTTCCTAAATACGGAATTCTTCTTACTCCCTCAATAGCAGCATTATTAATGGCAATTAGCTCCATTACAGTTGTAATTAATGCTTTATCTTTGGATTAAATGAAAGGAAAATTTATTGTTATTGAGGGTATTGATGGATGTGGTAAAACTACTCAAATAGATGAACTATCCAAATGGTTACCAAATAGTGGTCTAATAAAAAAAGGGTCTAAATTAATCACAACTAGAGAGCCAGGTGGCAGTCTTTTAGGAAAAAAACTTAGAGGACTGATTCTTGATAATAATGAAAATAATAAGCCTTCATCTCTAGCTGAATTATTACTTTATTCAGCTGATAGGGCTGAACATGTTTCCAAAATTATTTCACCTGCTTTAAAGAAAAATGATTGGGTAATAAGTGATAGATTTTCCGATTCCACCCTGGCTTATCAAGGTTATGGAAGAAATATAAATTTAGAAATAATTAAAAATATTGAATCTATTGTATGTCAAGGAGAATCTCCTGATCTAACCTTCTTCTTAGAAATTTCTCCAGAAGAGAGCATATTCCGAAGAAAAAATGAAATTCCAGATAGAATAGAGTCAGAAGGTATTAGATTTTTAGAAAAAGTAAATGAAGGATTCAAACTAATTGCCAAACAAAAAAATTGGAAAGTTATATCTGCTTCGCAAAATATTAAAACTATTTCCAATCAAATTAAAGAAACTTTGCTGAATAATTTTTCTAAGAACACATGATTCAGGTTCAAACAAATAATTTTTTCTTTAATGAAGAAGTCAATACCTGTCTTAACAACATAATTAAAAACAAATCTTTTGCTAATGGTTATATATTTTATGGTGCTGAAGGAGTAGGGAAAAAGCAAACTGCTCTTAAATTTATAAAAAACGTTCTCAAACAATCTTCACCGAGCGAGAATATTGAAGAGAAAATTACAAACAATAACCATCCAGATTTCTTGATTATCAAACCTGATTCTTTTGTGGCAACTAAAAGTTCAGATCCTGAAAAAACAATAAAAAGTGGATCTGAGATTATTAAAATTAATCAAATACGCAATATCAAAACTTTTCTTAGTCAAAAATCAATAAACTCGGGGAAAAAAATTGTTTTAATTATTGATGCACACTTCTTAAATGAAGCAGCCTCAAATTGCCTTTTAAAAACCTTAGAAGAACCTAGTAACGGTATTTTTATTTTACTAACATCCAAATTAAACCTTATGTTAGATACGATCATTTCAAGATGTCAAATCGTCAGATTTCGTTCGCTATCCAGTAAACAAATAAAGTCTATTTTGAAAGAATATTTAGATACTTCTAAAGTAAATATCAATAAAAAATTAAAATTTGAAGATTTAATAAACTCTGCAAATGGATCTCCAAATCAATTATTGAAAAATATTGAAATTTGTAATGATTTTTCAGATGAAATACTAAGTAAATTAGATTATCCAATAAGTAATAGTCTAGAAATATTAGAAATAACTAAGTCAATATCTGACAAATTAGAAATTTTTCAACAGATTACTTTAGTAAATTTAATTCAAACTATTTGGTGGAGAAAAACAAATAATATTGGTTTAGTTAAAAAACTTGAAAATCTTAAATATCTCTTAAGAAAAAACATTCAACCAAGATTGGCATGGGAAATTACTTTTTTAAAAATTTCAATGGAAGATATATAGAATTAATCTACTGCAGAATTCATTAAATTAGGATTTCTCGCTTGAATAAACTCTTGCCTAGCAGTTTCTACTTGAGATCCTATAGGTAACTCAAGACAATATCCAGCACCATATACAGTTTTGATATAAATAGGTTTACGTGGATCAGGTTCAAGTTTAGTGCGTAAGTGTCTAATATGAACTCTTATTGTCTCAATATCATCATCAGGTTCATAGCCCCATACTTCTTTAAGAATCAATGCTGGCGATACAGTTTGACCATGCCTCTGCAAAAGACAATGAAGCAGTTCAAATTCAAGATGCGTTAATCTTACAGGTGAATCAAACCACATAGCTTCGAATCTTTCCGGAACAAGAGTAAGAGGACCATAATTTAATATTTCTTGCTGATTACTAGAATTCAATTGTGCTCTGTTGGTTCTTCTTAATAAAGCTTTTATGCGTACATGTAATTCTTCTAGATCGAATGGTTTGGTAATGTAGTCATCTGCTCCAGAATTAAACCCAGTCACTTTATCTTTAAGGCCTCCCAAAGCAGTTATCATCAAAATTGGGATATTTGATGTTCTTTCATCTCTTCTTAGTCGCTGACATAAAGTTAATCCATCAACACTTGGTAACATTAAATCTAAAAGTATTAAATCCGGTGAATATTGAAGAGCTAATGCTTGTCCTTTTATTCCATCTTCAGCTTTTTGGACATCAAAACCAGAATGCTCTAAATGCCTAGCCACCAAATCACGCATATCACGATCATCTTCAATTAAAAGGATTGAAATTTTCATATTTATAAACTATTAAATTAAAATTAAGTTTTGGTATTATGATTCTCTCAAGAATTTATAAAGATTGCTGAATTAGTGTAAACAATTTTATCAAATCGATTTATCAAAAAGCTCAATTATAGTAAGGGATTAAAAAGAAATTGATAATTTAAAAAAAGTTTAAATTTTACAATTTCTTTCGATTCTATTAACTTTTTCTTAATAATTTAAGGAATATTAGAAAAAAAATGTTCAAATTTAAAATAATATTTAATTAAATTGCGATTATTTGGAATCTAAATAATGCAATTAGATAGTGATTCTCAGTTTCAAAAATTATATGAATTTAGTTTAAAATTTTTAATTTCACCAAAATGTTTAAACTCATAATTTTGTCTATATTAAAAAAAATTTAAGTATCTATGAAAAAAAAGTCGATTATCTATTCTGATTTATCAAAAAAACAACTAGAAACCCTTAAAGAACTTTACATTCAAAAAAAAGTTGAATCGATGAGTCATCAAGAACTCAAAGAATATGTATTAGAAATTATTTCTCATCAGATAAACGATACTATTGGAAAAGAAGAGGAAATGGAAGCGTGGAGAGAAATGTCGGATTTTTTTGGAGAACAATTTGAAATAAATATCCTAGAAATACAAACAAAATACATTGACGATAAAAACGTAATTGAAACAGAAATAGATTCTCAGAAGCAAAGAATAGAATTACTTGAAAGAAATAATTTGGATCAAGAGAAAAAGGATATGTGGGATGACTAGAATTTCCTGAATGGTGAAGTAATTCAAACGATATGAACAAAAATAAGATTTAATTTTAAAAAATGAAAATCAATCAAAGAGCTTTTTTATTTTAACGGAGAATTTGGTAAATGTTCTAATTACTGTTCTTAAAAAACAATTTTTTTTTATTTTGAAACATGCCTAATAGTAACAAATCAAACTACTTATATTGTTCTATATACTGTTCTTAATATTATATTAAATATACTCAATTATATCTTCAGGTAACCAATATTTAACAAAAAAGAAGTTAAATAATTAAAAAAAGACCCCAAGTAGCATGACATCGCATGAAGTTACTTGAAGTCTCTTGACGTTTATTGAACTCCCCGGGCGATAGTCGAGGCAAGGTTTATTGAAGTAAGTTGACTGCTGTTGAAGTAATAAAATCGAAAAATTTGGAAAAATGACCTATTTTTGACCCATTTTCAAATTCATTATGAACTTTCAAAATCGTCATTTTTTGAGCATTAAAGAGGTCTCAAATATAATTGGCATTTCTGTTTCAACTATCAATCGTGAAGTAGAAAAAGGTACATTTCCGCCAAAACACAAATTATCCGCTCAAAGAGTAGGTTTTCTTAAATATGAAATAGATCAGTGGATAGAAGGGGAAAGAGTCAATTGGTTATAGTTCACTCTGGAATATGATTATTCTATTAATTTCACATTTATATCATTTTTGTATCCTACTTTATTAATACAAGATCCACTCATGGTACTCCCAGACCAAATATTTCTTTTTAAAGAACATAATCTATATCCATCAGTAAAAGACAAAAAAAGTTTATTTTTATCCCCCTCCCAAGTATCTCTATTATCGCTATACACTTTTCCTTGATTACCAGAATCATTTATAACATTTAAATAGGTAAAAGTTCCATCTTTTTCAAAAAGAATTATTTTTTTATCGCCATCACTTAAGACTGCGAACCATCCACTACCTGCTATCTCATCAGCGAAGGTTGTAACTGGAAATAATGCAAAAGAAAATAATGAAATTATCTTTATCAAATTCTTCATTAATAAATATTTTCTAAGGGAATTATAGTTTGATTATATTTAATTTTTTAAAAGACCCCAAGTAGCATGACATCGCATGAAGTTACTTGAAGTCTCTTGACGTTTATTGAACTCCCCGGGCGGGATTCGAACCTGCGACCAATCGATTAACAGTCGATCGCTCTACCGCTGAGCTACCGAGGAATATAGAATGAATTTAGCTCTTTAAAGTACCTTATGACAAGTAAAAAGACTAATTATATCGAAATTTTGATGGTTCTTGCCAACTAGATAAAAAACCATTTTTCAACTCCGCTACTGCATCAGCATAAGTTAATTCTTCATAACGATGAGTAATCCACAAAGCTGATAAAGGTTTTTTATGGTCTCTTGTAAGATTTTTAATAGTATGTACAACTTTTAATTGGCTAGTTTGATCAAGTAACGCTGTAGGCTCATCCAAAAGAATAAAATTTCTATTACTAATCAGAGCGCATGCAATAGTTAAGCGTTGTTTTTGTCCACCGCTTAAAGTATGAATTGGCCTTTTTTCAAAACCAGTCATTCCTACCTGTTCAAGCACATATTCAATTTTTTTATTAATTTCATTTTGACTTATATTCTGATCAATATTAATCAGAAGTTCACTCCTACAATTTGGCATCAATATTTGATGATCAGGGTTTTGAAAAACCATGCCAATATTTGCATTAGTATGAATTAAACCATTTTTTGGTTTAATTATTCCATTAATTAATTTTAAAAGAGTACTCTTTCCACTACCGTTTTTTCCTACGACCATCCAAAATCCAGGTTTTTTTATTGAGAGGTTACATTTAAAAATTAAATTTTCTTTTTTTCCAGGATATGAAAAAGAAACATCTTTGAGCTTTATATGAGGTATTTCATTTTCAAGGGTATCTTTCATCAATTCTATCAATCTATATTGAGAGAAAATCCTGGTCTTTTAGCTCCTCCAGCTACTGACGATTTTTCATATATCTGAACGGAAATGATATCTTTAACTCTTACAGCAATTAATTTATCTTGCACTTTGTCACAACTTAATTCGATCAAGTTCGAGGTTTCTAAACTTTCATTCATTAAACTTTTTATTTCATCATAAATTCGTTTAACGTCATCAAATTCTTTCTTCTGAATTGAAAGTGGAAAAGGTGAATATCTCAGACTTAGTTCCAACGAAAACATAATCATAATAAAAACTACTTCTTATACTACTAAATATTTTTTTCGCACGAAGTTATTTAAATTAAATTCTTTTGAGAAAATTATATAAAAGATCATTAAATACAATTATTATACATATACGAGATTCTTTCCATTTTAAAAAATAATTTCATGGAAATAGCAAATGATATAACTTCTCTAGTTGGAAATACGCCATTAGTTAAATTAAATCGAATCAGAAAGTATTTTGGTTGCTATCCAGAAATAATAGCCAAACTAGAAAGTTTCAATCCATCAGCGTCCGTTAAGGATCGGATCGCTTATTCAATGTTATGTAAAGCTGAAGAAGAAGGATTGATAACGCCAGATAAAACAACGTTAATTGAAGCAACTAGTGGTAATACTGGCATCGCTTTAGCAATGGTTGCTGCAGCAAAAGGCTACAAACTGATATTAACTATGCCAGATACTATGAGTATTGAGAGAAGGGCAATGTTGAGAGCATATGGAGCTGAATTACAGCTAACACCAGGGAAAGACGGAATGAAAGGAGCTTTAGATTTAGCTAATGAGTTATCTTCAACCATTGCAAATAGCTATCAATTTAATCAGTTTGAAAACTTTGCTAACCCAGATATTCATGAAAGAACAACAGCCCAAGAAATATGGTCCCAATCCAATAACAATTTAGATGGACTAGTTACAGGAGTAGGCACAGGAGGAACGATTACTGGTTGTGCACGTTTTTTAAAAAAAGTTAATCCAAATTGCAAAATTTATGCCGTAGAACCCAAAAAAAGTGCTGTGATTTCTGGAGAAAAAGCGGGATCTCATTCTATTCAAGGAATTGGAGCAGGTTTCGTACCGAAAGTACTTAATACTAAATTGATTGATGAAATTATAAAAATAGATGACGATGAAGCATTTTATTATGGGCGTTTATTAGCTCGATTGGAAGGCCTTTTATCTGGGATCAGCAGCGGTGCAGCTTTAGCAGCAACTATAAAAATCGGCAAAAGAAAAGAACTAATGAATAAAAGATTGATAGTTATTCTTCCAAGTTTTGGAGAAAGATATTTATCAACAGCAATGTTTGAATCTAATACCTCAATTCAAGCCAGAAAAGATGGTTATCTTTAGTGCATAATTGATAAAAATGGGAAAAAATTTATATGAAGAATTAGGTCTCACAAAAAATGCAACCAGAAGTGAAATTAAATCTTCATATCGCTCTTTAGTTAAGCAACACCATCCAGATGCAGGCGGCGAGAAAGAACGCTTTCTTGCAATACAAAATGCGTGGGAAACTCTAAATGACCCTATCAAAAAGAAACAATACGATAGCAGTTTTTTCTCTCCCAGTTCATCAATTGATTCATTAAATGAAAATTGGGAAGAGAAATTTAATTCAAAAAAATATAATTCTTCAATTAAGGACAAAGAAGTTGAAACATGGATTAAAGAAATTTATAGTCCAATAAATAGACTAATTAATCAAATAATTAAACCTTTAAATAACGAGATAAAAGAACTATCTGCAGATCCCTATGATGACCAACTAATGGAAAATTTTTGCAGTTACATAGTTCTTTCACAAAAGAAAATAGAAAAAGTTGAAAAAATTTATAACAAAAAAATAGTTCCAAAGTCTATTTCAGCTTTAGGCCTCGATCTTTATCATTGTTTTTCACAAGTTAAAGATGCGCTATCAGAATTTGATAGATATACACAAGGATACGTAGATAATTACTTATTTGATGGCAAAGAAATGATCAAAGAAGCAAAAAGAATCAAATCAAAGATGGCTATAGAGTATAAAAATAAAAACTTTTAGATAAGAAATTTTATTGAGTATATTCTTTAAGTTGATCTAATTTCAACCAAACATCTGGAACAGGTCTGCGCCACCGAACCTGAGCATATTCATCTTTGACTGAAAGAATCTCTCCAGGACCTTCAAAGACATAATTAGGTAGATCATTATCACTAGCTAATGCTTCGATACTTTTTATATAATTTTCTTCATCAACAAAAACTAAGCTTCCTTTCTTGAGAGGTTTCTTTGGAATAGAATCTGTCATAATAAATTAAAGAAAGTTATTTGAAATTATTATACAAAAACATGTTTGGAAACTATTAAAAAAATTTATACCGGAATAATAATTACAAACTTCTAAAAAATTTAATAGCCTTAAAAGATAAACAACTATAAGATATGCGTCTTTTACTACTTGGCTGCACAGGATTTGTTGGTAAAGAATTAGTACCAACACTACTCAATGAAAATCACGAAATATACATCGTAAGTAGAAAACCCATTAGTAAATTAAAGATTGATTTAGATTTCAATAAGTTTAAATTTATTCAAATAGATTTATCAAAAGAAAAAAACTGGGGAAATGAAAATCTTCTAAATATTTTAAGAGATACAGATGGAATTATTAACTTGATGGGAGAACCCATAGCAGAAAAAAAATGGACTTCTGAACAAAAACAGGAGATTGAAAATAGTCGTATTAACACTACGAAATTTATGATGAAGACTCTTAAAAATTTAAAAATAAAACCAAAAGTAATTATAAATGGATCAGCAATAGGTTATTACGGTACAAGTTTGTCTGGTGAATTCACAGAAACTAGTAACGGAGGAAAAGACTTTTTAGCTAACCTTTGCAAAAAATGGGAAGAGGTCGCTGCTGAAAAACCATTTTTCTCAAGGTTAGTTATTTTTAGAATTGGAATTGTTCTAGAGGCAGATGGAGGTGCACTAGGAAAAATGCTCCCTATATTTAAAGTTGGATTAGGTGGACCAATTGGAGATGGTAAGCAATGGATGAGTTGGATTCATAGAACTGATTTATGTGCATTAATTACTCAAGCATTAGTTGATAAAAAGTATTCGGGAGTATTTAATGCTGTTGCACCAAATCCAGTATTAATGAGAGACTTCTCTCAGACTTTAGGTAAATGTCTAAATAGACCTAATTTACTTCCAGTGCCTGGAGCAGTTTTAAAAATATTGTTAGGAGATGGAGCAAAAGTTGTACTAGAAGGACAAAAAGTAATTAGCAGTAAACTCAAAAATCATACTTTTAAATATCCTCTTCTTGAGAAAGCAATTTACGCCTCCACCAAGAATTAATACCATTTACTAACGCACCAATAATAAGAATTGTTATCAATGGAACTACAAGAGGATTCCAAACTATCTGAATAAAATTAATAAAAATAAATATGCCATTTAATTGCATGATGATTGCAAAAATAAAAAATATTGCAAAAAAAATGACTGTAAATAAATTTATTAGTAACAAATTATCGATAATTTGTTTTAACTTATTTGAATTATTCTCATTAGTCATTTTTTATAACAATATTCATATCATTAACCATTTTAAGACAAGCTTTGTTTTCACCCAGTCTTTTTTTGGCATTTTCATTACAAGAGATCATAAACTTCTTATTTAGTTGTATAAGATATATTATTTTTATGATCAATTTTATTGTCTGATTTATTTGATCATTCTTATCTTTATAATTAGTGGCACAAAAAACATATTTTCCAAGCAAACGTCTTTGCGCTTCTGCAAAAGTTTTTGTAAATTGTGGGCCTTTACCTTCAATCTGAATAACCGGTTTTCCTAATCCAATCGCTTGCTCTGATGCTGTTCCTGCCATGCTGATACAGCAACTACTTTTCAATAATATTTCGTCAAAATTATTCCAATATATATTCACTTCTAAAAATTTATATTGGAATTTCAAGAAATTATTTTCTTTTATGTTTTCTAGTTTTAACCATCCTCTTTTTTGAAATATCTCCTTTATTTTTATTGAAGATAGAGCATTAACTATTGCAAAATTAAAATTAATTTTTTGAAAATATCTAAAATCTGACAATGCCTCTAAAACCTCTAAAATCAAAACAAAATTATCTAAAGTCTCAGGGAATCTACTTCCTGGAAATAATCCAATACTAAATTCACTTTTCTTTAATTCTTTGTTTCTAAGAAAAAACTTATCCATAAATGGGTTCCCTAAAAAAGACACTTTCTTTTTGAATTGCAAAGTTAAATCATGAGCTGTAAGGGAATCTCTCGTGTATATTTTTTTTGCTTTTTGTGAGAGCAAGAAGAATTTAGAAGGCCATGGTAATTTTAACTTCCCTTCATAATGACTGGAATAAGCAACTAAATATGTAAAAAAATCTTTCTTACAAACCCATGCAAAAAAAACTGGCACAATATCTCCAACTACAAAAAAATAATCATATTTTTTTCTTATTTTAAAAGTTAAATATAATCTTTTTAGAAGATAAAATAATTCTCCTCCCAATATCTCAGTGAGTCTTCCCTTTAAAGAATTATAGCCAATTCCTCCGGTACTAAATTCTTTAGTTTTACCGATAATCTTAATTCTTTCTTTTTTGTAATGGTTTCCTATACCAACAATTGGCAAAGCATGAACAGAATAACCACTTTGTACGAATTGCTTAGCTATTAGACTGCCAGATAGATCTTCTCCATGGCCATTACTTAATATTAAAATTTTAAACAATTTAAAATTCAAGCCATTTTTTTACTTTGGTTAACTCAGGCCAATCTGGATATCTACTCAATCCGTCTTCAACAGATTCTTTCAACTCACTTTTCACATCTGGCATCATCAGAGACATTTTTTTTATTAACTCAATATGATCTCTAACCCCTTTATTATTGGTAGCTAAAAGAGCTAAAGACAAATTCATTCTTGCTTGTGGATCTTGCTGATTTAATCGAACAGCTTGTCTGGCAGCTGACAACGCCTCTTCATTATTTTTCAAAAGTAATTGAAGCCATGATAAACAAGTCCAGGCAGCAAAATGATTTGGAATTTGCTGTATAATTTTTTGAAAATCTTGAACGATTGGAATTAAATCTTGCCCTGCTTTATATCTTGATAGAGCTGCATTAAAATCATCTTCGATGGGATTAATATCGTTATTCATTATTTATTAAACTGCAAAAGAGCTTCCACAACCGCAAGTTTGAGAAGCATTGGGATTTACAAAATTAAAGCCACCTCCAATTAATTCCTTACTAAAATCTAATTGCATTCCATAAATATATAAGAGACTTTTAGGATCACAAACTACTTGAAAGCTTTGATCAGCTTTTAATGAATAATCATAAACTTTATCATCGAGATTTATTTCATTAGTTCCTATAAAATCCATCGTATAACTCATACCGCTACAACCGCCTGATCTTACTCCTACCCTTAGTGCTTTTTTATCACTTTGGCCCTTCAATAAATTTGAAATTTGTTCTATAGCATCATTCGTAATTAAGATGCCTTTACCATCATCAGAATTTTTAATTTCCTGTTTAACTTCTACATTTTCCATAAACCAAGTACTTATACTATCTATAATATAAAAACTTAATCGATAGGATGCACAGAACAAACATTATCCAAACTTGATTTGTTATAATTTTAAGAAAAAGTGAAAATTGCAATAGTTGGTTCTGGATTAGCTGGTCTTACAGCAGCAGTCAATTTAGTTGATGAAGGTCACGAAGTAGAAATTTATGAGAGCAGGTCATTTTGGGGAGGTAAAGTCGGAAGTTGGGAAGATAAGGATGGCAATCATATTGAAATGGGTTTACATGTATTTTTTTACAATTATGCAAATCTTTTTAAATTAATGAAAAAAGTGGGAGCTTTAGAAAATTTACTCCCGAAAGATCATACGCATCTATTTATCAATAATGGTGGTGATTTAAAATCTTTAGACTTCAGATTCCCTTTAGGTGCTCCATTTAATGGTCTAAAAGCTTTCTTTACAACCGAACAACTTACTTGGGTAGATAAGTTCAGAAATGCCTTAGCTTTAGGTACAAGCCCAATAGTTAGAGGATTGATAGACTATGAAGGCGCAATGAAAATAATTAGAGATCTAGATAGAATTAGCTTTAAAGAATGGTTTTTAAACCATGGTGGAAGTGAAAAAAGCTTAGAAAGAATGTGGGATCCTATCGCATATGCTTTAGGTTTTATTAATTGCAAAGATATTTCAGCGAGATGCATGCTAACTATCTTCATGATGTTTGCATCAAAAACAGAAGCTTCCAAACTGAATCTTTTGAAAGGTTCTCCACATAAGTGGTTAACTCAACCTATTGTCGACTACATCACAAACAAAGGCGCAAAGATACATCTTAATCATAAGGTAGAAGAAATAATTTATGAAAATGAATCTTCCTCATATTCAGTTAATCAATTAAAAATATCTACTCCTGAAGGAATTAAGGCAGTGTTTGCAGATAAATTTCTAGCTGCCTGTGATGTTCCTGGAATAAAAAAAATAATTCCAAAAGAATGGTATCAATTTAAAGAATTTGAAGGTTTAAAAAAACTTAGAGCTGTTGCTGTCGCCACAATCCAATTAAGATATGACGGTTGGGTTACTGAATTACAAAAAGATAATACTGGGAACGAACCAATTGGACTAGATAACCTTCTTTATTCTGCTGATGCCTCTTTCAGTTGCTTCGCAGATTTGGCACTAGCAAGCCCCGCAGATTATAGAAAAAAAGATATGGGATCACTTCTCCAATGTGTTTTAACTCCTGGCGATAGATGGATGGGAAGATCTACAGAAAGGATTACAAAAGAAATAGATAAAGAGGTGCGCCGTCTATTCCCATCCTCAAAAAACCTTAAATTGCTATGGAGTAATGTAGTACAAATTCCACAATCACTCTATAGAGAAGCTCCCGGTATGGAACCTTTCAGACCTAATCAAAAAACATCCATATCTAATTTCTTCATGGCTGGTAGTTATACAAAACAAGATTACATAGACTCTATGGAAGGAGCTACAATGAGTGGTCATTTGGCTGCTGCTGCAATTCTAGAGAAGAAAGCAGAATTAGCAAAAAATCTTGCAGTAAGTTAATCGATGGGTACTTGGCTAAAACATGACGTAAAAACAGATGTTAATGCGCCTCTTGAAAATGTTTGGGATACATGGAGCGATTTAGACTCAATGTCACTATGGATGAGCTGGATTGAATCTGTAAAAACAGTTGATGAAGAGACTAGTAAATTACCAGATTTAACAGAATGGACTTTGGCTGCAAATGGCTTTAGGTTTAAGTGGAAAGCTCAAATTATAGAAAGGGTCGAACAAAGCAAACTTAAATGGAAATCTATAGGAGGTTTACCAACTGAGGGATCAGTACTTTTCGAAAGTAAAACTGATCAAAGCACATCCGTAAATTTAAGTATCACTTATGAGCTACCTAAAATAATTGCGCGATTAATGGAGGAAAATATTTTAGGAAAAATGGTTACAAACGAATTACAGGCCAATATTGATAGGTTCAAAGATTTAGTTGAAAAGAACTATTCAAAAAATTTTTCTAACTAAAAATATTAATTGCTTGATCTAGCAGTCCTTCAAAAGTATATTTTTGTGCCTGCCTATCAACTCTTCCAAAAATCTTGTTACATATTTTTGTTGTCTGAGGTCCAATAGTTAACAACTTAATTTGATCAAAATAATCTAACCATTGTTTACCAAGTTTTTTTTCTAGTAAAAAAGCAGCATTTAATACGGTTTTACCGCTTGAGAAAATAATTGCATCTACTTTTCGATTAGAAATAATATCAATTGTTTCTTCCGGAATTGAATCAGGACATCTAGTTTCATATGCAGCAACCTCAAATACACGGGCGCCAGCCTTTCTAAATTGATCTGCAATTAGATCCCTACCGCCTGTTTGAACTCTTGGGACAAAGACTCTAAGTCCATAACCAGATACTGGGAAATTATCAATTAAACTTTCAGCGACGAATTCTGGAGGTATGAAATCAGCCTTTATCCCAAAATCATCAAGAGTTTTTAAGGTTTTTTCTCCCACTACGGCTATTTTTGTTTTTTTAGAACATTCTTTTAATGAATTATTAAAATATCTAAGTCTTTTATCCACATATTTGATCCCATTACTACTAGAAAAAATAATCCAATGAAAATCATTTATTTGATTTAATGCTTCGTCAAGAGGATTCAAATCATCAGGATCACCAATACTTATTGCAGGCAAATCAAACACATTAGCGCCCTTGCTTGTGAATATCTTTTTTATTTCCAATATCCCTTCTTTTGATCGAGTAATAATTATATTTCTTTCATCAAGAGGTAGATCAACTTTTGGCATCCTTGTCCTCAACATTATTATTTTGATTTTTACTTTTTAATTCATCGAGAAGTTTCAAGACTGATAATCCTTTATCAAGAACAACATCGTCTTTAAAAATTATCTCTGGAACTCGTCTCATCTCTATTCTTTTTCCTAAACTATGCCTTATAGAGCCTTTAGCATTATTCAAATTTGCTACAATCTCCTTCCTCACTATCTCTTGAGCAGTTGAAGTTATATAAATTTTACAGTGTTGCAAATCACCTGATAAATCAATCTTAGAAATATTAACGAAATGATCTCTAATAAGATCATTTTCCAAATCATTCTGCAAAATAAGGGTTATTTCTTTCTTTAGAAGAGAAGACACTTTTGCAAGTCGGTAATTATTTGGCATTATGATTGTAAATTTATTGGGTTTGTCATCGCTTGCAAGACAAAATAAACAGTTATGAAAGCACTTAAGACAGAAGATATCAAACCTACGATTGTGAGTGGATTTGATCTATTCTTGAATAAAGGTTCAAGCAAAGCAACAAGTCCCCCTACAATGATGGATATCAAATACTTTGGATATCTTGCGACATTTGAGAAAAATTCGCCCATCAGCTCCACAAATAGATTACTTTTTTAGCTAAGTTTTAACAAACATTAAACAGCATGATTACATTATATCAATTTAGGCATAGTGCTTTTTGTTTAAAAACAAGAATGGCCCTTCATGCAAAAAAGCTACAATATCGAGTTGAAGAAGTAACACCTGGAATAGGCCAATTTGAAATCTTTAAATTATCAGGTCAAAAACAAGTGCCTGTAATAGTTGATAGTAATGATCAAGTTATTAATGACTCTTCAACTATTTGCGAATATATAGATAAAAAAAATGATAATAATCCACTCTTTCCTGAGGACCCAATATTATTTGCACAATGCAAACTAATAGAAGACTGGGCAGATACTACAATGGCTTCAACTTGTAGAAAATCTTTAATAAAATCTGCTATAGAAAATCCACAGCTAAGAACTGCATTACTTCCAGATGAAATACCTTCCTCAGTTAAAAGCATTGTTGATAAATTACCTTTTGAAAATCTTAGTAAAATTTCTAATGTAGTTTTTTCTTCTAAAGATAATTTAGAACTCCAAAAATTACTGGAAGCTTTATCAAAATCCTTGATCAACAAAAAATATTTAATTGGAGATAGTTTATCAATTGCAGATATTTCAATTGCTGCTCAATTATCTCTTCTTAAATTCCCAAAATCTGCAGGACCAATTCTTTCAGGAGAGGGGAGCCAAGAATATATAAATAATCCTTATTTAGAAAATCTGTTTATGTGGAGGAACAACTTAGAAGAATATCTTTTTAGTGCTAACTCTCAATAAATTCAAACGTCAATTTGTATTTATTTGTTTTTATAGCATGAATGGAAGGATCACCAACTTTTGAACCATAAGAAGCAACATATTGCACTCCACAAATTGATGGTTTGATTGAATTATCAACTTCCAATATTTCTTCGGAACATTTTTGAAATTTACTAATGGTCTCTACCTGATTAATCCTTGAAGCACCTGGCTTATGTGCTGTTTGTATAACTAGCTCATCTGCGAAAAAAATACTATCATCTTGGATCTGATTTCGCCCTGTAATTCTTGAATCGATGTAAAAATCATCTTTTAAATAAGTAACTTGATTATTAATAGATTGAGGATCATTTACAACCTTGATTAAGGTATCACCAAATATTGCTTTTCCAATAGATTCAGAATTTTTTGGACGATTACCAACGACTAAATCTGAATCATTCTTAAAGAAATTTACTTTATAAATAACTGGCTCTTCTGAATCATTAATTATATCTTGAGAAGTAACAAGCCAATTCCCCTCGAACCATTTAGGATAAATTAAATCCTTAGAAGTATCCGAAAATTTAAAATTTGGTAAATATAATTCTGGCCATTGATTTACACGATTTTCCAAAAACTCTCGTAAATTAGAATCTACAATAGCAAAAGAACTTTGTATAAAAATTCCTTGAAAAATCAAGCAAAGAATTAGTCCAAAAAGAATCTTCATTATGTCAAATCCACTAATAAGAGCATCAGATCATTATGTATTATTGGAGCCAGACTCAAAAGAAAAAATTGTATCAAAGCAAGAAGCAATTTTATGGTTAAAGAATTGGCTCAGTAAGACAGAAACACCAACAATATATCAAAATATAGAAGATCCTGATCAGGAATTTTTTGAAGAATTATTAGAAAGCACTTATGAATTAGAAATAAAATTAGGATACGTTATCAAATGGTTTGCAGTAAGAATTGAACCAGATTAACTAATTATTTCTTTATGAATTGCATTAATTATTTTCATAGCGACTTCTTCAATATTTTCCCTTTTTACTTGAATTCTTAAATCTGCCTGAGAATACAAATTTTCTCTAGATTGAAAAATTCTCATATATAGATCATTTAGATTCTTTCCCTGAAGAAGTGGTCTATTTTCAATTTCATTTTTCAATCTTTCAATTGCTATATCTTTGTCGAGATCTATCCAAGCAATTATTCCCTGCCTTAAGATTCCCCAGTTTTCCGATTTGGTAACTATTCCTCCCCCAGTAGAGATCACTAATGAAGGAATTTTGATAGTTTCTTTAAGGCAGTTAGCTTCTAATTCACGGAAATTATTTTCTCCTTCATCATTAAAAATTTGATTTATAGATTTTTTTGCCAACTTCTCTATTAACGAATCTAAATCAATATATTTATACTTCAATAATTCAGCTAGCTTCAAACCGGTTTGTGACTTACCAGAACCCATCATTCCTATTAAAAATATGCTTCTGCCCTTTAAAGTATGGACTGTTTTTTTGATAATTGATTGTTCCATAAAGACAAAAGCCTATTTAAAACCTTAAGATAGTATTATCGCAGAAAGTTATGACTTCTACACAATCCAAACCATTACATGGAAAAGGACGTGAATGCGTCATAACTCGACGTGCCTGCTTTAGTTCTAGTCACCGTTATTGGCTTCCTGAAAAAACCCCAGAAGAAAATTTATCTCTTTTTGGAAATTGCAGTATTGCACCAGGTCATGGTCATAATTATGAACTTATTGTTTCAATGGGTGGAGAACTAGACTCTGATGGAATGGTTCTCAATCTCTCTGATGTAAAACACTCTATTAAAGATAAGGTTACTGGACAATTAGATTTTCGTTTTTTAAATGATGTCTGGCCCGAATTTAATATTAATAATCAAGAGGGTATACTTCCCACAACTGAAGCATTAGTAAAGGTTATTTGGAATCGTCTAAAGGATGATTTACCTCTTACAAGTCTAAGGCTTTATGAAAACCCAAATTTATGGGCAGATTATTTTGGAAAAAACATGGAAGCATTTTTAACAGTACAAACTCATTTTGCAGCCGCTCATAGACTTGCAAAAGAAGAGATTTCCTTTGATGAAAATAAAAAAATCTATGGGAAATGTGCCAGAGTTAATGGACATGGTCATAACTATCTTGTCGATATAACTGTAAAAGGAGACATTGATAAAAGAACGGGAATGGTTTGCGACTTATCTGCGCTCCAGGAGATAATTAATGATTTGGTTGTTGAACAACTAGATCATACTTTTCTAAATAAAGACATCGAATTTTTCCAGAATTGTGTTCCAACTGCTGAAAATATAGCTTTATATATTTCTGATATTCTTAAAAATCCAATACATAAACTTGGTGCAACATTACACAAAATAAGACTCCAAGAGAGCCCAAATAACGCTGCAGAAATTTATGTTGATCAAAAGCTAACCAATTCATTGAAGTTGAAACTTGAAAATAGTTTAGTCTCACAAACTTGAGTATCCCAAGAGTAACAATTGTCATAGCATCTAGTCTTGACGGGAGAATTGCATTTCCTGGAGGTGGAGAATCGCATCTTGGAAGCGAAGAAGATAAAAAAATATTAAATCAACACTTATCAATGGTTGATGCCACCATTTTTGGTTTAGGTACTTTAATAGCTCATCAATCAACTTACCTCATTAAAAATCTAAATGATAATAACGAAGAAAATATATCAAAAAAACAACCAATTTCTATAGTTGCTTCAAATAGCAAAAAATTTAATAGTAATTGGAAATACTTTCGTCAACCAATTAAAAGATGGCTAATAAGCTCAAGTAAAGTTGATAATTCGTCGAATAATGGCTTCGAGAAACAACTCTTTTTCGAGGATTCATGGAGTAAAACTTTAATTTCACTTAAAAAACAAGGGATAAATGATCTGGCTCTTTTAGGAGGTGCAAAACTTATAAATTCATTTATAAAAGAAGATTTAATAACAGATATAAAAATTACAATAATTCCACAAATTATTGGAGGTAAATATACATGGATTCCTCCAGAAGAAACAAATGAGATTTTAAATCTCAAAAGGCTATGGGAACTAAAATCGATTAAAAATTTAATGAATAATGAAATCCATGTTCATTACAAAAAAATTTGAAATAGATTCAACAATAAATGAACCAAAAAACACATAGAGTTGAAGTCAAATTGTCAATTAAGGCAATCTCCAAGGAGATATGGAATGAATTAGCAAATGAAATCAATAATCCATTTTATGAATGGACTTGGCTTAAAAACCTTGAAATATCAAAAAGTGTTTCAAGAGAAACTGGTTGGCAGCCTCTATATTTTATTGCCTATGAAAATGAAGAAATATCAGGAATTGCTCCACTTTTTTTAAAAAATCATAGCTATGGAGAATTCGTTTTTGACCAATCATTTGCAAGATTAGCTCAAGAGCTGAATTTAAATTATTACCCTAAATTAATTGGAATGAGTCCTTATAGTCCCGTCAATGGATATCAATTTCTTTATAAAAAAAATAAAGATAAGCAAGAAATTACAAATTTACTGATAAACCATATCGAAAGTTTTGCAATTACAAACAAAATTTTAAGTTGTAATTTTTTATATATCGATGAAAGTTGGGGCAACCATCTAAAATC
>QCLY01000018.1 GCA_003214195.1 Prochlorococcus sp. AG-418-G23
ATCAGCATGTGTAAATTTAACGCCTATTTTTTTCTCATTTATGTATAAAGTCTCATTAAAAAACCAGTGCCAATAATTAATTTAATCCTCTAGGTTTAATTAAATTAGGACCATGTAAATTAAGGGGATCAAGAATTTTAAGGTTATCAATAAAAGGAGAATATTTTAAAAAAGGACTATAAGAACTACTCTATCTAAGCTCCCAAACACCTCATAAATCATTTCCATCTTTGATAAAGGAAGAATTATCCTCATTTTTAAGTTGTTCGGCAATAGTCTGCATACTCTCTGAATTTGTAGAATTAAGAAGTAAATTTAATAAATTATCTTCGAATTACATTCAATAACCGCCCATCATAAAGCTAAGGATAAATACTTACCTCCGTATGCTATATTCTACCCAGAATATGTTGATTTGATGACAAAGAGCTATTGGTTAAAGAAAATTTCAATTCCAAATGTTGATTTATTTCTGGAATATATAAGGACTGTATTGCCTTGGCTTAAATCTGTAGGAGGAGTAATAGTAAAAAGAGATTTAATTCAAGAATCAGCCTCAAGTGAATGGGACGGGGGGCAGCTTGGTTTAGTTATAGAGTTCGAATCAAAATTTGCTGCTAAAAAAGCATTTTATTCTGAAGTGTTTCAAAAATATCTACAGTCTAGAGATTTAATGGAGCTTGTTACTATAAGTACTCTCTAGAATATCAACCAATAATGATTGCATGCAAATAACTTATAAGTATTTATTACTATTAAATTATTTATGTAATATTTATAACTTCATTAGCAATAGTATATTTTGCAAAATTTAAATGTAAAAGCAATCCGTTAATCAAATGAACTATTCAACAGAAAAAGATGATTATTTGATGACAACTCCATATACAAAAAAAATTCAGCAAAAATTTGAAAAGGTTAAATCTTTTTTAGAGCAAAATGGATTTAATTCTTCATCAGAGAGCTTAATGCAAGACATCGTTAGTTCAGAAGAATATATTGCTAAAAATGGCTTATAAGATATCAGAATATATCCAGAGTCCTTAAATAATAAAAACCGCCTATCAAAAAAGGTAATAATATTCCAATGAATAAGAATATGGATTTCTTAGATTCGCCTTCTGATATTGGGTTAATTTTTGGTTCAATTGCGAAACCATTTTGTCTGCCACCACTTTCGGTTGTATAACCTTTTTTATTCATAAGAAAAATAATCTAGGCAGATTATCTCATGTAAATACTTTTTTAAAAAAATTTTTTACAATTAGAATTAAATAAATTTATAGATCTAATAACTGATTTCAATTTGAGATTTCAATTTAGCAGCTTTTTTTAAAAGACCTACAACTTCCTTACGGCCAGTAGCAAACTCTGCCTTGTTTAGTAACTCACTATATTTTTTTGTGATTTCCCTGTGGTTCATTTTTAAAATTATATTTCTTAGATTATAAAGTTATTAAAAAAAATTTTTGTATAAAGGATATCAAAATAGAGTTAAACCACCTTTTCCTATTTAAACCAACCTTTTTTCTTTGGTCTAATCTCTTCTTTAATAACTTCTTTTTTTCTCCCAAATAAACCCTTTTTTTGGACAGGCAAATTCTCTTCAACAGGTATAGATTTTCTGCTAAATAAGCCTTTTTTAGGTTCTTTTTTAATTGATTCTTTTATATCCGAAATCTTTGTTTTTTTTGTATTTAATTTTGATTTTTTGGGTTTTCTATCTGCGAATAAAGTTTGATATACAAAAAACACAAAAACGGCAAAGAAGCCTAATGCCTGTACTAGAACAGTTCCAAGGTTATCAAACATTTAGGCCTCAACTTTGTATGATGTTTCTTTTTCTTTCGTATCTATGCATTTTTTATCATCAGCCAAGCATTCAATTTCAGCCTTCTTCTCATTATGAGAACTGCAGCCACCTGCATTAGCATTAGATATTGAAAACAAAGTTAGAACTCCAAAAATTAAGACACATGAGGAGTTAATGGGTTTCATAAGTTTTATTTTTATTATGGAAAAATAATTTCACAATTGCGAAGATAATCTTTTCTTCTGCAAAAAATATTCCCTATTTATATATCTATTTGTAGTAATTAACTAAGTCAACAATTAATACTGCCAGTAAAGAAAAACCTAAAATGAAAGGTAAATAAGGATATTTATTTAAAATTTTGTTCAGCTGATTTTTCGATGTTTGTTTTTCCTTTTTCTTTTCTCTAGGTGGTAAGCCTAACTCTTCCCGCCTTTTAGCTTCTCCCATAATATTTAATCTATTTAAGACTATTTTATACACTTAGCAAAAGTAGTGTATTGTTCTAGAATTAAATCATTAAAGATTAATTTAGTGTAAATTTTGGATATATTGAAAATATATAAATAAATTACATGATAGAAGTAGTTTGGTCAGTAAATATAATGATTGCAATCTTGATTATTGGTGTTGCCTGGGTTCTTTATTACATATTTACTTATGATCAGAAATTTAGTTCCTAGATAAATGTCGGATAAAGATCTAAGTAATTTCCTTAAAAAAATAGAGCAACTTAATCAAATTGCTGAGCTAATAAAAAATAATCCTAATAAAAAGTTATCTCTTTCAAAATGTAAAAATCATGATGAAGTAATTAAATTAACCAATGAATGGGGTTTTGATATTGGTAAAAGGTGGGGGGAATATTAATTGAATTTACTACCAACATTATTAAAATTGCCATCAACTTCAAATTAAATTCTTAAGATTAATTAGTATTACTTGTATTGGATTAATGAAAGAACTTGGAGAGATAAAGTCAAATATATATAAAATAGCTGCTGTTACAGATAGAGGGCAAAGATTAAATAAATTAATTTCTCCTATGTATGAGGAAAAAGCTAATGAAATGGGTGAATTGATTGAGGCTCTTAAAAACTTTAGTTTCGAAATATCAGAAAAATCATTATCTGGGGAATGGGAATTGATTTTTTCAAATGTTGAATTATTTCGAAGTTCTCCTTTCTTCCTTGCTATTGAAAAGGCATTAAATGATGAATTTAAAAGTAATCTTTTCTTTAAATTACATCAATTGCAAGTAGGATCCTTTGGAATATCTACTATTGGAAGAATTGCTCAAAAGATTGATTTTGACAAAAAAGAATTTATATCTACTTTTGACACTACAATATTTGGCCTCACAACAATTCCTATCTTAGGTTGGTTCAAACTGTTGCCTACTTTTGGTGGAAGAGTAATAACTCTAGCAAGTGATTTAGTTTTAAAAAATAATTTACTTTATATGAACTTACAAAAGACAAAAGTTTCCAAAGTTGATGGACTTAATAAGATTCCATTATTTAGTGAATTACTTATGGATAGATGGTATCCAGTTAAAGATGTATGGAATAAATTACCTTGGAATAAAGAATCGCCAAATTGCCAGGTTAAAATTATATATTTAGACGAAGAAATGAGAATTATGCAGGATATGTATGGGTCTATTTTTATTTATATAAGGCCTTCAATCTCCTTATTGAATTAAATGCAATATCTAATAATTAATTAAAAGACTGACTAATATTCCTAATAATTTTTAGAATAAATTTATTGAAATTTTTTTTAAAGATTAATTAACAAAAACATCTCACATAATTAATACAAATAGGTTATGTTCATAATGAACATTTTTTTATTATGCTTAGAAATCAAGAAAAAAATTCGATTGTTAGAGGTATATTCTTAATAGGAGGATGGGGTTTAGGTCTAGATAGATTCTACGAAGGAGATAAAAAAGGTGGGTTTTTATCAATCATTGGTTGGAGTATCACATTTTTTAGCTTTATCTTTCTTAAATGTTCAGGTTATGAATATGTTGAGGGGGCGAAAAATTATTCAGATTATTCCCCTAACCCATTAATTATATTACCGTTACTTGCAGGAGCATATGGTGGCTTTCTAATACTTAAGAAGGCATTTAGATTAGCAAAGCAATTTGAAAATGCAGAATAATACTACCAGAAGGCAACTTCAAGATAATAATCCAGATCCTTTCAAATAAAATTTAAATAAAAGAATTACTAAAAGGTTTACAATTGCTAAGGCTACCAAACCGTTTCTATTTTTTACATCTAATTTCTTGACTAAATTAGAAAGGTAAACGACTGGATTTTCTGGCTCTTTATTATCCAAATTTTATCTAAATATTAACTTGAAAAAAATATCACAGTTTCATTTGAAGAATCAAAATTGTAAAGATGAATATCCAAAAAGAAATAAATAATTTCTAACCCATAATTCCTGCATTTCTTAAAAAAGCCTTACCCATATTGCCAATTACAAAAAATAGAGACAAATTAATTAAAAGGATTATTAGTAATGCCAACATCTTATAATTTGGATTAGTTGAAATCCCATCAAATCCGTTATTAAGAAATCTTTTAAAAAGTGATTTGTCAATTTTTATTTTTTGTTGCTCAGAATCAAGATTAACTTTTTCTTCTGAAGAATCTTGATTACTTGCTTTCTCTAGAAATTCTGTAAATGCCTTAACATTCTCCTCTTTTTTATTCCCCTCATTAAGTTCTTTATTATCTTCATTCAAATTAGGAAACGATTCGATTGAATTATTTTCCTCAGGATTAAGTTTTGAATCTTCCAAAATAAGTAATAAATGCTAGAGGTATATTACACCATAAAAAAAACCCACTCGATCAGTTGAAGAGAGGGCTAGCTAAGGTTAAAGTTCTTGTTCAATGATAATTTATCTTAATTAAATTTGCGGTGTAGAAAAATGAAGTTTTAATTTAGATTATATTAAAGCTGATTTTTTCGTACAGATGTTAGATGCTAATACTAAAAAAGCATGTAAAGATGATCCCTCAATAAGAGAAATTAAAATCAAAAATATAGAACATGCTATTGAGCAGGCAGAATTGATGATAAAAGAATCAAAAATGAGTCAAGAAGAATTAATCTTTTTAAAAAGAAAAATATCAGACTCAAGACAGGATTTAGAGGTACTTTATTTAATGAAAATTCAATGAATATAAATTTTTTAAATTTAATAAGGACTGAATTTTCGCAAAAAAAATTAATTTGTATATTTGAAGACCTATAAAGTTTGAAGGAAATGTAAAAATTTGTATAAAGATTCTAGTTATGTCTAAAAATAATTTATACATACCTTTAAAAGTTGTGCCATACATTTTTATTTCAATTACTGCAATTGTAATAACAGCAGCTACATACTCAATTACTTAGCTTTATAAGTTAAGGAAATTCTCTAAAGTTTTGGGTACTAAATAAATTAAAATATTTGTAAAAATTAATTATATGAATAAATTAAAGACAGGAATTTTAACAATATCAGTAATCATATTTTCCGTTCTAGGAATTGAAAAATTAATTCATACAAATCAAATTAAAAATTTAAAAATTAAAGAAGAATCAATATTAAATGAATCCATACGTGTTTTAAATGAATGCTTCGATCTAGAAAATAAAAATAAAAGAACTCTTAATGAATCAATTGAATTAATTGAGTATTGCATAGAGGAATATGGATATAAAAACTGATTTCAAAACTTGAATGATGAATTTCCTTAATACTCTACTAACATGCAATTAAAAATTTCTGATCAGTAATCTTTTATGTTCAATAGTTTTTTTATTAATAATATTTTTACTAATTTAATTTTTTTAAAATGACCAAAGTTAAATGTTCTTATTTAGGAAATTTAAACTGTGAAGCTATTCATCTACAATCTGGAACTCTTATTAAAACGGATGCACCTTTAGATCACTATGGTAAAGGTGAAAGTTTTTCCCCAACTGATTTATTAGCAACCTCTCTAGGTACTTGCCTGCTAACAATTATGGCAATCAAAGCTAAATCGAAAGGGTTTGATTTGAAAGGTGTATATTTAAATATTGAAAAACTAATGACACAAAATAGCGAGAGGAAGATAAAAGAACTTATAATAAATATTTTTATACCAGGGCACACTTCTAATGAAACTATTGATTTTATGAAAAAAGCTTCAAAAGAATGTCCAGTTACAAGAAATTTATCCCAAGAAATAAATATTCAAATTAGTTGGCATCATTAATAAATCTCAAAGATAGTGATTACATAAGAAAATGAAATACTTTATAGGAATAATCATTCTTTTATTTGGAATATATGTAATGACAGATTTAGCATTAAAGACCAGGTATACGAGAAAAAGACTTTCCAAAGGAAAAAGGAAATCTTTTAAATATTATTATTGATTATTAAGAAAATTAATTTATTTATACATTAGTATTTAAGAAATTATTTTAGTTTTATTTTTTCAATATTTTTTGATCGATCAAACTAATCAGGGGGATCATGAAATTTACATTTATGCCAACAGTGCACCATATATAAGTAATAAGAAAAATTATTTTTAAATATAGATTAGGAGGTAAGGTTAAAAATATTTTCAAAAATCCTCCAATGAATAATATCAATATTCCAATCTGCAAAAGACCTTTTACTATCCATTTAAGTCCATTTTTTTTTATGTTTATACAAAACCAAAAACAAATAAAACTAGATAACAATAAATATAAAATATTTATGATCATCTTTTAAGAAATTCTTTTAAATTAGCCATAATCAAGTCATGATGATAATTATCACTCTTTTAACTGTAAATTTTTTTTGAAAATAAAAAAGGTATACAAAAAACAATAATTACAAAAATCGATGGTTCATTTTTTAATCCTAAAACATTTTCGATTTTAGTAAATCAACTCTTTTTTGATTCACTCCCAAATCACTTTCTCCAACTCTTGATTCTGATCTTATTGATAAGATATTTGATTGAGGTAAAAAAGATACTTCTAAGTCGTCTACATACTTCATCCATTTACTGGTTGCCTCAGCATGAAGATAGTCTTCATCAATTTCCACAATCTCAGTTCTTGGAGTGTTCTCGATTAATGTTTTAACCTTTTCAAAAGGGTTCACAATATTATTGACCTCCCATTCCTCACGTACACAATGTGCAATCTCTACACAAGGTTTTAGTTCTACATGAGAGGCAAATGATGAAGAAGGAAAAAAAAAGCTTGAACAAATTATGATTGCTAATAAAAGTATTTTCATTAAAAAAATAATTTAACAAGTCATAATCTAACGAATCAAATTACTAATTTGTAATCATATAACTCATTATTTTGGAAGAAAACATCTATATTTTATAATCATGGTTTAGATATCTATTTTATAAATTTCTAATAATTCCCAAAAAAAAAGATCTCTCAAAGAGAGATCTTTTTAAAATTGATTTAAATCAAGTGTTTCCTTGTTTCCACTGAAATGAATCAATTCCTCCTACACACTCTTTTAATATCACACTTAAATTCAAAAAACGTAATGCCTGTTAGGCCTCTATCTTAACTGTCACAACACAAAAAAAAGTACTCAAACTTTCTGTCGAGTACTTTTATGGTTATCAGAAAAAAGTGTGTGAGGAGTTTCTGATTTATCAAATTTACTCTAAAAGTAATTTAAAAGGCTACAGTATAAATTACTATTTATTTAAATCTTTCAAATATTTTGATGTTGGTAAAAAAAATATTCAGAAACATAAAAAATTCATGAAAAGAATTCATAAAAAAATCATTTTTATTATCTCGGCAATTGCTCTTTTTTCAGTAATAGTTGGTGTTTTCAAATATTCTCTTACTTATATTGAAAATAATCCCGAAAAATACTTACCTACTCAAAAATAAGAGAAAATTAAGTATATATTCACTTCAAAAAATCTAAAAAGTGTCTTAAATATGTTTAGGAAAGATAGCTTGAGTCATGAAAATCAAAAATACATCAGTATTTAACAAGAATAATATTCATTTAAATCAATTTAAAAGTAAGCATAAATATCAAATACTTGAGAAATACTGGAAGAGAAGAAAGAAAGAGTGTGAAAAAAATCTTTCAAAATTTTGCTAACCGAGGATTATGAATTTTATTTTTTCTTTTTTATTAGCTTCTGTGATGTGGGTACAAGTTCCGCAATGGGAAGCTGACTGGTCAAAATGTGCTGTAGATGTTCCCGACTCATCATGTCACTGGTACGTAGCCGCTCCTGATAATACGTTTGGCGAAGGATTTAATTGGGAAAATGCACCATGGTTTGATGCTAATGGATTGCAAGATGTAGCAAAGATTGAGAAAGAATCTGTAGTAGAAAAGCTCCAAAATAACTAAAGTTTCTATTTCATCAAATAACTTTAAAAAGTATTTAAATCTTTTTTCTTGATAGTTAACTTTTGATTAATTAAAAAAATTTTTATGCGTTTCAAAGTAAATCTTAAAAAAAATGGAAAGGAATTTGATGAAGTTGTTATAGCTAATAATAAAAAAGAGGCTCTAGAAGTAGCTTTAAAAAACAATCCAGAAGCTCAGGCACTTAACTCGAATTGGACATTTAAGATTTAATTATTTGCGAAGTTTAGGAATCAAAAGAGATACAACACAAATAACACTAATTGCAGGCCCTGGCGGCAGATTAAATACTATGGAGAGAATAAAGCCTAGAAGTGAGATGCACAATCCAAAAAATGAAGACCTCATCATTGCAATTCTTAAACTATGAGCCTTATTTAGCCCTAGTAGAGTTGGGGTAGAAAGAAGAGCAATAACAAGAATTACTCCCACTGCTGACATTGAACTAACAATTACTAATGCCGTTGTAAAACTCAAAGCAAGATTTAATAAAGAAACGTTTATACCACTAGCGGATGCACCTTCTGGATCCAATCCCACATAAACAACCTTTTCATATCCAAAAGTCATTAAAACTATAAATACGAAAAAAGCAATTATTGTTCTAAGTAAATCTCCAAAATTTGCTGTTAATAAATCGCCAAATAATACTGCTTCCAAATCAATCCTTATTCCGAGTAGAGGAATAATAAGGACTCCAAACCCAAGCATTCCGGCTAATATTGTGTTCATTATTGCTTCATAGTTTTCACTCTTTTTATTAGTTAAACTTTCCGCAATTACAGAACCTAAGAGACCACTGATAACCCCACCAATAGATGGATGAATTCCAAGCGCTAAGGCTAAAGCAAGTCCTGGCAAAACGCAGTGCGAGATTAAATTTACTTGAAGTAATCTCCTGTGTGTTATTAATACAGTTCCCATCGCTGGACATAGAATTCCTGAAAAAATAGTTATTATTAAAGGAACAAGCCACCAACTGCTATTAAAAAAAGACATTAATCTAGCGATTCGGTATGATCGAAAATATGGGACAAAAAAAGATTTCGGAAACAATGGTAACTAAGCCTGACATTACCAAAAGACAAGAGCAACTTCTTGAAGAACTTAATAAATGTGATGATGAATTGAGCGGTCAAGAGTTGCATAGACAATTGATTGAAAGCGGAAAAGCAATGGGACTGACAACTGTTTACAGGAATCTTCAAGTTCTTATAAAGCATGGTTTAATACGTTCTAGACATCTCCCAACAGGAGAAGTTCTTTACACTCCCGTAGATAGAGACATTCATCATTTGACCTGTGTTCAATGTGGTGAGACATCAAAAATGGAAGGGTGCCCTGTAAAAGATATTCATACACCCAAAACAAATCCAAAGAAATTCCAATTGTTGTTTCATACCCTGGAGTATTTCGGACTTTGCCAGAACTGCTATCAAACACAAAATTAAAAAGGAACATTTTCTAATCACAGAAATTATTTTCCTTTATAGAGCTAATGTTTATTGCATCTAATTTATCTTTTATTAGCTCAGGACTCCCAACTGCTAAAACACTTTTATCAAGAACTATTACTTGATCATAGTTTTTTAAAGAATCGCCCCAATCATGGCTACTTACGAGCAAAGAAAGTCCCGCATCCGCAAGTTGCCGAACAATTTTCAGAAAATCCTCCTTTGCAGGAGGGTCCAAAGCTGCACAAGGTTCATCTAAAAGAAATATTTTTGCAGGAGTCATCAGAGTTTTTGCTAATAGAGCTCTCTGCTGCTGTCCTCCTGAAAGAGAATCGAGTCTTCTATTAGCGAGATTAGCAATACCCACTCTTTGCATTGTCGCCTCTAATTCACAACATTTATTAATCCAAGAATTAGGATGTGCTAGAAGAGTCTTAATCTGAAAGGGGTTATTACTTCTTGATTTTGAATACTTTATTTGACCAAGAGATACCAATTTTTCCACTGTGATAGGAAACTTCCAATTCATAGAACTTCTTTGAGGCATAAGTGCCACTAAAGCTCTAGATCTAAATAAATTTTCACCGTCAATTTTTATTTCGCCTTTATCTGGAGTATTTTGTCCTTGCAATATTCTCAAAAGAGTTGATTTACCAGCTCCGTTTGGGCCAACTAACGCTGTTAGAGTTCCAGGTTTAATCTCAACCGATACCTTATTTAAAACTGGCTTACTTTTTTTTGTATATGAAAAGGTTAAATTTTCAGCGACTAAAGTAGCCATTGATTAATCTTTTATAAAAGTCACTTTACAAGCTTACCAATAATACAAGCTTCGTATTATTTTCATAACATTTGATACCTTTACTTGCCAGACATAATGAAAATGATTATCATTTTTAAGTATTAAAAAATTTTCATGTCAATCTTTAAAAGACTTTTAACAAATAAAACAGGTTCAAGAAAGTCAATTATTAAAAATTCCGTAATAGCAGGAACGATTATATTTTCTGGTTTTGGGCAGGATGTCATGGCTAAAGGAAAGTCATACGTAGCGGTAGAACCACTAGTTTGTGATTTAGTTAAATCAATTGCATTACCATCTGACGAAGTTACATGCCTAGTAAATAGAAAGCAGGATGTTCATGACTTAAAGATCAATCCAAGGCAAGCTCAATTACTAAATAGCGCAGACAAAGTATTTACTCTTGGTAAAGAAATGACTCCAAGTATGAGAAATTGGGAAAATAATAAGAATACTGTTGTTGTAGGTGTTAGTGCAATAGACGTAGATGATCATTCTGATCATGGAGGTCACGATGATCACTCAGATCATGGAGGACATGATGATCATGCTGAACATTCAGCCAAGGTAGATGATCATTCTGATCATGGAGGTCACGATGATCACTCAGATCATGGAGGACATGATGATCATGGAGGTCTAGATCCTCATGTATGGCATGATCCACAGAACATTATAAAAATGGGAGATCTTATAAGTAAAAGCTTAAAGAAGGATATTTCTGTTTTTAATAGAGGGGATAGAAAACTAATTAATGAAAGATTCGAAAAATTTGATTCGATACTAGAAGCTTTAGATTCTTGGATTGTTAAACAGGTAGAGTCTATTCCAAAGGAAAACAGAGTAATTGTTTCTAAACACAAGGCGATGGAGTACTACGGAGATGCATTTGGATTTGAATCCATTAGTTTACTTGACTTTCTTGGAGACTCCTCGAGCTTAAGACCAGATAATATAAAGTCTGCACTCAAAGAACTTAAAGAAGATAATGTTTTAGCTCTTTTCCCAGAGCAGAAACCTGCCTCCAAATTGTTGAGAAATCTAAGCAGACAAAGTTCAATTCCTTTAGCTTCTAATCAAATATTCGTTGATGGATTGATGATGGATGGTAATACTGTTTCAGTAGCCGTTCACAACACTTGTACAATTGTTGATTCATTAGGTGGAAGCTGTGATAAAGAATCTGCTTCCAAAATTCAGTCTGAATGGTACAAACTTTCAGATTAAATTTTTCTAATAAAAACGGTTTTCATTTTTTATTTTTACTATTATTAAATTATTGTTTATTTAGTAAAAATCAGTAAATGAGCATCAAAGATAAAGTTCCCGTAACTATCCTCACTGGATTCCTGGGTTCAGGTAAGACTACTTTGCTTAATAGAATATTAAGTGAAGAGCATGGTAAGCGAATAGCAGTAATCGAAAATGAATACGGCGAAGTAGGTATAGATCAAGGGCTCGTAATTAATGCCGATGAAGAAGTTTTTGAGATGTCAAATGGGTGCATTTGTTGTACTGTTCGCGGTGATCTAATACGAGTCCTAGGAAACCTTATGAAAAGAAGAGATAAGTTTGACTATGTCTTAGTAGAAACGACAGGATTAGCAGATCCTGGGCCTGTCGCTCAAACTTTTTTCATGGATGAAGAGATTAGTTCTGAATTTACTCTCGATGGAATTGTGACTTTAGTTGATGCTGCACATATTGAACAGCAACTAGGAAGGAGTGATGAAAGTTCAGAACAAGTAGCATTTGCAGATGTTCTTGTCCTGAATAAAACTGATTTAGTCTCTGATGAGGCATTAGATACTCTTGAATCGAGATTGAGAGATATGAATCGAATGACTCGAATTATTCGAGCCGAAAATGCCAAAGTACCAATTGAAACAGTCTTAAATCTAAGTGCATTTGATCTTGATCAGATCCTTAAACGTAGGCCAACATTCCTTGAACCAGAATATCCTTTCGAATGGACAGGTGTTTACGATCTTGATGAAGGTAAATATGAATTAATTCTAGAAGAAGGACCAGATCCAGAAATGTCCCTAGTAGCTCTCGTAAACCAAGGTGAGAGTGAGGAGGAACTAAAGAATGGTGCTGAATCCTCCGTGAGACTTTATGCAGAAAAAGCTCATACTTTTCTGCCTGGAAATACCATCCCATATGGAGAACATATAAATCTCAACTTGGAAGATAAAGGGAATAAATCCTTCATCCTGAACATAGAAAAACCAACAAAAATAGGTTTGTTTACACAGCACACTGCTGAAGAATTCAATATGAAAGTCATTAAAAGTGATGAAAATAAAGAGATTCCATTTAATACTGAAAGGTTTTGGCAAGCAGAGCATGAACATGATGATGAAGTTGGCTCAATTGCTATAGAGCGTTTTGGTGATGTTGACCCAGAAAAACTAAATACTTGGATGGGAAGGCTTCTCTCAGAAAAAGGAGTGGATATATTCAGAACTAAAGGTTTCATAAGTTACTCAGGTAACCCAAGGAGAATAGTTTTCCAAGGAGTACACATGTTATTTACTGCACAACCTGACAAAGAATGGGGTAACGAACCTCGTAGAAATCAACTTGTTTTTATCGGTAGAAATTTAGATGAGAAAGAGATGCAAGAAGGCTTTGATAAATGCCTAATATAGAACCCTTTAGCCCAAGAGGCATGTTCCATGAAGGATGGACAGCTGAAGTTAACGATTACGCCATAGCATGTGGGTGGGCTCTTAAAGGTAAACAATTCATTGTTGGCGATGTGGCAGGAGGTATTTTTGCATTCGGAGGAGATACTGGAAAAATTATTTGGAAAAAAGAAAATACACACTCTGGTGGTCTATTAGCGATGGCAATTCATCCAGAGGGAGAAATATTTGCAACATCAGGTCAGGATGGAAATGTTCAAATTTGTAATTGCCACGAAGGTAAAGTAATTAAAAAACTTGATCTTGGTAAGGGTTGGGTAGAGCACCTCAAGTGGTCTAATGACGGATTATTTCTAGCGATAGCTTCCTCAAAAAAAGTATATGTTTTTAATGAGTTTGGTGAAGAGAAATGGATCTCAGAAGACCATCCAAGCACAGTGAGTGCAATAACATGGTCAAATAAAAATGAACTAGCCACTGCTTGCTACGGAAGAGTGACATTCTTTGACATTGTTAATAATAAAATGAATCAAAAACTAGAGTGGCAAGGATCATTGGTCTCGATGGTATTAAGTCCTGATGGAGATATAGTCGCCTGTGGGAGTCAAGACAATTCAGTTCATTTCTGGAGAAGATCAACAGGTATGGATGCTGAAATGACAGGATATCCTGGAAAACCAAGTCACCTTTCTTTTGATGACAGCGGAAAATTACTAGCAACTAGTGGCAGTGAAAGAATTACAGTATGGAGCTTTATAGGCAATGGTCCAGAGGGCACTATGCCAGGAGAGCTATGTCACCATACAGAACCCATATCAAGCCTAGCCTTTTCAAATAAAGGTATGCTTGTAGCCTCGGGATCTAGGGATGGATCTGTTGTCGCAAGTTTTCTAAAAAAAGACGGTAATGGTGACCCAGTCGGGGCTGCATTTGCCGGGGATTTAGTAGGGGCAATATCCTGGAGACCTGATGATTGTGCCCTTGCAGCAATTAACGCAAAAGGGGTGGTAAATGTATGGAAATTTAAAGTTCGTACTAACCTTTTTTCTAAGGGGTTTAAGTAATAAGTAGAAATTTATAAAATTACCAATAGTTATCTTTTAAATGTCTTTCCATACAAATGACCTCACAGTCATTATCTATTCCTTTTGGGTGAATATCGCAATATGAGAGACATTGAAAATATTCATCTATCGGATTAGATTTTTCAGCCTTACTAACTTCTTTTGAATGATCCATAAAAGAGTTTCTCAATTATTTAAAATTAAGATAGTCGAATTAAATATCAAAAGAAATAAGCAAAACTTACTAAAAATATCTCAAAAAAAATTAAAGTGATTGATTACTACTCTCGGACATTTTTAATTAAAAATCAATGCGTATAAAAACGGATTGTCTTTAGAGAAATATTTTCCTAATTTTATATTGTTGAGTTCTAGGAGGTCTTTCTAAATGATCGATAGCCTGCCTGAAATTTCGGAATAAACCGAACTAATTTAAATAACTGCTCCAATTATTTTTTATTAATGTCTAAGCTTCCTTCTTCTGCATCGTTTAGGTGCCCTTTAAGAAACAAGCTTAATTCTAGAGTTTTTGCCCCAGTTAAAGACAATTAGTTATTTTTGGTGAGCATTAGCTTAATAGAAGTTAGTAACAAGGATCCATGATTTAGGTGCGTTATTAACATCAGTTAAATATAAGTAAAAGATAAAGAGGGCTTAAATAAGCCCTCTTTTTTTAACAAAGATGACTTTTTTTTATTTTTATAGATAATGATTAAAACATTAACATTTAAAAATGGTTCGATATTATTGCCCATATTGCAATCCTAAATATCAATTTCAAAAACAATCCTCAAAAGGTATTTTAATTTGTGGCTTGTGCGGAGAGGATCTTGTAAAAAAACCATTTATCAGGTTGAACCAGATCATAGCTTTAGTTGCTGCTTCATCATTACTTCTACCGTTAATATATACTTTTATTTTTTTAATTAAAAATCAAATAAATCCTCCTAATAAGAATTATCAAGCAAATAGTATTTTAACGTTATTTATTAAAGAAACAATTTCATAAAACAATAAAAAAATCTCTAGAAGCAACCTCTAAGTAATGATTTTTTAAGCAAGAATTTTTCTCTCAATATTTATTTAATAAAAATAAGACTTCATTTTTAATATCATTTTCCCTGAATAAGTAATTTAATAATATTAGTTAATTCCAAGGAGTATTGATAAGTCCCCAGATATCGAAGAAGAAAAATAAAACTGCAATAACAACAAGATCCCATGCTCTTTCTCTAAAAGCCCAAGGAGCAATAAAAACTTCCCCTAGTCCATGAAGAGCAGCGCCAACTGGTAAATGATCAAGTACCAGTAAACTGTGAGAGAGAATAAAGAGAAAGCTTGCGAAATATCTAAAAAAAACAAATTGCCAATTACTAGAACTCATACCTTTTAGATTTTTATGAAATATACTTCAATGATCAAAATAATGAAATAGATCGAGTAAAGAGATATTATTTTTGGTAGCCATAAATACGAATAAAGATCTGAAGCTCAAGTAAAAATTACTAAACAAAGAAATATATGTTTTCAGGTTATCGTCCTACAAATAGTTTTGATGAATACTTTAAGGAAAATGTCAACTCTGCTAGAGAAATATTAATTCCTCTTTTGTCCTCTTTAGATAATATGGGTCTTGAAGAATTAAACAGGAATCATTCTGCAGCAAAAAAATTATTACTAAGACATGGTGCTACTTTTAGATTAAATGATACTGGTTTAAAAGGAACGGAGAGAATATTACCTTTTGATCCCCTTCCAAGAATAATAAGTAAAGAAGATTGGATAACATTAGATAAAGGTCTAAAACAAAGACTTGAGGCAATTGATTTATTTCTTGATGATATTTATAATTCTCAAAATATAATTAATGACGGGATAATCCCAAGAGAATTAATAGAGAGTTCAGAAGGTTGGAGACCTCAAATGATAGGTTTCAAACCTCCATTAAATAAATGGTGTCAAATTTCAGGACTTGATTTAATAAGGGACAGAAAGGGTGATTGGCATGTCTTAGAAGATAATTTAAGATGCCCTTCTGGGGTTGCTTATTTTTTAGAAAATAGATTAGTTATGAAAAATATTTTTCCTAATCTTTTCTCTGGCAGAATTGTAAAACCGATTGATGAATATCCATCATATCTTTTAAAAACACTTCAAGAACTTGCTGTTTGGACAGATACTCCCAAGATAGTTCTACTAACTCCGGGAATTTTTAATAGTGCTTATTTTGAACATAGTTATTTAGCTCAAGAAATGGGCATACAACTAGTTCAGGGTCATGATTTAGTTTGTAATGATGATTATGTATATTTAAAAACTACCTCAGGATTAAAAAGAGTAGATGTCATTTACAGACGAATTGATGATAATTTCTTAGATCCTCTTAATTTCAGGAAAGATTCCTGCCTTGGTGTTAGCGGATTACTTGATGTTTTTAAGGCAGGTCATGTTGCTTTAGCAAATGCACCTGGAACTGGAATAGCGGATGACAAAATGATTTATTCTTTTGTTCCAAAAATGATTAAATATTATCTTGATGAAGAAATTATTATTAAAAATGTAGAAACCTATATTTGTCATTACCAAAAGGATCGAGAATATGTTCTAGAAAATTTATCAAAACTTGTTGTTAAGTCTGTCGCAGAAGCTGGGGGTTATGGGATGTTAATTGGCCCACACTCAACAACAAGTCAAATACAGGAATTTGCGAATAAAATTAAAAAAAATCCTAGAAATTTCATAGCACAACCAACATTAGAATTATCTACTGTGCCATCGTTATGTAATGGAGAATTATATCCTTGTCATGTAGATTTAAGACCTTATATCCTAAGAGGTAAAGATTCATGGGTCAGCCCAGGTGGGCTTACGAGAGTAGCATTAAAGAAAGGATCATTAGTAGTAAATTCTTCTCAAGGTGGAGGTTGCAAAGATACATGGGTTGTAGGTAAATAATATGCTATTAAGTCGTGTAGCAGAATCTCTTTATTGGATAAATCGTTATTTAGAACGTGCGGAGAACATATCTCGTTTTGTGGAAGTAAGTGAAGCAATGTCATTAGATTGTCCACCAGGAAGTGCAGAACCTTGGCTACCGTTAATTGATGCTTCAAGTGATAGAGAATTTTTTGATAAGAGATTCCCTGAGAAAAAACCTGAGGACGTTATTAATTTTTTAATAAGAGATCGTTTAAACCCAAACAGCATAATATCTTGCATTCAAATGGCAAGAGAAAATGCCCGACAAATTAGAGACGTCATGACTACAGAAATGTGGGAGCAGATAAACACTTTATATTGGAATATGCAAGAAGGAGAGGCAATATGGAATAAACCAAGACAAGAACTATTAAGTGAAATAAGAAGAGAATGCCAACTTTTTTATGGAATTACAGATGCAACTTTAAGTAAGGATCTTGCCTGGAGATTCAGCATTCTTGGAAGATTAATTGAAAGAGCTGACAAAACATCGAGGATCTTGGATGTTAAATATTATTTACTTCTACCAAGCTTGGATGAACTTGGGGGAGTTCTGGATGAGTTGCAGTGGATTGCACTATTACGTTCGGCGGGGGCTTACCAAATGTTTAGGAAAGCAGAGCAAAATTCAATAAAGCCTAATTCTGTTGCAAGATTTCTTTTACTTGATCCAATTTTCCCTAGATCAGTAAGATACTGTCTTGATGGGATAAGCAATACTTTAAAGAGGATAGATGCATCTCCACCTCCTGAAAATCCGTCAGAATTAGAGTGTATGAGAGGTTTGCTTAAAGCAAAGTGGAGTTATATCAGAATTGAAGATATAATTAACCATGGTTTACATGAGGCTATTGATTCATTGCAAATTGATTTAAATAAATTAAATGATCTCATTCAAGAAAAATATTTTATTAATTAAGAAAATTTATGTATGAGAATTAAATACATTCATAAACTTGAATATAAATATGAAGATCCTGTTCAATTAGGCGAGCATAGACTTTGTATAAAGCCAAGGTCTAACGGATTCCAAAGGGTGAAAAATTTTAAACTAAAAATAAGCCCAGAACCGGAAATTATTTATCCATTACTCGCTGCAAGTGGGGAAGAGATTAATAGAATTAGATTTAACGGATTAACGGATAAATTAATTATTGAATCAACTAGTGAAGTTGAAACTATTAAACATCCAAACATTATTGACGCGGCTAAAAATAGAGATTTAACATTACCTTTTTGTAGAAGCATCATTAACAGAGATTTGCAGGGGGCATTAGAAGGTTGGATGCCAAATGGACAACACGACCCCTCTGCCGTAGAACTTGCACAAGAAGCCTTAGCTGGAAGCATTAATAATGTATTATCTTTCACATACCAACTGATTGAGATCATCCAAGATCGGGTTAAATATACTAAAAGACACATAGGTCCAGCATGGCCAGCGAGTAGAACACTAAGAGAACGTGTAGGTTCATGCAGAGATTTGGCAATGCTAATGGTTGAAGCTTGTAGATCTATTGGTATCCCAAGTAGGTTTGTAAGTGGTTATCATTTCGAAGAACCATTACCTCCTGAGTTAGATTTACATGCTTGGGCTGAGTTATATATTCCAGGTGCAGGTTGGAGAGGGTTTGATCCAAGCGGAAAAGGATTAATAGACGAGAGATATATAACTTTGGTATCTTCGTCCAAATCTAATTTAACTTCTGTAATTACAGGAAACTTTATTGGAAAAAATAATCTAGAAAATACTCTATCGTGGAAGATCAAACTTATTGAAATAAAATAAAGACTGACTTCATAACAATTTTAAATTGAAATAAAGACAAGGAAAAATGTTTCTCTTTTAGTGTTAATTGATACGTTCTTTGATATCTATATCTGTTTTCATTTGTTAAACCTTTAAAGAAAATTGAACTCAAGTCTAGAAATTCCAGTTGTCAAACCAAACAAATCAAATATGTTTGAATTGATAAGTTATGAAAAATTCCGTGATACAAAAGATGTTAGATTTTTTGATATTAGTGTTAACGAATCAAATTATAGAGATTTAGTTATTCACAATGGTCCTGCAGTTAGTCCCCCAAATGATCAGGAATTTCATAATTGGCAATTTTACATTCACCATAACCAAGAAGATAATCTATTAGCAATCAGTGGGGGGAGAACATTTTTTCTAGTCAATTTTGGTTGGGATTATCCTTTTTATAAAGTAAGATTAGAATCTTGTGGATATATCCTTAGAATACCTAGAGGAACTTTTCATAGATCAGTATCTGACCAAAACGGTTCAATAGTTTTAAATCAAGCCATTAGAGATAAAGGCGGTACAGTTGAATCTGAATTCGAGGTTACGAATAGCAAAGATAACAAAAAACTTCTAGATTGTATAACTAATTTAGAACCTAGATTCAAAATTTATAGTGTTAAATAATCTTAAAAAGGAGTTCCAAATTTATACATCAATTTAAAAAATTATCTAATTGTTATAAAATATAAATATTCAAATTTTTTAATATGAAATTTTTTAAGTTTTTAAGATATTTTTTATGCGTAATTTTTTCTTTCTTAGTTTTATCCTCTCCAGTTTTTGCTGGGGCGAATGTTGCTGTTAAGGGTGAAGGAGATGAAGTACCAAGTTATGTAAGATCTAATATTACAGGATTTGATTTCCATGGAGAGGATCTTCATTTGTCTTCTATAGCAGGAGCAGTTGCGAGAGACGCAGATTTTAGTGATGTTGATTTACATGGAACTACATTAACCCTATCTGATTTAAAAGGTTCTAATTTAAATGGAATCGACCTTACCGACACTCTCTCTGATCGAGTTAATTTCCAAAAAACAGATCTTAGAAATGCTGTTTTGATAAATATGATCGCATCAGGCAGCAGTTTTGCAGGGGCTCAAATAGAAGGAGCTGATTTTTCTTATGCCATTCTTGACAGCGAAGATCAAAGAAATCTTTGTGAAATTGCTGATGGGATTAATCCAACAACAGGAGTTTCAACAAGAGAAAGTCTTGAGTGTAGTTAAATAATTAAAAATCATAAAAAAATTTTCTCAGAATTAAAAATTTTATAAATTCTTTCTTCATCATCTTTAAATATCATTTCACCATTTAATTTAGATTTCTTAAATTTTGAAAGTCTAGCTCTGTGTATATTGGATTTTCTAATTATATTTTCCTCATTATCATCAATTGCAATATAAATATTTATATTTGGGTTTGAAAATATTTTTTCTTCCTCTCTTAAAAAAATTTTATTAATATTGAATCGCGCACTTTGCATTTTATTTTTAAATTTATATAATTTTTTATTCTTTGTTCTTTTTGAGTTAATAAAATTATAGATCAAACAAATAATTAAAAAGCTTAAAAAAATTAAAAAATAATTCACTATCTATTTAATTTTTATTTCTAAATCTACACCTAAATTACTTTGGGTAGTTAAAATTTCTTTTTTAAAAATTCCATATGTAAGAATTCTTGATAAAGTTTTCAAAGATTTAAAAAACCAAAAAGACAGTAAACAAAAAGAAAATAATAAAGTTTTCTACGAGAATGTTTTTATTTTCGAAGTTACTCATAAAATTTCAAATAATTTATTTTTAATAATTTTATGCATATGGGCCAAAGAATTGACTTGCGTTTCTTCCTAAAACTTTAGCAAGATTTACAGTTTTTTCTATATTCCATTTAGATGCTAATCCATAAAGAATGCCGGCAGCAAATGAATCCCCACATCCATAAGAATCAACCTTTGGGTTATTATTTTTAAAAGCATCATATCTTCCTCCTGGGAATATTATGCCCCCTTTTTCTCCCTCTGTCTTAATAGTATATTTGGGTTTTAAGCTTAATTCAGAAAAAGAAAATTTTTCGCCTGGATCGAGATTACTTCCTATTAATCCATCCACAAGGACATTTGATTCATTAATTGTATTCAGTCCCACCCTTGGAGTTGTACAAAGTATTGAAGCTGATCTAGCCATTTTAAAAATCTTTGAATCAGACGCAGTGATAAAAATTCCGTCCATATTTTTTAAAATGCTCCAATCTAAGCAATCTTTATAATTTGGCGTTAATCTTTCTCCAATAACTGTAATTGCTCTCTCTCCTTGAGAGTCAATCAAACTAAATCCTTTTCTAGTGGGTTTATCAAGCCATGCCACATGTAGCTTTATTCCCATTCTCGAGAGAATTTTGAAGCATTTATCCCCATAGTCATCATTTCCTAATGCAGTAAAAAAATGAACTTGTTTTAAAGTTAAATCAGAAAGTGTTTTAGCGATAATAGATCCTCCACCTGCTGGATATTCAAGGGACTTTTTAGAATGAGAAATAGCACCTGGTTTTGGCAATTGATCGACCTTTAAAAAATTTACCCACTCAACATGACCTATTACAGCAAAATTTAAATTTCCTTTTTTAAAATTATCGTCTTCAAATTTAGTATTATCCTCAACAACCATAATCTTTTAAACACTATTATTAAAAGGAATATTATTAAAAAATGAATTTCATTAACATTTTAAAAGATAATAAACAGAAACTATCTTATCTTTACCTTTTTCTATCTATTTTGGGTGCTGTACTTCCAATGATGGCTAATTTTGAATTTGCTAGGGAGTATGGAAATAGTTTTGATATTAATAACTTCATTGCATTAGCAAACGCTAATCCAGCAGCTCAATCAATTTCCAGAGACTTATTAGTAGGAGCTAGCGCAATTTTTATTTGGATAATAAATGAATCAAAAAAATTGAAGATGAAGAACATGTGGATTGTTTACATTGGAACTTTTCTTATAGCATTTGCTTTCTCTGCACCTTTTTTTTTATTTCTAAGAGAAAGAAGAATTATTGAATTAGGTAAAAATTAGGTCTTAAAAGATTAATTAAAATAATCTCTTAAAAAGAATTGCAAAAATAAGAAAGCAAAATAATGAAATAGATATCCAAATTATTGAAGCATAACCAAATAGATCTAATATACGTCCCGAAATAAATGGTCCAAAAAAATATCCCATAGCGAAACATTGTGATAGTAGAGCAAGTGCATAACCTTTTTTATTTGAAGGAGCAATTCTGAAAATAACATCAGTAGAAGCGGGAAGAAATGAAGCAGTGCCCAAACTAACGAATATCAAAGAAAAAGAAATCAAATAAAAAGCAAAGATATTTAAATAACTAGAAAAAAATAATAAGAAAGAAGCAAAAGAGAAGTTTATTAAACTAAATTTCAATCCAAATAATCTTCCTTTTTTTGATATCCAAGACCCAACTGGCCATTGTAAAAACAACAATAAAATTAATTGTATAGAAATTATAAGACTTGTAATTTCTTTAGTTAAAGCATTCCTATATACTCCACCTTTAACAAGATCCAAAGGTAAAGTTACTTGAATCAAAGCCAATGACGTCGTTATCAATAAAATAGATAAGATTATTATTGCGGAATTTTTATTCCATTCCGATTGTATATTTTTAGTCGGATCTACTAATTTTTTCTGGAAATTTTCTAAGTTTCTTGTGATAAAAGTATAATTTTTTAAAATTAGATATGTAATAACAATCATACAAAATATATCATTTATGAAAATTGATTTAGAGTACAAGAAATTAGTCATAAATCCTCCTAAGAGTACCCCAAAAAATATTCCTAAAGCTTCAGCGCTCCTAACAAGAGAATAAGCTTTTCTTGTATCTATGGGATAGCAAAAATAAGGAACTCCAAACTCAGCAGCTGGCCAATATATACCTGCAGCAGCACCTACGAAAGATTGTCCAACTATATATAAAAAAGTATCTCTTGAAAAAATGAGTAATAAGCTAGCAGTAATGCTTAGAATTGATGAAGTGATTAATGGGAATTGTATTGTACTAGTTTTATTTAGGTAATTACCTGTAAAGAACCTAGTTAAGGTTCCTATTATTGCTGATATGGTGAACCCCAATCCGATATCTGTTGCCGATAATCCAATATTATTGAATATGAGTGATGTTAAATAAATAACACCTCCTGCTCCAAATGCAGCAAAAAATCTTATTTTGGTTATGAACCTCAAGGAAGATGGAAATTGATTCCACCAATCTTTACTAATTTGAAAACTATTTTGATTAATCACAAGTGAAATACATTTTTATTATTTTTTTAAGTTTTTGTGGTTTATTTTTTAATAATGGTTCAAGGGCTGCTGAAAAAATAAATATTAAGTTTGAAGAGATGGAAATCCCTCTTACTATAGAACAATTAACAAAATTAGAAAAATACAAAGATGAACCAACAGAATTAATGGATTGGTTTAAAAGAAATGGCTTCATAAAAGTTTTTGAATTATCAAAATTCTTAGAATTTCCAGTTTTCAAAGAAGAAGGATTAAATAGAGAAGTATTAAGAAGTTGGATAGGCCGTAAAATTCTTACAGAATTAAGTAAAACCATTACAGTTCCAAATGACAATAATGGAATAGAAATTTATAACACTATAGAAAATTTATTAGATGAGAAAAAAGAAGTCTCAACATTAGATATAATTAAAGCATTACCTTCAGAAGAAATTTCTTTAGATATTGATAATTTAATCTTAATAATCTCAACTTGGAAAAATGAATTAGCAATACAGCAAAATCTTATATTCAAATTAAATAATCTTGAGAGAACTAATAAAGAAACCTTTAAAAATATTGAAAATACATTCACATCAGATCTCATAAAGATCAACAAAAAGATTTATGCTCCTCATAGGGTAAAGCCATTTAAAATTGAAATTTGGAAAAACAAACAAACAAAAGATGATAAAGAACTGATAATTTTTATGCCAGGACTTGGAGGAGAAATTAATAATTTTAAGTGGATAGGGAATGAATTAACAAAAAGAGGATGGCCAATAATATTTATAGACCATAGAGGAAGTAATTTAAAAACACTTACAGAAGTTCTAGACGGAGGGGGTTCAATTCCAGGAAGTGCAGACTTTTTCTTAAACAGAATAAAAGATTTAGATGCAGTATTGAAAGCTCATGAAAATGGGGAATTTGGTTTACCAAATGATTCCTATATATTAATGGGGCATTCACTGGGTGCTTTAATAGCACTTTTATATGAGGGGAATAGAACAACTGTTCAACTTAAAGATCGATGTGATTCTGCATTAAAAGACTTTGCAGTAACAAATCTATCAAAATTACTTCAATGTCAATTAAGCGAAATATCATTATCTGATAAAAATAGTTCTAATAAGGCGAGCGCCATAATTGGTTTTAATTCATTTGGCAGTTTATTATGGCCAAAAGAAAATAGTTCCGGGATAAAAACACCAACTCTTCTTATAGGCGGAACATATGACCTAATCACACCTTTAATGAATGAACAATTTATAGTTTTTTCTGCTTTAAACAATCCATCAAATAGGTTTCTAATAATTGAAGGGGCGAGTCATTTCTCTCCTATCAGAATTAAAAATAGCTATTTAGAAAATAATGATGTTTTTAAAATAAATGAATCATTTATTGGTTCAGATCCAATCTTGGTACAAAATTTATCTTCGAAATTCATAATTGAATTCATAAATAATATTAAGAACCAACAGGTCCCAAGTGTAATTAAAAATCAAAGAGAAATGGGACTTGATTTCCATTATTTAGATCTTGAAAGTATTAAAGAAGTTTCAAAAAATTAGTACTCTATTCTTGGATCTAAATAGGCAATTAAAATATCCACAAAGAGATTTAAAGAGACTATAAGCATAGAAGTAAAAATTACTATCCCTTGAACCAATGTGTAGTCTCTCTGAGAAATTGCTTCATGCAATCTTAGAGCTATACCTGGCCATGAAAAGGTTACCTCAAATAATAGTGCGCCTCCTGCTAATGAAGCTATTGTCAAACCAGAAATAGTGACAATTGGTAGCAAAGAATTAGGTAAAGCATGGTTTAAAAAAATTTTTCTACTAGATATTCCCCTGCTTATTGCGGCATTTACATAATCACTTTTTAATGTTTTATCTAAATTAACTCTTAATGATCTACTAAATATTCCACTTAATAGAAAACCAAGTGTAATCGAAGGAAGTGCGAGGTGATATAGACAATCTTTTAAAGCAATAAAATTTTGGGAAAGAATACTATCTAATACTAGAAATCCTGTAATTTGAGGCTGTTGCTGAAAGATTGGGAATCTAGCCCCAATTGGGAAAATATTTAAATACACAGAAAATAATAATTGGGCTAACATTGCACCCCAAAAAGGAGGGATAGCATATGTAGCAATTCCAAAGGTTCTCAAAATATAATCAGCCTTTTTACCTCTTTTTATTAAACCAAGAATTCCCAATGGGAATCCAATTAGAATTGCACTTAATATTGAAAAGAACCCAAGTTCAATACTTGCAGGTAATGAATTAAGAATAATTTCTAAAACTGGTTCTTGAGTACTTAGAGATAGACCAAAATTAAGGTGCAAAATATCATTAATGTAAGTAAAATATTGAATTGTTAAGGATTCATTTAGTCCTAATTTATTTCTTAGAATTTCCCTTGAAACCTCATTAGCACCAGAACCAAGTATTGCATCAACAGGATCACCAGGAGCAACTCTCAACAAAATAAAAACTAATGATGAAATTATCCATAACATTAATGGCATTAATGAAATTTTTAACAATGAATAATTTAAAAGGTTTTTTAAATTTCTACTCATTCATTAATTAATTCAAGATCACTTAATGAAATTATTCCTGCACCATTAAAGACAGGTTTTGATATTTTATTTTGAGACCATGCTTTTTGAGAGGAAATCCAAAGAGGAATGTAAGGAATTGATTCTGATGCAATCCTTTCAATTTTTATTAAATTTTTCATTCTATAATTTCCAACCATAGAGTCGCTTTCTTTAAATAAATTCTCAATTTGTTTTGAAGCCCAAAAACTACCGCTCAATACAGATTCTCCTTCTACACAATTATTTCCAACGATTTTACTACAACTTAATAGAGGTTTGAGGTAAGCTTCAGGGTCAGAATATAGGCCTGTCCAGTCAAAAATTGCAGCAGGATATACCCCTTTGGAAAGATTTTCATACATTGTTGTTGACTCCACCCCGACAATATCTACTGAAATACAATCTGATAAATTATTTTTGATATCTT
>QCLY01000019.1 GCA_003214195.1 Prochlorococcus sp. AG-418-G23
AGATGATCTAGAAGCAAGAATAGAAGAATATACTGGTATAAAGAACTGTGTCACTGTAGGTAATGCAACAGACGCTATGGAAATTATATTTAATTTTCTAAAGCTCCCTAGAGGATCGAATGTTTTAGTACCTGCTCATACAATGCTAGCTACTGCTTCAGCAGCTCACAGTGCAGAGTTAAATCCAGTACCGGTAGATGTAGATAAAAATTCTTTAATGATTGAACTGCAACAGCTTAAATCTATTAACCTGAAAGATGTCTCGGCTTGTATGATTACTCAACTAAATGGAGTAGTTGCAGATATGAATCCAATTTTAGATTTCTGCAAAGAAAAAGATATCTTACTTATTGAAGATTCAGCTCAAGGATTAGGAGCATTTAACAATAAAAAACATTCTGGCAGTTGGGGGATAGGTGGATGCTTATCTTTTTATCCTGCAAAAATAGCAGGCTGCATAGGGGATGGAGGTGCATTAATAACCAATAATGATAACTTAGCTAAATTCGCTAGATCAGTAAGAGATCATGGAAGAGGGGAAGATTTTGAAGCAATAAATTGGGGACGAAACAGTAGATTAGATAGCCTAAATGCGAGAATCCTAATAGAAAGAATTAAAAATATTCATAATATTCTCGCAAAGAGAAGACAATTAGCTTCAATCTATGACTTAGAACTAAAATCTTTAGAAGAAAAAGAATTTATTAAATTACCACCAAAATTTTCAACAAACAGTAACTCATTGAGTACTTATCAAAATTATGAGATACAAGCAAAAAACAAAGAAAATCTTATTAAATATCTAAATGAAAATAATATTGGGACCATTAAACAATGGGGGGGTTTTTCAATAGCTCACTTCTCGAAACTAGGATTTAATATAAATCAATATCCAGAGACAAAATTACTTTTTGAGGAATTACTTTTACTCCCTATGAACCATATGATGAAAGAAGAAGAAGTGAATTATGTATGTGAAAAAATTAATTCTTTCTATAAAAAATTATAGAAATTTATTATCAATTATTATTCTCTAATTCTCTATTAATCAAATCCACTAGATTATTTTCAGATAAATAATAATTTTCTTCTAATAAACCTGAAGATGGAGCGGGGCATTCTTTTAGTGATACATTTACTGGTTTAGATAGAAGCGAACTTGGATCAATTCTCTCAACTATTGAGGATATTATCTCTGAAGCCAAACCACATGTTTTCCAACCCCCATCAACAACCATAAAACGCTTAGTTTTTAAAATTGACTTAACTATAGAATCATATTTAATTGGGCTTATCACTCTTAAATCAAAAAGTTCAATTGAATTTTTATTTTTAATTGAAAGCTTATCAATAGCATTTTTGGCTAACTTAGTACTGAATCCAGAAGCAATAATAGTTATTTCATTACCATCTATTATTTTCTTAGGTGATTGATCTTCCAGATCTTTTATTTCAACATCACTAATAGTGTCTACTTGATCATAAAGCCATCTATCATCAATATAAATTACTGGATCTTTGCATAAAACGGAAGAAATCAAAAGATCCCTAGCATCTTTAACTGAAAATGGCATTACGACCCTTAATCCAGGAATATGAGCAAACAGTGAATGTAATAATTGAGAGTGTTGAGCGCCCTGTTCTCCCCCTCGATTTACTATAGATCTTACTGTTAATTGGGGATTGGATTGCCCACCAAACATATAACTCCACTTGGCAGCTTGATTAATTATTGGATCCATTGCATAAAGCAAAAAATCCATCCTTGGATGTACAACAATAGGTTTAGATCCACACAAGGATGCTCCAACTGCTGCGCCAGTCACTGCATTTTCAGAAACAGGAGTATCGATTATTCTTTCTTTCCCATATAGTTTATCTAAATCTTTCATTGAATTACCTACATACCATGGACTCCATAATCCTTGACCTATTACAAAAACTTCTGGATAGTTATCTAAAAGATATTTAAAACCCTCTAAGATAGCTTCTGAATAAGTTAAATTTTTTTTCATTTATTTTCAAAATAAACATTATTTAATAGAGATTTCTTATCAACCAAGGGATCATTGGTAACTTTTTGCCAACTATAATCTAAAGCATTAATTATTTCTAATTTAATACTATCTAATTCTGATTCACTAAAAAAATTCTGTTCTATTAATGAATTTTGAAATCTTTTTATGGGACAGCGCAATTTCCATTTTCTTAAACTTTCTTCACATCTATTTGTACCTACATCAATATCTTCTCTCCAATCAACATGTCCAAACATTCTATAAGTAATTGCCTCAATGAATTTTGGTTCTTTTGTTTCTCGAATATTTTTTATTAATTCCTTCGAACATCTCAAAACATCTAAAACATTGTTACCATCAACAATTTTATATTCAATTAAATTAGATTTAGCAAATCTAGAGGTAAAAGATGAGGGTTGTCTTTTATCTATATCCATATGACTAGAAAAAAGATTATTTTCAACTACGAAGAGAACAGGAAGATTATTGACTTTTGCCAAATTTAAAGACTCATGAAAGACCCCTTCTTCAACAGCTCCATCTCCAAGGTATGCAATTGAAATAGAATCAGATTTCCTTTGCGAGATAGCAAAGCCTGCTCCAACAGCCATCGAAACAGTCCCTGCAACTATAGGGACCGAGCCCATAAAACCAACATCCATATCAACTAAATGCATTGATCCACCATAACCTTTAGAAAGGCCGGTAGAGCGGCCAATAAGTTCTGCAAATAATTTATCAACTGGAGATCCAAGAGATAAGATATGCGCATGCGATCTATGATTACCAAAAATATAATCAGAGTTTTTAACATTCTCCGAAATACCTACTGAAACTGCTTCTTGGCCAGCTGATAAGTGGACTGGTCCTTTAATATTATTTAATTTTCTTTCATTTGCTATTTTTATTTCTGTTTCCCTAATTAAAACTAATTTTCTAAATAATGATTCGCATACCTCCTTTGAAAAAGGAGAGATTTCATAATTATCTTGATATTTATTGGGATCTAGAAGATCCTCAGTAGTATTATTTTTAATCATTAATTTACTTGGAAGTCATGATTTAATGGATTTAAATTTTCTGTCCATATTTTCTATATTAATAATTATCCTTTTATATACCTTTTGAAAATCAAATAATTGTTCATAAGATTTATAAGCATTTTTGCATAAAACTTTTCTATACTTTTGATCTTCTATAAGTTTAACAATATTATTAACTTCCATGTTTTGACTATCTAGAAAAATTCCATTATTGAATGTTTTTATTAAATTTTTGAGTTCTCCATCAGTTCTTGTAATAAAAGGAACACTATTTTCTAAACTTTCTATAACTTTATTAGGAATACTATTTCTGAAATTTTGTGTGTTTTTATAAGGAGCTATAGTTGCTATCGAATTACTTAGAAGGAATGCAGAATTATATTTATTGACTTCACCAATTAAAAATACATTTGGTAGATCTTCAAATAATTTTGATAATTCTGCTGACCTATCTCCGGTTCCACAAATTATAAATTTATGATCTGGATATTTAACTAAAATAAAGTTTGCCAAATCAAATATTAAATCGAAATCAAAGGAATTTGATAAGCTTCCAACAAAAGAAAAATGTTTTCTTTCCAATATATTTATGTTTCTTTTAAGCCAAAAATCATTAGCAATTTGATTATTAATCTTAGAAATTTTAATTTTCTTTCTAACCAAAGGAGATGCAAAAAATTTATTTTCACTAGTCTGAAAAAACAAATTTCTTTTTTTTAAGAATAATTTTATCCAATTTAAAAAAGAATCTGTAATAGAAGTAATTGAATCAGCTTTATTGAATATATACTTTGACAATTTAAAATATGGATAAATTAACAACCTTACAAGTATCTTTATACTATTTGGAAAAGGTTCAATAAAATTTTCAGGCCAATTATCTTTCACATCTAGCATTATAGGAATACCTAATTTATTAGCCCATCTAATCATTATAAATGATGTTTCAATAGGAGGATATCCCAAAAAAATCCTATCAGGGGTAAAGTCTTTTCTTTTTTTCAAGAATCTGTAAAGATTAAATGAAAGAATTAAATGATCTAAAATTCTTTTTATCCCAATATGTTTTTGATACCCTAATGAAGGTATTAACTCTATAATAAGATTTTTCTTCACATTAATAGTGGTAAAGTTTTTTGATCTAAAAATTTTTCTTTGATGAAAAAAACAAGAGGAAATTAATGTAACTTTATGATTTCTCTTAATTAATGCATCTGCCAATAACATTGCTCTCATTGGTCTATAAGAACCATCGTCAATATGTAGAGGCTCACCCGTTTGAAAAATACAGATATGCAAAACTTAATTATTAGTATTTACGATTAACTTATCATCTTCAAGTTTATATAAATTACCAGTTTTATTACATAACCAAGAATCATTACCTTTCAAAGGAAGATTAATTCTCTCCCCATAACTACTCATCCATCCAACATGTCTTCCTGGATTACCAATATATAAAGCATAATCTTTAACGTCTTTTGTAATTACACTTCCAGCTCCAACAAAAGCATTTTCTCCAATTGTAACTCCACAAATAATAGTACAGTTAGCACCTAGTGTTGCCCCTTTTTTTACCAAGGTGGTCTGGAACTCATTTTTCCTTGGGTAAGCGGATCTTGGATTTATTACATTTGTAAAAACCATACTTGGGCCGCAAAATACATCATCTTGTAAGATGACCCTGTCGTATACAGATACATTGTTTTGTATTTTTACATTATTTCCTATTAAAACCTCATTTCCTATAAAAACATTTTGACCAAAAATACAATTTGATCCTATTTTAGCTCCCTTTGAAATATGAACCCATTGCCAAATTTTACTATTTGATCCAATTACTACATCTTTGTCAATTATGGAAGATGAATGAATTTTAACGCTACTATGTATTTTCATTTTATTTTAGCCGTTTGAAATCCCTTATCTATTTTTTTCTTTTGGTTTAAAATACATTTTAATCCCGCAAATAAAATAGAAACTAGAATATTTATCTTTCCATCATAAAAAGTAATATCTGTTAAATGACTGAATAAAAAAACTATTATGGCTACAAACCAAGTTTTTTCAAGTAAGATTTCTTGATTTAATTCATATTGAAAAAAAATCATCCTCCAAGCTTTATATAGAAATATCAATAATGTAATAGATAGAAGAACTGATAGGGGTATTCCAAAATTATGTGCCAATTCTAAAACTATATTATGAGAATGTTGGGCATTTATTATTTGTCTGGGGGCAAAAAAATTATTATTGATATGTAGGTAAGGAAAAGTTGAGCCTCCCCAACCCCATAAAGGTCTTTCTTTGATTAATGATAATGATGATCTCCAAATATCAATTCTTGGAGATTGGAAAGTAAAATCTAAAAAATACTTTTCCTTTACTAAATAAAGACTCTTATCAAGATTAAATATATATTGAGTAAATTTCGAGAGATATAAAAAAGAGATAAAACCAGTTGAAAAAATTAAAAATTTCTTTAAACCATAAATAAAAAATATAGTAATTGCTATGCCTATAATTCCATTTCTAGACCCCGTTAAAAAAATAAAATATATCACACTTAAACATATCAAAAATAGAAATAATGATTTTATTGATTTAATTGATTTCTTTTTATCTCTATTAATCAAAAAAATTAAAAATGGAAGTATCAAAACTAGCCATATACTTGCATAATTTGGATTACTAAATAATCCTGATATAGGTCCACCATTACTAAGAATAGGTTTTTGATACCAAACAATTAAGCCGAATAATGTTTTAAAAGGACCATATATTTTAAAAAAATAATGTAAAACAAAACTTACTAACACAGGAAAAGTTCCTATAATCAAGAATTTAGAAAACAGGATTCTTTGTGTATGTGTTTTTAGATAAATTTGAAAACCCCAGAAATATAAAAACACTGGCAGCCAATTAAAAAGATTAATCCAAATCAAAGAAATATCAAAATTTCTTAAAAGAATATCTTTATTTAAAAAAGAAATATTTAAAGCACTGAATAGAATTAAACCAATAGCAAGAAAAAGATAATAATTACTTTTATCATTTAATATATGATGATTTTTATTGATTAATGAAATAAATAAAGCTGGCAAAAGAAAAAGGCCACTAATTGGTAAAGCGGATGGCAAGAATAATACACCTAATAAAAAAAGACTATTTCCTACCTGTAAAGTATTTAGATTTTTTAAATAATAATTAAATTTATTAATCATTTAAAAATTTTTATCTTAACTCTTTTCATTATTAAAATTAATAATACCATTTGGAAAAATAAAGAGAAGATAAGCAATATTAACTAAAGGATATCCAATAAAGAGACATAAAAAATTCAAAGCCAACATCATTATATAGAACAAGCTATTTAATAAAAAGTCTTTTCTTTTTAAGATAAATATAGAGTTTATAAAATAAAGTATTCCTAATAAAGTCATTCCTAGAAATCCTGTATCTAATATTAATGCGATTATTCCTTGCAAATAATGTGCTTTTTTATTTCTATGATTTAATTTGAAATTTCTTATATCATTTTTGTTTAAGTTTATTGTTATTCTTGATGAGTACCATCCAGTTCCGATGAATTTATTAATTACTGGATACTCTTGAAATTTAGAAATCCCTTTTAAAAATTCATCTTTTCTACCATCACTTGTAGTAAAGAATCTATCTATATTTTTTAATCTAGTTTTAGTATCATCAATACTGTATTCAGTTTTTGAAAGTATTATTTTTTGTGCAATATTATTATGGAATGAATTAATAGAAATAGAAGAAATAATATAAGCTGAGAAAAAAATTATTATTATGAGAGCAGAGTTTAGAAATTTTCTTAATTGTATACTTCTAAAAGTTGCGAAAATTAAGAGCGTAATTGCATAAAAAAGTCCAAGTCTTGTCTCATTAATTAACGCAACAAAAATATAGAAAATTAAAGATAATGTAAAATAAGAGAATATTTTAAATTGTTTTTTTTCCCATAAATTATACATACTATAAAAAAGTAAAGAGGTTATGGAAAAAGCACTACTACTTCCTATCCAAAAATTATCTTGTATGGAATAAAAACCTTCACTAAAAATATAAGCAAGTATATTTAACAAAAAATAAAATATAAAGTAAATATTAGATGAAACAAAAATTATTTTTACATAATTCTTTCTATAAAAAAAATCATATTTTAAATCATATATATTTTTAAAATATGAACCCCCTAAAGTAACAATAAAGGGGATCCAAAATATTAAGACTCTTGCATCTTTTAAATATAAAGATCCAAATATGACTTCTATTATTAAAAACAAAAGATAAAAAAGCACATATTTGTGTTTATATGATGAAGTTTTTATTTCACTTATAATTTCTTTTTTATATTTATAAATGTATGGTAGGCAAAACAAAAAGAAAAAAACATATCCATAAATTTTTAAACTAGAAAATATTATTATTAGAGGCAATAAAAAGGGGATTTTTCTTTTTATTATAAAATTTTTCAATAATTTGAAATTTGAATAAATTTCATTAATTTTCAAATAATTCAATTACAATTTCAAGGACTAAAAGATACTCTTTTAATGAATCAAAGAAATATCAAGGGAGACAAAATAATTAACTTTTATTTCTTGTATATCTTATTCTAATACGGATTGTAGAAAAATTTAAATTATTTTTTTAATAACTTTTACTTTTATTTTTATTTTGATAATCATAATTGATTATTGATTTTTAAATTTCCTAACAAAAAATCTAAAAATATTAATTGGTATTTTTAATACCCTTACAAAGGGTAATAAGAGATAATAAAGCTTTGATAAGAAGATATGATTTTTTGCATATATAGCATCTCCCCATCCTTTATCAGTCCTACGCATGCCAACTCTTACAAATCTAAAATTAGATAGAAATGTATCGATATCCTCTAATTGAGAACAGCCCTTATAAACTTGTTCGTAATTCACTTCTAAATATACGTATTGTGCTACTTTTAGCTGTTTATGCATACCTCTCAATGCTTCCAACTCAAATCCTTGAATATCAATATTTATGAAATTATATAAATGTTTATCTTCAAAATTTTCATCAAGCCAATTATCTAGCGGTTTCGTTTTAACAACAATTTTTGAAAGATAATTTATATCTGGATAACTGATTTTATGAGTACCGAACTCAAGTAAAGAAGATGATTGTCCATTGTTTGCCAGATTTAAATTAAGAGAATCATATTTTCTTCCTGCAGCAAATTTTCCTAGGGTCATTTTTTCAAATCTTTGCAATCTTTCATCTATAAATTGATATTTTTCTGGGTTAGCCTCAATCCAAATTATTCTTTTTATATTCCCCTTTAAATAATCGGGCAATTCTTCGAGCTTATGAGCACCTATATGAATTATTCCAGTAACCTTATTAGATAAAAATAATAAATCATTAAAGTTTATAAGCATAATCTTAAGAAGATTTTAGAATATTTAATAATATAAACGATAGTGTATTAAACAAATTAGAAGTTTATAAATAATTTCTAGCTTTTGATTATCAATAAAAATATATTAAAATGTAAAATCATAACCTGCTCTTTATTAAATTATTTATATTAATTATTTTTGATATTCAAAATAATGTTGTAAATTAATAGCTTGAAAATAAGTGTTTTAAAAAATCTCTTCTAAAAATAATAAACCTTTTTTAAATTAATAAGATTTGGAGAAACTTAAAAAGAACACTTTACCAGAAAATAAAATAACTAAAGTTAACAAAAGAATTTTAAAATTCACGTATTGCAAAAAATAGCAATTAATAAATACTTTTAACAGTTATAGATTTCTAATCTCCAATTTTTTCAATAGTATCCATGTATATTTTCTTTTCTATACTTCATCCATTTCCATCCATCTTTGCACATATCTTCAATATTCTTAGTGGGTTGCCAATCCATCAATGATAAGGCAAGTGAGTTACAAGCTACACAGGTGCCGATATCCCCTGGTCTTCTATTTTTAATTTTGTATGGGATATCTATTTTATTTACTTTAGAAAATGTTTTGACTAATTGTAAAACACTAGTTCCGATACCAGTTCCAATATTTAAGTTTAAAAATTGCTTGTCAATGTTAAGACTCATAGTTAATGCTGCTACATGACTCCTTGCAAGGTCAGTAATATGAATATAATCTCTTACTCCAGTACCATCTATTGTATCCCAATCGTTTCCAAATATTTTTAATGTTTTCATCTCCCCAATTGCAACTTTTAATATCGAAGGAAAGATGTTTGAAGGTTTATTACTAATAAGTTCGCCGATTCTTCCTGAGTGGTGAGATCCTATTGGATTAAAATATCTCAAATTAAGAATACTCCAATATGTTGAATCACTTTCGTATAAATTTCTCAAAAGATTCTCAATAACTGATTTTGTAGTGCTATAAGGGGTTAGTGGCTTTAATTCTGAGTTTTCTTTTATTAATGTATTGTTAGCATATTTATAAATCGAAGCACTACTACTAAATATTATTTTATGACAATTATACTCATCCATAATTTTCAATAAATTAATAGTAGATTTTACATTTGAGTCCCAGTATTTTATTGGAAAATCAATAGACTCTTTAATTGACTTTAATCCTGCAAAATGGATTACTCCATCAAATTTTAAACCTTCCTTATAAATTGCATCGAAAGTATCTTTAATAAATTGAAGATTTCTTAAGTCTCCCTTAAAAACTCTTAATTTTAAATCTATCTTTGGGAACTCCTTAAGACATAATGCTTTAATACTATTTATTGTTCCTGGGTTGCTGTTAGCAAAAGAATCAATTACAAAAACATTAAAACCTTCCTTTAGTAATTCAATAATTGTATGAGATCCAATAAATCCTGCCCCACCTGTAACTAAGATATTCTTCATCAAAAAATCCCATTAAAAATTTTTGGCAATTTACTGGATAAATTGCCTTTTAGATATAAATCTACAATTTTATCTTCATATAAATCGTATATAACCCTTAAATGCATTGGAGTAAAGTCACTTCTAAGCCATAACTTACCTGATGTTTTTTGTTTTTGGCCTTTTAAAAATCCATTTTTTATATATTGAGTAGCAAGCTGTTTAATTTGACTTGAAGCTATTTCTACACATCTAGCCCCTACATCATGAATAGTGTCGTTTTTATGTAGTTTTGGAACAGATTGGTGTATTATTTCTCCTGCATCAGCCTCTTCTACTATTTGATGGAAAGTTATCCCCGCATATTGAGGTTGTAAAAAATAAAATGGCCAAAATAAAGTTGCAGCACCTTTATACCATGGACTTAATCCTAAATGTAAATTAATTTTATTTTCTGGAAGAATATTAATTAAGGGTGCTTTTATCAAGTCAGTTCCAAATATGAAGGCGAAATCTGCTTTGAAATTTTTTACATAATGGATTACCTTTGCAGAATTTAATTCTTCAGGTTTGATATTAATTAAATTTACATGTTTAAAAACTTCCTTAGATTCTAATAAACCATAAGTTTGTTCTTCAATTTTTGCCCTTTTGTCAAAATGATAAACAAAATTTTTCTTGTCTAATTCTGATATATTATTTGGAGGATTTGGGATTAGATTTTCTCTTTCCATTACAAAAACTAAATAATCATCAAATATATTTAGTAATTGTTTGTGAACAAAAAGATGTCTGGGATGTGATCCAGAGAATAAAATTGCTTTTGTCAATCTAATAATAACCCCTCTTTTTTAAAAATATTTAGTGCTTCATTTATTATTTCCAGAGATATTCCTGATTTTTTTGATATCTCTAAGTTTGAGAACTTCCCATCAGCTAAATGCATTATCCAATTGAATGCGTTCATGTGTATATTTCCAATTTTACTAATTTCATTAAAATTTTTATCTTCAAATTGTTCACCTGCTACTTTTTGATACATTGATCCACCAAGGTTTGGGAACAACCCTCTTTTTCCTAATTGATATTCACATTCCATTAAATTTCTTGTAGGAAAATTATAACTATCTACATAATGAAACCATTTTTTATAGAGTTCCAGAGTTTCATTTAAGTTTTCTGCTGAAATAAAATTTAAATTATCAGCTGATGTATGATATTCATCAAATTCATGATATTTACATTTATGAAATGATGGCGTGTTAATTCTAAAACCTGGGCTTGAGTATTGTCTCTCATCGCTCCCGTCAGGAATAAATGGATATGTTATGTAATCACCTTTTGTATAGTCTGAGATAGCCATATGAGAAATTTCATTAATCCAAGAATTGGAGTCGAACGATTCTTTTACTGATAATTTGCCTGGCCCAGCTGTGTTTGTAACTATTGTTCCACCAATAATATTTTCTTTCTTACAATTAGCGAGGAAACATATAGTTCCTATTGTCTCCGGGACAATTAATAATCTGTAAGAGAAATTGGTTTCTAATTTATTTATGTATTCAAATAAAAAACTAGCAGTTAATAACCCAGATAAATTATCGTTAGCCATTGAAGGATGACATAGATAAGTTGAAATTATAATTTCTTGCTTGGATTTTCCACTTTTAAGTGCTTCTCCATAAACTAAAGATCCATTTATATCATGCCTAGTTTTAATAGAAACTTGAAAAGGTTCAGAAAACTTTGGGGATTCAATAAGATTATGTTGAACGCAAAATCCCCACTGCTTTTTGTAGTAACTTGTTCTGTAAGGTATCCAATCAGGTTTTGATGGAATTGAAAAAATATGTTCCATCAAATCTTTTTTACTTAATTCTCCCTGGAAACTTTGAGAATAATTTAAAAGATGTAAATTATTATTTTTCCAATCGATAATTTTTTCACCCTTTGAATTTAATAAGAAAGCCTCTTGGACCGACCATTCGGGTGGGACAATCCAATCAAAAACTTGTGTCCCTGATTTGACATTTTTAAATTTTAAATTTTTTATGCTTTCTTTAATTTTTTTTAGAGTAATTAAATTTCCTGAGCCCGTTAAACTTCGATTGATGGGAAACAATTCCTGCAAATACTTATCTATTCTATTTAAAATATTTGGATTACCCATTTTTCAGACTTTTTATTAGATAACTATAAACTTATCAGAGTTTTTCGTAAATAATTTTTGGCTTTTATTTATGTGATTCAAAAGGTTAATATAGTAAATGTTCTACATTTGAATAATAATGCCTGGAAGGGAATTAATTGGAATAGAAGAACAAAAACAAATCTCAGAGATTTTTGATTCGGGATCTATTCTCTTTAGGCATGGTTTTGATAATGAAAGAGGTGAGTGTTATAAAGTTCAAGAATTTGAAATAAATTTTGCTAATTATATTGGATCTAATTACTCACTTGCCTTGACCTCTGGAACAGCTGCACTAAGAGTCGCTTTGGCAGCATTATCTATTGGCAGTGGTGATGAAGTTATCATACCTGCCTTCACCTTCGTCGCTACTGCTGAAGCGGTCGTTGAATCAGGTGCTATACCTAAATGCGCAAATATCAATGAGAGCCTGAATATTGATCCTGAGGGAATAGAAGAATTAATAACCTCTAGAACAAAAGCACTTATTGTTGTTCATATGTTGGGAGTCCCCTGTGAATTAACCAAATTAAAAGAAATTTGCCAAAAAAATAATATATTTTTGATTGAAGATACAGCATGGGGTTGTGGCGGATCTTACAAAAATAAAAAGCTTGGAACCTGGGGCGATGTTGGAGCATTTAGTTTTGATTTCGCTAAAACAATTACTACTGGAGAAGGCGGGATGGCAATATTTCAAGATAAAAAAGTATTTCACAAAGCCGCTGCATGGCATGATCATGGGCATGAAAATAATCCAAATTTCGCAAGATGGGAAGATACAAGATCAGGGAGCGGCTTTAATTTCAGAATGATGGAACTACAAGGAGCTCTTGGTATTGCACAATTACAAAAATTAGATTTTGTAGTACAAAAACAAAGGGAAAATTCAGAGTATATTTGGGCTTCTATTTGCGATATTGAAGGAATTCAAAGAAGGGCAGAGCCCAAAGATTCGATATCAACTGCTGACGCTTTAATTTTTTCTGTAGCGACGTCAGATATTGCTTTAAACGTTAGACAGGAATTATTAAATAATGGAATATCTACAAAAATTCTTCCTGAGGCTATTTCTTGGCATTTTGCAGGTCTTTGGGACCATATTCCCTCATTAGTGAATTCATCAAACGGAAAGTTAAGGGAATCTCTTAATTATTCTGAAAAATTATTATCAAAATGTATTTCCCTCCCAATATCAATAAATTTCAATAAATCTGATTTACCTAAAATTAAAAAATCAATATTAAAGGGTCTAAATAAATAGATGATTAAAGTTTCAGTAATTGTAGCTACATTTAATGAAGAGAAATATATTGGAAGATGCTTAAGATCTCTTTTTAATCAAACCATGTCAAAAAGCGAGTATGAAATAATAGTGATAAATGATGGAAGTAAAGATAATACTTCTTATGCTCTAAATTTATTTAAAAAACCTAAAGATGATCACTACAAAGTAATTACAAATAAAAAAAATATGGGATTGCCATATTCTGTTAATTTAGGAATAGATTCAGCAAAGGGAGATTATATAGTTAGGGTAGATTCTGATGATTATGTAAATAAGAATTTTTTGGAGGTACTTAGTTATTATTTAGAAATATATAAAAATTCTAATGCAGTTGCTTGTGATTACATGCTTGTAGATGAAGATGAAAATCTTTTAGAAATTGTTAAAAGCAAAAATCAACCTATAGCATGTGGAATAATGTTTAGAAAAAAAATTCTAATGGAAATAGGACAGTATGATGAAAGTTTTAAATGTCATGAAGATAGAGAATTGAGAATTAGATTTGAAAAATTATTCAAAATTGAATACATAAATTTACCTTTATATAAATATCGGCAACATGAAAATAATATGACAAATGATCAAGATCTTCTTGATGCCTATGAAAAATTGTTAGTAAAAAAACATGGAAAACATTATTCATGAGATAATTTAATAAAGAATTTCAATTGATTGTTAATTTTCAGTTTCTAAAAATCTAATGAAATCTTCTTGTATGGTTATCGGCTCAGGTTCTATAGGCGAGAGACATGCCTATAACCTAATGAGATTTTTTGATAGAGATGTTTTTGTTCTTTCTAGAAATCCCTCACAAAAATTTAGAAATAATCAACTTAATGAATCCATTAATGTAAAAAAAATCTCAAAAAATGAATTAAAAAATATTCAAGATTTAGAGATACTTATAATTGCCACTCCATCTTCAATAAGGTCTCAAATTTTTGATGAGTTTAAAAGTATAAATATTAATAATATTTACGCTGAAGTTCCTGCTGCTATATCATTTCATGAATGGCAAAATCTAAAGAAAATTGCTCATAGCTTTAATGCGAAATTATTTGCTGGTTACAATATGAGATTTCATCCTGGAATAATTAAACTTAATAGTCTTAAAGATAATTTTATTAGTATAAGGTCTGTATTTGGAGAATATCTCCCTGATCTCCATAAATGGGATGACTATAAACTACGATATGAAGCAGTAAAAGAACTTGGTGGGGGCCCCTTACTTACGAGTCATCATGAATTAGATATTGCCATAATGTTGATGGGAAAAGTAAAAGAAGTATCGAGTTTTTCAAGAAATACACGATTAGATATCGGAGCTTCTGATCATACAGTAGTAACATTATTTCATCAAAATGGAAGAATAAGTAATATTGATCTGAACTTTTTCTATAGAAGATACACAAGGAGAATGGAAGTATCTTCAAAAGATAATTTAATAATTTATGAGCCTTTTTCGTCGGGTCTGGAAATTTCAGATAATGAAAAATATACATTTAAAAATTTTGATTTTAATCAAACATATGTTGACTGTTTAGATAATATTTTTAATCAAAAAGTATCTGAACAAATATCCATTTTGGAAATTGATCATTTAATGAAAGTTACAGATGCATGCTTGATCTCAAGCAATGCAAATGGGAGAATAATTAAAGTTTAAAGATTTAACAATGTCTAATATTAATAAATTTTCGCTATCAGAAAAAATTATCCTTATCACTGGAGCAGGTGGTAAATTGGCTAAACACTTCATAAAAGATTTTATAGATTGTGGAGCAAAAGTTGTTGGAATAGATATTACCATAGATGAAAATTATTTAGATGATTTAAAGAAGGATTACAAGGATAAATTTAGATTTTTTAATTGTGACATTACCGATAAAAAAAATCTAAACCAAATTAATGAAGAATTAAATAATATTAACTATTCCCCAAATGTCCTTATTAACAATGCTGCTGCAGGGCAAGTTACTTTTTTGGAAGGTAATTTAGTTGAATTTACTAATTTCCCACAGGAAGTATGGGATCAGAATTTAAGAGTAAATCTAACAGGTGCCTTAAATATTACTCAAATATTTGGGAAAAATTTAGAGAAGGTAAAAAGTGGATCAGTAATTAATATGAGTAGTACTTATGGAATAGTTGGTTGTGATCAAAGGATATATGGAGATAGTGGTTTGAATTCAAGCATAGCTTATGCTGCTACTAAGTCTGCTTTGATTGGGATGACAAAATATTTAGCATCATATTGGGGTCATCTTAATATTAGAGTCAATGCAGTTGCCCCCTCAGGAGTCTTTAATAACCATAAAGATCCCTTTCTGAGTAATTATGTAGATAAAATAATGTTAGGAAGAATGTGCGAGGTTGATGATATAAGTAATGCTTTGATTTATTTATCATCAGAAGCTTCTAAATACATTACTGGAACTGTATTGTCTGTTGATGGTGGATATACAGGGTGGTGATAATATATAGATACTTATTTTGACATTAGATGCTTGATAATAGAGAAATAAGCAATTTATTAAGATTTAATATTTTTAGTATTGATGGCTCTTTTAAATCTAACTCTACAGAAGAATTCTTTGAAAAGAAATATTTTGTTATTACTTCTATTAATCCCTTAATTAAAGACTTATGGATGATTTTTAAAATAATCCAGCAATACTGCAAATATCCTTCTATTTTTTTGTGTTGTACTTCGAGTAACTTCAATTTAGTAAGAAAGTTTATTAAAAAATACAATGATTTAAATCAAGCTGTAAATATAGTTATTCTTTCAGAGGAGATTCTTGAAGAATCATTATTAAATAAGTCTATAAATCCAATAAATAGATTTATTGATCAATTTTTTAATGATTCATCTTGTATTGAAGAAATAAAAAACATTTTCAATAAATTTTTTAAGGATAAACTTTATGTTTTAACAAATTTAATTAACTACAAAATTACTAAAACTAATATTGTTAACCAACAAACTATAAATGTTGGCCTCATAGTGCATGCGCGAATGTCATCAACAAGACTTCCAGGAAAAGCGATGTATGACATTAATGGTGAACCTGTAATTTTTAGAATATTATCAAGACTTTCTCAAAAGTTTGGTAATGAAAAAGTATTCTTATCAACTAGTACTAAGAAAAATGATGATATATTGCAGAACTATGTAGAAAGTAAAGGTTTTAAGGTGTATAGAGGCGAAGAGGATAATCTTGTAAAAAGGTTTCTTGATATAGCCCTAGACCAAAAATTAACTCATGTAATCAGAATTACAGGTGATGATTTATTTCGCAATTTAAATTCTTTAGATTTAATGATTGAACAAATGATTAAAAATGACTCTGATTATATATTTTCTAATGATTTGATTCTGGGTTGTAATTCAGAGATTATGAATCTTGAAACTTTATTATTTATAAATGATTATGCTAATGATCTCAATCAAACTCATGCCTTAACATGGTTTTTGGATAGAAAGGAAATTTTTAATATTACTGAATATAAACATAACTATAAGGAGAGGAATTTAATATCTTTAATGCTTGATGAGGCTAATGATTATGAGTCAATAAAAAATATTTGGAAGAATAATGATAAATTCTTTTCCTCTAATTGGTCCTATGATGTTCTACTAGATAAAATAAATGATAATTTAGATTTATTTGAATATTATCCAAGTGATATCGGCCTTCTTAAAAGAGAAAATAAAGGTAAACATTCTTTTATTTTTGATCATTGATATATTAAATATCAGCAATTAATTTTTATGAACGAATTTTTAAGTTTTTTTATTTATAAAATATGAAAAGTTCACATGGTTTCTTAAAAAGAATATTTAAGCCAGAATTAATAATGGAAGTTGAGAGAGATTTATGCGAATTTATAAAGTCAGAAAAAATTTTATCTAATTACTATAGTCAAATTAATAAAAATGTACCTAGCGTAGAAAAACTCTTAGAAGATAATATTAAGGAATTAGTTTCTGAACTAGTCAATACTAAAAATTATCATCTTTGTAATATTGAGTTTCATATCCAAATTCCTAATTGTGCGCCAATACCACCCCATCAAGATAACTTTTATCATTGCGTTGGATACAGTGAAGGTGTAAAACTTTTGGTACCTACTAATTCATTACATGCAAATAATGGAGGCTTAATATATTTGGATATTCCTTATGACTATCCTATTCTTGATCATGTGCCATCAAATGTACCTAACTTCTCATCAATAATTCATAATGATATCTTTAAATCACTGGAAATAAATACAAAATCTTATGATTATAAGACTGGAGATGCAAGTTATCATTATCTTAATTCAATTCATTTTTCTAAAGGAAATAAAACTAATAAACTTTCTTCTTTTCTAGTGTTTAGATTTGAAGCTAAGAAAATTACAAAAGATTTATCAGCTATTAGGAAATATGAAGAATGTTTCAATAAGCATCAAAGACGATTATTTTCTTAATTAAAATGTTAAAACTACATAAATATTTTCAAATTGACTTTGAAAAAATAATAATAAATTTATTTTAAAAACTTATTGTAAAGCATGGATTCTTCTATTAAGTTAGGTCATAAATTAATTGATAATTATAGTGCACCATATTTAATAGCAGAAATAGGAGTAAATCATGAGGGCTCTATTGATATTGCCAAGAAACTTATTGACCTTGCAAAGGAAGGTGGTGCTGATGCCGCTAAATTTCAAACTTATAAAGCGGGAAAGTTAGCATCAAGGTTTTCTCCAAGCTATTGGGATTTAAATAAGGAGCAGACTAAGTCACAGTTTGAATTGTTTTCTAAATATGATTCATTTGGAATTAAAGATTATGAAATACTTTATGAACATTGCCTTAAAAATGAGATAGATTTTTTATCCACTGGCTTTGATAAAGATTCCATAGATTTCCTAGATCCTATGATGGATTTTTATAAAATCTCTTCTTCAGACATAACAAATTTACCTTTATTAAGACACATAGCAAGTAAAAATAAAAATGTTGTTTTGTCCACAGGGGCATCAACTCTTGATGAGATTTACTTTGCTATTAAAGTTATAAACGAAATTAATACAGTAGATATTGCCTTATTACATTGCATCTTAAATTATCCTACTCCAAATCATGATGCCAACTTGAATATGATTTCGGAAATGAGAAATAGGTTTAAGGGCCATATTATTGGATATTCTGACCATACTCTACCTGATAAAGAAATGAAGGTTTTATCTTTTGCATATCTTTTAGGGGCTAGAATTATAGAAAAGCACTTTACTCATGATAAACAACTACCAGGGAATGATCATTATCATGCTATGGATGTAAATGATTTAAAAGTCTTTAAAGAAAGATTAAGAGAAACTTCATTAATTCTCGGAGACTCAAGAACTAAAAGACCAATTATTAGTGAAGATATTTCACGAAAGAATGCTAGAAGAAGTTTGGTTCTAAATAAAAATTTAAAAAAAGGATCAAAGATTAAATATACCGATTTAGACTGTAAGAGACCTGGACATGGAATTTCTCCAGTTGAGATTGAAAAAGTGATTGGGCTAGAGATAAAAAATGATTTAAATGAAGATCAAATCTTGGACTGGGAGTTTTTATCATAAAAAATATTATTTTGAAATCATTGAGAAAAAGAATTATTGAAATACTAAATAGATTATTTAAATTATAGAGTAAAAATCATTATTAAAATTTTTAATTCTCTATTTAGTTTCTATTAATTAGCAATTTTTCATCTGAAATTTATTTGAATAAATAAAATTTATATTTATGAGTTAATGTATGGATTTAATTTTAAATATACAAAATACAACCCTAAGTTAGAATAATAAGGTTAAAAAATAAAGAATATTCATGAAGAAATATTGGTGTATTTTTACTTGTAATAAAGTTTTTTTAGAAGCTGTTACAACTTTGTATAAGGAGGGTATAGCTGTTCCTGTATTGTTTACAGGAGATGATATTAATTATGCTGAAGCAAAAAAGTCTTTCGGTAAAGCTGTTTTTAAACATAATGATTTAGTTTTTTATCCAGAAAAATTAGAAAGAATAAATTATTCAGCTAATGACTGTGATTTCTTTTTGTCTGAAAACTACTCGAGGGCAAAAGACAAATGTTTAAAAATGATGGATAGACTTGACTTGTATGGATGTTTTAGTCGTTTAGATAGAGATGCAATATTTAATAAACTAGTATTATGGTTATTAAATAAATTTCAAGAGACTAAACCAAATGGCTTAATAGTATCGGAGAATCCACATTCTCATACGCATTATTTGATTTATGAAATCTGCACATATAAGAATATTCCTACTTTAAAGTTCAATACTTGGCTACCAGTACCTCTTCTCTATTCTCAAAACCTTAAGACTGGAAATAGACAAGTTTTAAAGGAAGAAATTGATCCGGAGATTTCAAAAGTATTTGATAATTATTTAACTTGTTTTGTTGATAAATTAGCATCTCAAAAAGAAGAGGGCAATTTTATTTATCCAGCAATCAAGCTTCAGTTAAATGAAAACAAATTAAAGGTTAGAGTAATTAATTTTATAAAATATGGAATAATTCATCAAATTAAGGAATTCTGGTTCCAGTTTAGAAAATATTTTGGTAACACATATTATCCAATAAATCCTTATAAACTTGGTTATTTTACTCGCTTAAGGATAAGAAAATTAAGAGAAATGAATCTATCAAAATACTTTAAAAAATCATTCTCAACTCCAAATTTAAATGAAAAATATGTTTTCTTTGCATTGCATTATGAACCAGAACGCACAACAAATCCTGATGGTAATGAGTTTCATGATCAAATTATTGCGCTGACTTTTTTGAGAAAATTTATACCATTAGACTACAAAATTTATGTAAAAGAGCATTTAAGTCAATTTTTATTTTCAGATAAAGGTTCTAGAGGAAGAAGCCCCATCTTCTATGAAGCAATAAAAAATATTTCTGGTTTAAGTTTAGTTAATCCTAGTATTGATACCCAAGAATGTATAAGAAAATCTCAATTCGTAGCAACTATTTCAGGGACTGCTGGATTTGAAGCAAGTATTAAAGGGAAAAGGGCATTAATTTTCGGAGATACTTGGTATGAGGGATGTCCTAATACTTATAAGTGGCATAAGGGACTTGAATTTATAGATTTTATAAAATCAGATATAGTTTCTCCTGAAGAAATTACTAATTTTCTAATAAAACAAAAAAATCTTTATGGTGTTTTAGGACTACAAAATGGAAGTGCAGCAAAACGTTTTAATGAATTTATTGAAAGATATATCGATAAAGAAAAATTTAAGGCCGAAGAATTAAAAGGTGTGACTTCTTTAATAAGAGAATTTCTCCTAAATTTATAAGGAAAATTTCTTTATATAAAATTTAATCTAGATAAAACTAATTAATTTATATAAAACAATAAAAATGGCTAAAAAACATGGAATTATTAATTTTAAATTTTATGATATATCTTTTCTTACTTTATCCACTTTTACAAAGTAAAGATCCATATCTTTTTTTAGAGGCCACTGATCCTTAGTTTCACAATTTCTTGCCCATGAACCTAATCCATCATTCAATAGAAGAAGTTCTTTTTCTTGTTTGATTTTTTTATAACCAAACTTTTTATAGAAATCTGCAGCAAATTTATTTATCTTGTTTACATGAAGAGTAAAAGTATCATTGTCTGGAAATTGTTCTAGGGCCTTTCTCCAGTGTCTTAAGATCAGCTTCTTACCAAGACCAAAACCTCTATATCTCTTATCAATAAAAAAAGAATGCAAATGATTATTTAAAGGGACTTGCCTTGATATGAAAAATCCAACAACTTGATCATTTAAAGACATTAGTTCAAAATAAACATTAGATTCGCTAATCCATATCCATGGACTGTTATTTTTATTTAAATGTACTTTGTCAAGATTAAGCTTATGATAATAATCATCAGTTATTTCAATCATAGTATCGAAATCTTCAGCCAGGGCTTGGCGAAATGATATTTTAAATTTTTTTAGATGGTCATCATATAAATTCATTTATATTCATTCTTTAATTATTTTTTTTATTAATTTAGTATTGATCATTTCTCTAAAAAGTTTACTTTTCTTTTTAAGTTCATCATAATTACCACTACCAAGTATTTCTCCTTTATCTAATAAAAATATTTCATCGCATTTTTGAACGGTCGATAGTCTGTGTGCAACAACTAAAATTGTCATCTGGTTATTTAACTTATAAATTTCATTCATAAGGTTATTTTCCGTAATATTATCAAGTGCACTTGTTGCCTCATCAAGAATTAAAACCTTAGGCTTTTTATAAAGAGCTCGCGCAATTCCAATTCTCTGTATTTGACCACCTGATAATCTTACTCCCCTCTCTCCAACAATAGTTTTATATTTATCAGGAAGATCATCAACAATAAATTTATCTATTCCTACAATCTTTGCGACGCTTCTAATCCTCTCAAAATTAAATTCTTTTTTATTAAAACCAAATGCTATATTTGCCTCGATTGATTCATCTGAGAGATAAATACTCTGAGGTACATATCCAATTGAAGCTTGCCAATTTTTTAAATCTTTCATCCCTAAGTTTTGATCATCTATTCTTATATTTCCAGAATCTGGAGATAATAAACCTAGAATTATATCAATCAAGGTAGTTTTACCACTCCCGGTGAATCCTACAAAGCCTATTAGTTGATTAGCATGTATCTTTATACTTATATCCTTCAAAATATCTTTATCACTTTTTGGATACCTAAATTTTATATTATTAAGAGTTATGGATTCTTTTGGAAAAAGAAATCCATTGCTTAAATTATTTTTTTTATTAATTCTATTTTTGTAAATCCTAAATTCTCTATGTAAATTGTTGATTGATGGGGTTGCATATTTTATAGCTGTTATTGAAGAATAAACGAGTTGTAAAGATGGTAAAATCCTATAACCTGCATATGCAAATAAAGCAATTTTTGGGAGTATAGTTTCTATATTTTCATAAGTTTTCAGTAGATATAAAATAACTAGAAACATTCCACCAAAAGCAATTATTTCAAATGCGAATTTAGGCAATGAACCCACTAATCTGGCTGTAGATCCATTATTAGCATGAGTTAATGATGGCTTGCTAAATCTTTTAATGTACTCTTCTTCTAAGTTAGATAGTTTAACTTCTTTAATAGCATTGAAAACCTCATTAACAGCATTAAATCTATCAGTATTTGTTTTGAATTTTTCTTTTCCTATTCTTATTAATAATCTCTTTAGTAATTTATAAATTAAAACATACGAAGAAGCAAAAACACCTGCAATTATTAATGCTAAAAGAGGTTCTACAATAAGCATCAAAGTTATCATTGAGATAAAAATTATTGATCCTGAAATTAGATTTGTAAGCGGAATTAAACCACTTTTTACAACATCATTTATTTCGTTAAGGATGTTTTTACCAAGCTCTGAACTATTTTTATCTAAATACCAAGAGTAAGGCTGAGACAAGTAGAGTGATAATAATTTTCTTCCAAACGTAAAATCCCTAAGCATACTAAATTTCACTTGCGCATAAGTACTTAATGTTTTAAGAGTAAGAGAGAAAATAAGTAGTAAAAAAACACAAATACCAACTAGAAAAGTAAAATCTTCATGAGAATTTATATTGCTTATTTCTTTTAGATAATTGAGCATCCTACTTTTTTCAATCACTTCTGGATTACCTATAATTGACATAAAAGGTAATATAGAAGCAGCACCTAGGGCATCAATAAGACCCATCATTAATGTAAGAATAGTAACCATTAATGCTTTTCTTTTTTCTGCGGGACTTAATAGTTGATATAGCTTTATATAAATTGACATTAAAAATTTAATCTCCTGGAATCTTTGTGATTTGAAAAAATATATTCTATTTTCAAATAGAAATTATCTCATTAATATTATATGTTAGATTAAATTAGAAGTTCTTCTAATATATATTTAAAGTCTATCTTTTGCAGATTTATATTTCTATTTTTTTATTTATTCATTATTTTAAAATTTATCAGGCAA
>QCLY01000020.1 GCA_003214195.1 Prochlorococcus sp. AG-418-G23
CAGACTTTTTAATAATTTAAATAATATACTTCTTTCAGATGGTTATGAATCATGAAATTATTATTTTCACTCCTATTTTTGCATCATTGATTGGATTTATAGTTTTTACAATTTTAAAAAAAAGAAAGAGATCAGCTAAAAGTATTTATAAATTAATAGATGATTTAGAAAAAAAATATATATATTAATCTTTTTTGCCGGAAAAAAGATTAATCAAATTCTATACCAACTTCTTCTTTTAAATCTCTCTCCAAATCTGGAAGATGAGGTTCAACCCAATGATCTTGGTTATCAATACCAGCTGCATTTACATAATTCATGATGTGTTGATCAACTTGTTTGTAAAGATCATGCAAATTTAAATCCATACGAATACCATGTGCGATTTCAGAGACTTGTTTTTCTGTTAGACAATGATCTGGATGAAGTAAATCACAACATGGAATTCTCTTCTCAATCAATTCATTTAGATTGATTTTTATTTCGTAATCTTGATGGACAGTCATTAATTTTATATCAATTTACACATTCTAATTATGTTTAAGGTTTTGTATATCTTTAGTCAAGAAATAAAGTTCTTTTATCTATGCAGTAATTTTAAATAAATAGATCTTCCAAATCTTTAAAAATTAATTATTTTCTTTTTGGTTTTCTATAAAGTCATTTCTATCTAGTTTGAGGAATAGAAAAGCAGACAAGAGATTCTAAAAGTAAGGTTTTTTGCAAAATCATTAGCATTTATTGACTTATGCTGAATATAGTGCAACACTTATTAGGATTAAGTGCAGAACTTTATTTAATACTTAAATGCCCACCAAGAAAAAAAGAGTTGGTTTTATTCCTAGAGAAGATGTTATGAAAATAATTGACAAGTTGAGCATAGAGAACAATTTAAGTAATTCAAAAATAATAAGTATTTTGGTTGAAGAAGCACTTTCTATAAGAGGTATATTTAATAAAAAAAATGGAAAAGCAACTCAATTATATCATCAAAAAAACTTATCTGATAATTCTAGTAACTTTATTGATAAAGCAAAACCTTCAATTGATACAAAATTAGAAAATTCTTTTATTCCTAGTAAATCAGCCCATTTTAGTGAGGAAAATCGGGAGGCTTTTGACTTGCACACTTATAAAAAGTTTTTATCTTTCCTTGAATTCCAGGAAATGGTGGATAAATATAATACTCAATAAAGTGTTGCAAGGTGATGTACTGTGCGTTAAGTTTAATTTGTTTTATATGAGATTTGCACATTAAAATTATTTTTTCACCATTTTAAAAACCTAACTTCAATTAATCTATAAAATATTTATTTCTATGAATTCATCTCTCCCAGTTATATCTATAAATCTTCTCCCTCCAGAAAAGTTATATTGTAATTTCAGTTATTGGAGTTCTTTGTTCTCGCAGGATATGCAAATTTTATGGGATAGAGCTCATGGAGTTCCTTTAGAAAAACTGCCAAAAGGAGTTTCTGATATGATTTTCCCTTACTTATTACTAGCACTTTCAGACTATAAGACATCTCAAATTAATAAAATGAATGGAATAGGATTAGACAATCTATTAAGCCTTTGGTTTGATAAGTACTTATTAAATAAAAATGGTTACTTCGAGCTAATTAAAAAATAAAATTTAAAATTAGCTATTATCATCAAATTTGATTTCTATAAATTTATTTAGTTTAAAAGTTTTTTTTAAGTAACTCTTTCCGAATTAGCAGATGAATAGTCTTGCTATAAATATATTAAATGGATTGATGATGAATTCTTTAAATTCTTTTTTAGCAAATCATGTTGATTTTCTTTTTAACAATGCTCATAAGGGGAGAGATAAAAAATTAAGGAAAGATACATAAATGAAATTTAATTCAAAAACCGTAAGTTTGATATTAAATCTTTTATTTTGCTTGTTTATTTTTATTATTTAGATTTTTATTCTTTATTTTATTTATTTTCAAAAATTTTAAAAATTAATATTCAAATTGGGTTGACTTTTATTGTCAATGAGATGATAATGACAAAAATAAATTTTTAACTGTGAGTTTCCTTCCAGATACTTTTGATGATTTTGTTGATGACCTTCTTTCATCCGATGTTAATTTGTTAAAAGGAGAACTTGATTTTCTGCTTATGCAACATTTATTTAATTCTATGGATTTGAAGCTTATAAATAACAATGAAACTAAAGATGAAGAATCATTAGCTGCTTAATTACTAATGAAATTTTTTTATGAAAAATTTTGGGTTCCAGTTTTTGGTTCTCTTTTATCTAAATTTGTTTTTTTAATAGAAGGTAAAAAAAAAGAATCTAAAAAAAAATAGATTAATTACTTTTTTTCTTAATTAAGTATTTTTAAATACATAATCTAAGTCAATATATTTTGATAACAACAAAAGTAGTGCTTTAATTTATGAACATATGCATGGTTGATATATAAAGTAATTGCTTTTTAGCAAATTTAAAATGATCAAAAATAATATGTTGAAGCGGTATACAGTGCATTACCGTGATTTTCAAAATATAAGATTAGAAAATTGTTTTTATGCTGTTGACGCTTACGAGGCTAGAACACTAGCAATGGAATTTAATAAGTACATAAATGAACATCCCAACAGTATTGACCTAATAAGATGCGAAAAATGAATTAAATTTTAGTAATCAATAATAATAATCTATTTAAACACTTAAGAATTTATCAATAACTGATTGACTCAACTCACTAGTATTTCCGCTAGCAACTATACCTCCGCGTTGCATCGCGTAATATCTATTGGCTTGTCTTACAAAATGCAAGTGTTGTTCAACTAATAAAACACCAATTCCTGTATCTCTAATTATCTGATTAATTGCATTTTCTATGTCTAAAACTATATTTGGCTGAATACCTTCCGTTGGTTCATCAAGTAATAGTAGTTTAGGTTTGCCAAGCAATGCTCTTCCAATAGCTAATTGCTGTTGCTGTCCTCCACTAAGATCTCCGCCTTTCCTTTGTAAAAAATCTTTTAAGATTGGAAAGAGATCATAAATAAATGGATCTATTTTCTTATTCTTAGATAATCCACCTGGCAGCGACTCCATCCCTAACATAAGGTTCTCTTCAACAGTTAGATATGGAATTATTTCTCTCCCTTGAGGTACGTAAGCCATTCCTTTCCTTGCTCTCTGGTGAGGTGCTTTTCTATTGATATTCTCGCCAATCAAATAAATATCCCCTTTTTTTTGTCTTAACAAACCTATAAGTGATTTCAATAAAGTAGTTTTGCCAACTCCATTTCTTCCAATCAAACAAACCATTTCTCCTGATTGAACATTTAAATCTACATCTCTAAGAATATGACTTTCGCCATAATATGTATTCAATGATTTAATTTCTAGTAGATTTTTCATAACTAAACCTCAGGCCTTCCTAGATAAACATCAATAACTTTTTGGTCTTTTTGTATGGTTTCCATTGTCCCCTCGCACAATACTGTGCCTTGATTTAATACAGAAACATTACTATCAAGTCTTCTTATAAATTCCATATCATGATCTATTACCACTACTGTATTTTCACCTGATAATGATTTTAATAAATCAGCCGTAAGATCAGTTTCTTCATCAGTTAAACCAGCAACAGGTTCATCTACTAGCATTAAATCTGGCTTTTGACCTACTAACATTGCTATCTCAAGCCATTGTTTTTGGCCATGTGATAAAGATCCGGCTTTAGAATCAACTTTTTGAGCTAAATTAACTATCTTCATAAGATGTTCAATCTCATTAAGCTGCTCATCCTTAATACTTTTATTTATAAGATTTAAGGGACTTTTTGGAGTTGACACAGATATTTCAAGATTTTCTCTAACAGTTAGATTTTCAAAAATTCTTGGACTTTGGAACTTTCTTCCAACTCCAAGTCGGGCTATTTTATGCTCCCTTTTACCTACCAAAGATTTCCCTTTAAAAATTACTTCACCTTTAGTTGGCTTAACCTTTCCAGTTATTACATCAAGAAATGTTGTTTTACCTGCACCGTTTGGTCCTATCACAGCCCTTAATTCTCCTTTTTTTAGATTTAAATTAAGTTTGTTGAGGGCTAAAAACCCTTCGAAACTAACAGTAATATCTATTAAATTTAGAAGGTCTATTTTATTCATTAATCCCCTCCTTATTGTTAACTTCTAAGCTTGGATAGGTTTCAATCTTCCTTCTTAAACCAAATCTTTGAAGAAGATTCCTAGGACCATCTCCTTGAATCCATCCTAAAACCCCTTCTGGAAGAGCTGTTACAACTAAAATAAATAACCCTCCTTGAATAAACATCCAACTAGCAGGTAACGCTTCACTTACTAGACTTTTTGCATAGTTAATGAAAACTGCTCCAAGAATCGCTCCCAATAAAGTTCCTCTGCCTCCAACGGCAACCCATATAACCATCTCTATAGAAAAGGGAACTGTCATAAATTGAGGTGATACTATTCCAGATTGAACAGTATATAAAGCTCCCGAAATCCCCGCCAGACCTCCCGCAATAGAAAATATTATCGTTTTGAATATCACAGGGTTATATCCTGTAAACCTAACTCTTGGTTCATCATCTCGTATCCCTATAAGAATATTGCCAAATCTTCCTTTAACTACCCACTTTGCAAAAAACCATGCTGCTATTACTATTATGGCGGTTATCCAAAAGAATATTCTTTGCAAGGAATCAGAACCCACCATCTGACCAAATAGTTGTGTCACATCTGTTTTTAATCCATTTGTTCCGTTTATAAGTTTTTGTTGCCCATTAAAGAAATTAAAGAATACAAGAAGAGAAGCTTGGGTAAGTATTGAAAAATAAACCCCTTTGATTCTATTCCTGAATACGAGGAATCCAATTAAACCAGCAACCAATGCGGGTATAATCCAGATAGCGAAGAATGTAAAAGCTGAAGATCTAAATGGTTCCCAGAAAAAAGGTAATTTTTCTACACCATATAAAGCAAAAAATTCAGGAATATTATTAGGAAATTCTGAAGAACTGTTTATTTGCAAATACATTGCTGCACAATATCCACCAAGAGCAAAAAATATACCTTGACCAAGACTTAATAAACCCGTGTAACCCCAAATAAGATCGACACCAAGAGCAACGATGGATAATGATAAGTATCTTCCAAGAAGATTTAGTCTAAATACAGGAAGTAGAGTTGGTGCTGCAATAATTAGAGCTATTAATATTATCCAGAATGATAATACTATTTTTTTATCAAATTTGATTTTACTTAAGGACATTAGCTTTCCACCATTCTCCCTTTTTGAGGAAATAAACCTGTGGGTTTAAATTGTAAAAAAATAACAATTAATGCAAATATCATTACCCTTGCCATACTTGTTGTTGCAAAAAAGTTGATTGTGTTTGAGAGAGGTAAAGGCATATTTGGCCAAATTGATAAAAGCCTCCCAGCTCCAATTAAATCTGTCATTATTCCTATCCCAAAAGATGCAAGTACTGTTCCTAATAAATTACCTACTCCTCCAAGCACTACGACCATAAAACAGCCAACTATATAATTCCCCCCAACATTTGGTCCCACAGAACCTAATAGTGATACTGCTACGCCTGCAACTCCTGCTAATCCAGATCCTATCCCAAAGGTTATTATATCAACTTTTTCAGTAGATATACCAAGGCAATCGCTCATTTGTCTGTTCTGTGTAACTGCTCTTATACGCATTCCCCAAGCACTTTGATTAAGAAATAATATTATTGCTATTACGGATATCAGCGTAATTATAATAATCATTAGTCTTGTTTTAGGAAATGCAGTTCCAATAATTTCTACTTGACCTCTCATCCATGAGGGTGCCGTTACATCAACATTTCTAGCACTTGCTCTACTGAGTTTGCTAATAGAGGATGAGATTATGCTGCCTGTTAAAACTCCAGTTAAAGCGGCAAATATCCATGAACTAAATTTAAAATATTTAAAATTTATTGATTCTTTTATTTTTGATGGGAATGATGCTGGTAAAAACAAACCAATTATTAGACTTACAACTAGTCCAGTTCCGTAAGCTAAAGGGACGCTTCTAACGAATTGTTGAAGAATTAAGCTAACACCCCATGTGGCTAAAAGGGTTTCTAATGGACTTCCATAAAGCTTTCTTATTATCGTTTTTTCTAGAAGAATTCCTACTACTCCACTTACAATAAAAGCAAGGAAAATTGAAACTATTATGTATGAATTGTAGAAGGGTTTAAATATGGGTAATTTGAAAATTAATTGCGTAACATATGTTGTATAAGCCCCAAGCATCATAAGTTCTCCATGGGCAAGATTTATTACGCCCATAAGACCAAAAACAATTGCAAGACCTAATGCTGCAACAAGTAGTACAGATCCGATTGCAACGCCATTAAAAAGACTATCGAGAAGTAACTCCAATTTAGAAAAGAAAATTTTTGATTATATAAAATAAAAGGAGGTGTTAACCTCCTTTTGTTTTGAAGTAAAAGTTTATTTATATTAAAGCCTATACTTTTCTCCCTTTTTAGGATCTGTCCAATCACATGCAAATCCTTTTGAACTTGGATGCTTTTGATTCCATGCTTGAGGAAGTACAACTCCGGTTTCTTCTAGGATTGTAAATTCACCTTTTGCATTAATCTCTCCAATTCTTACTGTTTGAGATAAGTGGTGATTAGGCATAACTTCAACAGGTCCTTGTGGAGCGTCAAACTTTTGTCCAACCAAGGCTTCTCTAACAACATTGTCATCGAATGTTCCAGCTTCTTCAACTGCCTGTTTCCATAAGTAAACCATGTTATAAGCTGATTCTTGAGGGTCAGCTACGACACGATCAGAACCCCATCTTTTCTTGAAATTTTTAGCAAATTTTTTAGATGCTGGTGTATCAATTGACATCATGTAGTTCCATGCACCATAGTGACCTTCAAGGAACTCAGGCCCGATTGTACTAATTTCTTCCTCAGCAATCGAATAATTCATTACGTAGTAACCATTTGAAGGAGTAATTCCTGCGTCTTGAATCTGTTTGAAGAATGCAACGTTTTGGTCACCGTTGAGTGTGTTAATGATAATTCCACCCTTAGGCAATGCTTTTTTGATTTTTGAGATAATTGGAGCAACTTCAGTATTTCCTAATGGAAGGTAATCTTCTCCAACAACTTTTCCCCCCAACTGTTTTACCTGAGCTTTTGTAATTGTGTTAGAAGTTCTGGGAAAAACATAATCTGAACCTACGAGGAAGAAATCTCCACCTTTTGCGGGTGAACGCTTATACATGAAATCTGTAGCAGGTTCTGATTGTTGGTTTGGTGTAGCTCCTGTATAGAAAATGTTGTTAGAACATTCCTGAGCCTCGTACTGAATAGGATAGTAGAGGAATGCATCTTTTGATTCGTAGACTGGTAGCATTGCCTTTCTACTTGCAGATGTCCAACCACCAAATACAACAGGAACTTGGTCTTGGTCTATGAGTTTTTTTGACTTTTCAGCAAATGTCGGCCAGTCAGAGGCCCCATCTTCAACTATGTATTCAATTTTGTAGCTTTTGCCGTCAACAGTAACACCGCCGGCAGCATTTATTTCCTCAATAGCCATTATTTCTGTATCAACTAGAGTTGATTCTGAAATAGCCATTGTTCCGGATAACGAATGCAAAATACCAACTGTTACAGTGTCATCGAAACTTCCAGAGGTTCCACCTCCACCACACGAAGTTGCTGTGACTGCAAGTGAGGCAGTAGCTAAACCTGCCAAAATACGCCTTGAAATTCTCATGAATTAGGATAAATTAGGTAATTGACCCTCATTAAGGGGATAAAGTAAAAGTTATTAACGAGTGAGGATTAGTTTTGTATCAGTCGTAACTTTTTGTTGAATCCAATATAAATCTAAATAATATAAACTAGCTTAGATGTTTAGGTATCTGAGATTCTAAAAATCGCGTTACTTCCTCAACTCCTTTGCCTGTACTAAGGTTGGTAAAAAGCCAAGGTTTTCCTTTTCTCATTAACTGCGCATCTCTTTTCATTATTTTCAAATCTGCACCAACCATATCTGCTAAATCAATTTTATTAATCAACAATAAATCTGATCTTGTTATTCCAGGCCCACCTTTCCTTGGGATTTTGTCTCCTGCAGATACATCAATAACGTAAATTGATAAATCTACAAGTTCTGGACTAAAACTAGCGGCTAAATTATCGCCGCCACTTTCTACAAATATAAAATCTAAAGGATCATATCTTTTTTCTAAATCAATTACTGCATTTTTATTCAATGAGCAATCCTCTCTTATTGCTGTATGAGGACATCCGCCTGTTTCAACACCCATAATCCTTCCTTCTTCTAAAACTTTTTTATTTATAAGAAAGTTAGCATCTTCTTTCGTATAGATATCGTTTGTTACTACAGCTATTTCATAATTTTTTTTAAGACTTAAACAAAGAGTCTCTAATAAAGCAGTTTTCCCTGAACCTACAGGTCCTGCAACTCCTACTCGCAATTTACTGCTCATAAATTAATTTCTAAAAAGTTTTGTATAAAGGTCATTGTGATTTTGTTGTGACATAGCTAAACCTATATTGCCAAAATAGATGTCATCAATATCTTTGTCCATAATTTCCTTAGAAACTTCGGATATTACTTCTAATAAATCTCTCTGAATTAATTGTGCTTTTGTAGCTCCAATTGGAATAAGTCTTTGAGTTGCACTTAGTTGATTAGCAACCCATGAATATAGAAAATTTTCTACCATTTCCGATCTCGATATTTCAAAACAATAACAAGCCCAACTCCAGGCTAGTGGCCAAGAGCTTTTTGTATTTTTTTTATAGAGATATTCAAATCCAAATTCTTTGGTTAAATCAAAAAGAGAATTCGACATTTGATTATGTTGTTCTCTTATTTCAAGAGAGTCCTTTGTTGAGAGGATCCATTTATCTAAACTTAATATCTTTTTAATATTACTTTTTAAACTTTTTCCGTTTTTTATATCATTAAAAATATCAAAAAACTCCACTAAGATTTTTGCATCCAATTTAATCTGACCTATTTTTAATTCTGAAATAATAAGACTCTTTACACATGCAGGTTCATTTATCTTTTTACTATCAAAAAAGCTTTCAAATCCCTCTGAATAACAAAATCCACCAACTGGTAAATTAGGACTTATTAATAAATATTTTAATAAATGACTTTTATTCATGATTATGAGCCCCGGTTTCAGGAAAAAATTTTTTCTTAGTAATTGCTAAATCAACATTAAAATTTTTAAGCATATCTTCTATAACGTAATCACTTTTTGTCAGAATAATGTTTTCCTCAATTTCTACTTCTACATGCCTATTTCCTAGATGATATGCAGTTTTAATAAGTTCAATTTTAGAGTTTGAACTAACTTCAATTAAATTTTCTTTTTTGGCAATAATATCTATATATAAATTTGAAACATTAGTTGAAAGTATATCTCCATCATTTAATTTTCTCTTTCTAGGTAATTGAAAAATTATTTCTTGTTCACAATCCGTTAATCGTTTACCTCTTAAAATTCTCCTTTCATCAGAACTTAAAGTGAGTTTTAAGAAAGAACCTTTTCTAGGTTTTTCCTTAATCCAATCAGTTACAACAATTTGTTGATTTATTCTCATTATGAAAATTTTTAGTTACTTTAATTTAGTAATTAAAGGAAACAATTTATGATTAAGGCATCATGGAAAGGTAATTGTTTCTTAGATTTTTTTAATAATAAATCAAGTTATGGGAATGTAGATAAAACAATCTTTAAATCTAAATCAACTTCTCCTTATAAATTATTGAAGTATACTCATGATGAAGAGGGAAGATGCATTTTGCCCATTCTTCATACTGCGGGAGGACTAGTTGGAGGGGATTTACTGGAGTTTGAAATAAATCTTCAAAAGAACTCTAAGGTTTTATTGACTACTTCTTCAGCACAAAAAGTATATGGATCAGTTGGAAGATCTAAAATTAATCCAGAGGGGATTTTTTCAAAGCAAAAAAATCTTATTAACATTCTTGATAATTCTCATTTGGAATTTCTTCCTCAAGAAACAATCATTTTTGCAAATGGTTTATACGATCAAATTTTTAAAGTATCCATTTCTGAAACATCAAGTTTTTTATTTACTGATTTAGTAAGACTTGGAAGATCTTCTTCTGGTGAGTCTATTGAAAAAGGAATTTTTAGATCCAAATTAGAAATTATTAGAAATAATGATATTTTTGATGATTGGGAATATGTAGATCAAATTGAATTATCTAAAACAAATTATGAATCTTTGTCAGGCATGGATTATAAGCCTGTTTTTGGATCGTTAATTTGGATATGCGAAAAAGATTTTCCCAAACTAAAAATTAAGGAACTAGTAGGAAATATAAAAATGATTTTTAAAAAAAGTGATAATAGTTTATCTATTGGAATTCTTGAAAATGGAATATCTGTAAGATTTCTAGGAAGTTCTTCCCAAGATGCTAGGAAGTGTTTTTTTTGTATTTGGAAACAAATTAGGTATGTTTGTGGATTTTGTGAGCCAAAATATCAGGGTGTATGGCCTTTGCAAGATTCTATGAATTATTAATTATGTTCATTTAGAACATTTTTTAAGATTTAATAGATTAATTTTTTATTATGCATCTTTCACCTCAAGAAAAAGATAAATTGTTAATATTTTCAGCTGCGCTATTAGCTGAAAGAAGACTTAATCGAGGCCTGAAACTAAATTATCCTGAAACAATTGCTTTTTTAAGTTTTCAGGTTCTTGAGGGAGCTAGAGATGGGAAAAGTGTAAGTCAATTAATGTCTGAAGGAACTACTTGGCTTTCAAAATCACAAGTTATGGAGGGCATTTCTGAAATGGTTGATGAAGTTCAAATAGAGGCTGTTTTTCCTGATGGGACAAAATTAGTTACGATTCACAACCCGATTAATTAATTATGAGTAATTTAATACCTGGTGAAATAATTCCAGAACCAGGAGAAATTGAACTAAATTCTGATAAGGAAGTTATAACAGTTACTGTTTCGAATTCCGGAGACAGACCTGTGCAGGTTGGATCACATTATCATTTTTTTGAAGCTAATAATGCATTAATTTTTGATCGTGAATTAACAATTGGTACCCGTCTTGATATTCCTGCAGGTACTGCAATTAGATTTGAACCAGGAGACACAACAGACGTCAAATTGGTTCCATATTCAGGTTTAAGAAATGTATATGGTTTCAATTCTTTAATTAACGGTTCTTTAGATTCTTAAAATTATGTCCTATAAAATTGACAGAAAAACTTATGCGCAGACTTATGGACCCACTACCGGGGATAGAGTAAGACTTGCGGATACCGAACTATTTATAGAAGTTGAGAAGGATTTTACTACTTATGGAGATGAAGTTAAATTCGGAGGCGGTAAAGTTATTCGAGATGGGATGGGACAGTCCCAAGTAACAAGAAAAGATGGGGCCGTAGATACAGTAATAACTAATGCTTTGATTGTTGATTGGTGGGGAATAATTAAGGCGGATGTAGGATTAAAAGACGGTAAGATTTTTGAAATTGGTAAGGCTGGTAATCCAGATATCCAAGATAAAGTCAATATTGTTATTGGGGCCTCAACAGAAGTAATTGCAGGAGAAGGACATATTCTAACTGCAGGATCAATAGATACTCATATACACTTTATCTGTCCCCAACAGATTGAAACAGCACTTGCCTCCGGGATTACAACTATGTTGGGGGGTGGAACTGGTCCTGCTACTGGAACAAATGCCACTACCTGTACACCAGGTTCTTTTCATATTTCTCGAATGCTTCAATCTGCGGATGCATTCCCAATGAATTTAGGTTTTTTTGGTAAAGGAAATTCAACAAACCAGAAAAATCTTATTGATCAAGTTGAAGCTGGGGCTTGCGGATTGAAGCTTCATGAGGACTGGGGTACAACTCCATCTACCATAAATTCATGTCTTAATGTCGCAGACAACTTTGATATCCAAGTTTGCATTCACACTGACACCTTAAATGAGGCAGGCTTTGTTGAAGATACCATCAAGGCTATTGATGGAAGAACTATTCATACTTTTCATACAGAAGGAGCAGGTGGAGGTCATGCACCAGATATTATTAAAATTTGTGGAGAAAAAAATGTTCTTCCAAGTAGTACCAATCCAACAAGACCTTATACGAGAAATACATTAGAGGAACATCTTGATATGCTAATGGTCTGTCATCATTTAGATTCTAAGATTCCAGAGGATATTGCGTTTGCTGAATCAAGGATCAGAAGAGAGACTATTGCCGCTGAGGATATCCTGCATGATATAGGTGCCTTTTCAATAATTGCAAGCGACTCGCAAGCTATGGGAAGAGTGGGTGAAGTAATAACAAGAACTTTTCAAACTGCCCATAAAATGAAATTACAAAGAGGACCTCTATCAGAAGATTCTGATAGAAATGATAATTATAGAGTAAAAAGATATATCTCTAAAGTTACAATTAATCCTGCAATAGCTCACGGTATCAATAAATATGTTGGTTCTATAGAAAAAGGAAAAATTGCAGACTTAGTATTGTGGAAACCTTCCTTTTTTGCAGTTAAACCTGAATTAGTCGTTAAAGGAGGTTCCATAGCTTGGTCCCAAATGGGAGATGCAAATGCTTCAATTCCCACTCCAGGTCCTGTTCATGGTAGACCTATGTTTGCAAATTTTGGCCAATCCTTAATTAATAGTTCTTTTACCTTCTTAAGTAAAATTTCAATTGATCAAGATATTCAAAAAAAATTAGGTTTACGTAAAGGTTGCATTGCGGTAGAAAATACCAGAAATATTAATAAGTCACACTTAAAAATTAATAATAAGCTACCAAATATTTCAGTTGATCCTCAAACTTATGAAGTTTTTTCTGATGGTGAACTTCTTACTTGTGAACCTCTTAATGAAGTTCCTATGGCTCAAAGGTACTATTTGCTTTAGTAGTTTTTAATTAATTCTTTTTCACTTATTCTTATTTCTTGGGTGCCCGCAAAGGCCAAATCCTCTTGCAATTTGTTTTCACAAGAAAGAACTCTTGACCAACTTGGTAACTGTTGTGTAGTAGGGCAAGCTAAGTAATCTTCAGTAGCTGGCCTCAACAGTTTTGCAAATTTTTGTACTGATAGTTCTTCTTCGTGCCTATCGTATGGAAGTTGATTAACTGCTGAATCTAATCCAAATTGTTTTACACGATCTTCTCCCACTCTTTTGTAAAGAACTTCTAATGTTGCTAGTTGAGTGCTAGTTAAGGTCTCGGCCTGATGCTCCATAAGTCCTCTTAAAACACTTGAAAGTATTTCAGTACACATTTTTTGCAATCCCTCTTTAGAGGAATCACCAATAGTTTTGTGTTTGTGATCAAACAAACCAAGATCAACTTGGGCTATTTTCGAGGTTCTTACGTTTCTATAAACCTCTGATAGTAAACCTATTTCTAAACCCCAGTCACAAGGTATTCTTAAATTCATAGCAAGGTCTTTAGTAAAAGCAAATTCTCCTGCTAATGGATATCTAAATGATTGTAGATATTGTAAAAAGGGCCCCTTTCCAACTAACTGCTCAAGACTTGCTAGTAAAGGACCTACAAACAATCTTGTTGCTCTTCCTTGTAATTGATTCGTTTCTAAAGATAATCTACTATAAAAAGCTTTTACGTAGGATATTCCATAAGATTCATCGAGAAGTGGAAGTATCATTCTTGATGGATACAAAGGACTAAAAGTTCTTATGTCAGCATCAAAAAGAGCAACAACCTCTGATTTTCTAGTAGCAACACCTATTCCCTGCCAAACAGCCCATCCTTTACCAGGAGTCCCTAAAAGTTCTAATCCATTTTTTTCTTGATTTTTTAAAAGCTCTATCACAGAGGGAGAATTAGTCCATTGAATATGAACTGGGAATGGCATTGAGTCAAAAAATGATTTTGCTGCTTTAACTTGGTCAATAGTTTTTGCGGAAAGAGCAATAACTAATTCGTTTAAGCCCGTTAGGTTTTTTAAAACTTCCCTAATATCTTTTAATGCTGGTCGTTTAAATTCTTCATATAAGCAGGGTATTAAAATACTAGTTGATCTTTTTTTAAGACTTTTGTTTAATTCTTTAAGTAAATCGCTAGTTACTCCGTATTCATGTATTGTTGTGATTAAGCCTTGTTGAAAGTCCATTTTCAAATTGATGTGCAGAATAGTGTATATACTTCAATAATTTTTTCAAAGTGAAGCAAATTGAGTCAGAGAAAAAATTAGATAGATTAAAACTTCATGAATTGTTGAAAACAATTTATTCAAATAATACTACAGAAGAAATAAATTTTATTTCAAATCAATTATTACAGACTTTAGATGATTTCTCAGAGAAATCTTCTTATGAAGAAATTAGCGATAAAGAAAAGTGGAATGAATCTCACTCGGTTTTAATAACTTATGCAGATAGTATTTATAAGAATGGAGAGGCAACATTGATTACCCTTCGAGATTTATTAAGTAAACATTTTGGCAGTCTTTCAAAAGTTGTACATATTCTTCCCTTTTTGAAATCTACAAGTGATGGAGGTTTTGCTGTTTCTAGTTATGATTCTCTAGAAGAAAAATTTGGTGGTTGGGATGATCTTAAAAGTATTTCAAAAAATCATGTATTGATGGCTGATTTAGTGTTAAACCATGTTTCATCATCTCACATATGGGTTCAACAATTTATTAAATCTCAAGAACCAGGAATGTCTAATGTTTTCTCACCCAATCAAACTCTTGACTGGTCAAATGTTGTAAGACCAAGAAGTTCTTCCTTGTTTTCTCAAGTAAATACTGAAGATGGTCCAAAACATGTTTGGACAACTTTTGGCCCAGATCAAATTGATTTGAACTGGCATAACCCAAAAATTACCTTTGAGTTCTTAAATTTAATTATTAATTATTTGTCTAATGGGATTAAATGGTTAAGGCTTGATGCTGTAGGTTTTATTTGGAAGGAATCAGGAACTACATGCTTACATTTACCTAAAGCACATTCAATTGTAAAAGTTTTAAGAATTCTATTAAATAACCTTAAAGAGGATGGAGTTTTAATAACTGAAACTAATGTTCCTCAGAAGGAAAATTTATCTTACCTTATTCCAGATGATGAGGCCCATATGGCATATAATTTCCCATTGCCTCCTCTTCTCCTTGAGGCAATTATTACTTCAAGGGCTGATATTTTAAACTCATGGATTTCCGATTGGCCAATTTTACCAAAAAATACTACTCTTTTTAATTTTACTGCATCACATGATGGCGTTGGGTTAAGAGCTCTTGAAGGTCTAATGAATGAGCAAAGGATTAAAGATTTATTAATTAATTGTGAGAAAAGAGGGGGACTAGTAAGTCATAGAAGATTATCAAATGGTGAAGATAAACCATATGAATTAAATATTAGTTGGTGGAGTGCAATGGAAGACTCGAGTAGAGATAACCATCGATTTCAGTTTGAGAGATTTATATTGACTCAATTATTAGTTATGGCTCTTAAAGGTGTCCCCGCTTTTTATTTGCCAGCATTACTTGCATCAGAAAATGATATCAAAAGTTTTTCTATGACAGGTCAGAGAAGAGACCTTAATAGAGAAAAATTTAAATTTGAAAATCTTTTATCTATTTTTAATAATCCAGAATCTAATGCCAATAAAAACTTAAAATATTTGCGTAAAGCCATGGATGTAAGGGCGCAATCAAAGCAATTCCACCCTTGTTCTGAAATGAAATGTTTGTCTAAAGGTAGAAGTGATATTGTTGTAATTAAAAGAGATAAAGGTCCAGAATCTGTTTTTGCAATTCATAATATGACTGAAAATAAAATTAATTATCAATTGAATGATAATGATCTCCCAGAATTAATAAATAATAATTTTAATATGCGGGATTTTTTAACATCTAATAAATATAACTGGAAAAATATTAGTCTTGATCCTTTTCAAGTTTTATGGCTTGGTTCATTATAAAATGATTGAAAATTCTTATCTTTGGGTCGTAAGTGATGTAGATGGTACTTTAATGGATCACTCGTATGATTTAACACCTGCTATAGAAACCATAAAAACATTAAAAAAATTATCTATACCTGTAATTCTTTGTACAAGTAAGACAGCATCTGAAGTGAAAGTTATTAGGAAAGAGCTTAATATTACTGATCCCTATATTGTTGAAAATGGTGGGGCAATTTATGGTGAATCTCTTAAAAAAGTTAATGGAAAAATTATTCTTGGTGAAAAATACGAATTACTTGAAGAGATCTTAAATTTTATTTCTAAAGAAATTGATTATAAACTTATCCCTCTTAATAATCTCTCTGATAAAGATGCAACAAATCTTACAGGCTTAAAAGGTAATTCATTGGATTTAATGCGAGATAGACATTGGAGTATGCCTTTTTTAAATCCCCCAAATTTTTTAGAAGAGAAAATTAAGATGTCTTGCAAAAAATTTAAAGTAGATATTTTTAAGGGAAATAGAATGAGTCATTTACTATCTATAAACTCTAATAAAGGAAAAGCAATAAATGCCCTTAAAAAATACGCAAATATTCCAAATATTAAAATTATAGGTTTGGGCGATTCTCCAAATGATATGCCACTTCTTTTAAACTCTGATATAAGGGTTGTTATTCCTGGAATAACTGGACCTAATTTAGATTTACTTGATCAATTAAAAGATTTAGAGTATATTTTAGCTTCTGAACCAAATGGATATGGTTGGAAAAATGAAATTACTAAATTAATAAATAAGCTTGAACTAATTTAGTAACGTGAAAAATTTAGATATTAATTTTCCTCTTGATAAATTTGAAAAATTGATTATCGATCTTGGTTGGGATTCATTGGATGATTGGTTCAATTTTTGGAATGATAAAAAAAATATGCTATCCATTAATCAATATTGGAATAATAATGTAAATGATGATTGGATTTGGGGCTTAGCTTTACCTCTTTTATCTCAAGCTTATAATTTTCAAAATACTTCTTCAGATCGAAAAATTATTGGGATCTCTGCTCTACCTGGAACAGGCAAAACAACTTTAGGTAAATGGCTTGAATCAATATCATTAAAATTAAATTTCAAAATAGCTGTTATTTCAATTGATGATTTTTATCTCCCCTCAGATGAAATGAAATTAGCAATTAAGGATAACCCCTGGGATGTCTCAAGAGGTTTTCCTGGCAGTCACTCAGTAAATTTGATGTATCAGAAATTATTAAATTGGAAGATAAATGGAGAATTAAATGTACCTGTTTTCGATAAATCTTTAAGAAATGGATTAGGAGATCGATCTCATTGGAGAAAAGAGTATCCTGATTTATTAATTATTGAGGGATGGTTTTTGGGGATTGAACCTTACTCTATTGATGTTGGTTATGAATATAAAAATTCAATAGATGTTAGTTATCATGAATCTTTTTATAGATTAAAAATCCAAAAGAATCTTAGAGAATATTTAGGTGTTTGGGGTTTGATAGATAATATTTGGCACTTAAAACCTTTGAAATTTGAATATATGAATATATGGAAGTCTAATCAAGAAAAAGAAATGTTTTTGCAGAGAGGGAATGCCCTTCAAGATGATAAATTATCAAATTTCTTGAGAATGCTTAATGTTTCTTTACCGCATGAAAGTTTTGATGATATTAACTCTTATGCATTGTTGTTAATTGACCATAATAGAAGATTAGTTAAGACGGGATTGAATTTTTAATATTTTCTAAAAATATTTTTTTTCAGTTGTTTTTTATACATTTTTTGTGGATCTAAATACTGTTTAATAGTTATTATTTGTTCTTCAAGGGATGATTGAGTTTTCTTACAAAAATGAAGGTAATAGAATGGTCGTGCTGAGATGTATAGGACCCTCAAACTTTTTTTTAGAGAGAGTATTATTCCCAACCGATATTCTTACTTTTATGGCCCCAAAGGATTCAAGAGTAGAAATCTGGGGAAATGAATTATATGGCCCTAAGCTAGAGGAGAGAATTAGAATCTCATCTGATAATGAAGATTCAACTTTAGTGGCTTAATATTTCTAATATTTAATTGTCTGCGAGTCAAAATTTTTTACTAATACTCATTTTTTATTGATATTATCAAACTAGCTTAGTTCAAATAGATGTATCATTTTTCTTCATTTGCAATAGGTGGATTTGTCCCGTCCGCAGCTGTTGCGGGTGTTTTACTCTTGCTCGGATTAGGAGCATTCTTTTATCTAGGAATAAAAGGCCCTACAGATTATTAAATTTAATTTTTATTTACTAATGGTTAAACTAATTTTTGGCCACATTAATTCAATTATTTATGTATGGACTTAACAACTATATTATTTGTATTAAGTTTACCTTTCGTTTTATTAACTATTTACTTTGGAACAAAAAATGATTTTTACGAAAGTGAAAATTATAAAGGAGATGGTTGTGCTCACGATGTTAAAAGGTGAATTTAGTTTTCTTTACCGCTAAATACACAAGTCCATTTACTATCAAATTGCCAAACTGGTTTATAAATTTCATTTGAAATTTTTTCACCTGCCTCTTTACAGGTTTCAAAATCCCTCATGGGTATAGAATGTAACGAGGGACTAGTTATTCCACTCACTTCTGGTCTACTTCCTGGACCTTGTCTATAAGTTCCAATTATTAACCAATAATCAGACTTTACAGAACCATTAAAATAGAATAAAGATAAAAGATATATTAGAACTAAAGAAGATTTTTTTTTCATTTAAATATATTAGCTTTTTCTTATTAAATGTAAATTGTATTTTCTAAATTGCTATTAATTAATTAAGTAATTTTGACGTTTTTTGGAATATTTAAAGTTTATTGTTTACGGATTAATTCAGGGTTTAACAGAATTTATTCCTGTAAGTAGTACAGCTCATTTAAAAATAATATCCCTTTTTTTGGGGATCGATGATCCAGGCCGCACTTTATCTGCAATTATTCAGCTTGGGAGTGTTTTTGCTTTAATTTGGTATTTTAGGAATGATATTTTTAAATTAAGAAGCTACTCTTCAAAAAAAACTTTTCAGAATTTTTTAAATAAAAGGAAAAGGATATTTGGGTCAATTTTGATTGGTACTATTCCAATTATTTTGCTAGGTGGAACTATAAAATTATTTATCCCTCATTTTTTTGATAATTTTTTTCGATCAAATATATCAATAGCATTAGTCTCTTTTCTTATGGCCTTTTTCATGTTTATAGCTGACAGTGCAAAAAAAGGATCTATAAATTTAAATAATCATAAATATTCAGATAGTTTTTTAATAGGTTTTTCTCAAGCCTTTGCTATTATTCCTGGTGTTTCGAGATCTGGTGTTACTATTTCTTCCGCACTATTATCAGGTTGGCAAAGAAGTGATGCAGCAAAGTTTTCTTTTCTTTTAGGTATTCCTGCCATCTTTCTATCAGCTACAGTTGAATTATTTACTTCTTTTAATGAATTTTCTACGTTTAGATTTCTCCCTTTAATTGTTGGCCTTACTACTACATTTTTATCTTCTTTATTAGCTATAGATTTCTTATTAAAGTATTATTCTTCAAATGGTTTCAAGTTATTTATTATTTATCGTGTTTTTTTTGGTGTAGTTATTCTTCTGAATTTATAATTCTTCTTAAAAAAAATTTTTTAATTATGTTATGGTTTAAAAAAATGCTTTATGAATATTTTTATATCTTTTCAATTAGGTGAAGTAGAAGTTTCGAACCTGACTATATTAGTTTTAGCTTTTTTTTCATCTTTTACTTTCATAGCTGTTGGTATAAGCTCATATAAACTATACAAATCTCTAATAAATAATGACGATAAGTGATCGGAACGGCGGGATTTGAACCCACGACCCCCACTACCCCAAAGTGGTGCGCTACCAAACTGCGCTACGCCCCGTTTCCTTACTATAAATATAAGTTGGTTTTAAATGTCGTTCTTTATAGGATTGTTATCAGATCTCAATACACATTTATCAATTTCCCAATTAAATTCCTCCCAAATATTCTTGTTTAGTTTGTAGTTAGATCCATTAAATACTCCTAACTTGACTTTTGTAGGAGAAGCAGAACAATACTGCCTGCTGCCTGCTGAAGCAAGATATTGTTGATGGTAATTTTCTGCATAATAATAAATATCAATCATTTTTATTTCTGTTTCAATTAAACCGAGATTTTTGATATTTAGTTCTTTCTGATATTGATCTTTACTGGCTAAGATAATTTTTTTATTTTTTTCGTTTTTATAGTAGATTGCTGACCTATATTGAGTCCCGATATCATTTCCTTGTCTATTTTTTTGTGTAGGGTCATGACATTCCCAAAACATTTTTAATAAATCACTTATATCTATCTTGTTTTTATTCCATATAACCCTTACAACTTCGGAATGGCCAGTTAATCCAGAACATACTTCGTAATATGTTGGATCTTTTTTTTTCCCTCCAGCATACCCAACTGAAGTTGTTATAACTCCTGGAAGTTTCCAAAAACATTTTTCTGCTCCCCAGAAACAACCACACCCGAAAATTATTTCATCTTCATCGGCATTAGGCTCCTTTTTAATATCTGTTTTTAATATTCTATGAACTGGATAAGTATCATTAGTTAAAACTGATTTTTCATTATTCATAATGTTTTTAAGAAATTCAAACATAATTTAAATTTTAATCATCTTAGGTTAATAAAATATTTTTTAGTTCTTAATACTGTTCGTAGCTAATTCTCTTTCCCATAGTTGCTTATAAAGTCCTTCTTCTTTTACTAAATCTTTATGATTACCCTTTTGCACTACTTTCCCTTTGTCCATCACCAAAACCCTATCACATGTTGCAGCTACAGATAGTTGGTGACTAATCATTAAAATTGTTTTATTATTGTTTTCTCTTATTTGGGTTATTATTTTTGCTGCTGTTTTATTGTCTACACTTGCTAAAGCATCATCAAGAACGACAATAGGAGAATCTACAATCAAGGCTCTTCCTAGAGCAGTTCTTTGTCTTTGTCCACCACTTAGTGTAATCCCTCTTTCTCCAACAATAGTTTTGAATTTTTGTGGAAACGTATTGATATCATCAATTAATCCTGCTTTTGTAGCGTATTCATTGACTAACATATTGGATGCTTTCGGTTCTCCAAAACGTAAGTTCTCTGAAATTGTAGATGTAAATAAAAATGCTTCTTGTGGAACGATGGCAATATTTTTTCTTAGATCTTTCAATTTAATTGTTTTTATATCGATTTCATCTAAAAACAGTTGACCGCCTGGAATTTCAATAGTTCTTCCAAGAGACTTTGCTAATGTTGTTTTGCCACAGCCTACCGGTCCTACTATTGCAATGAGTTCTCCTGGGTAAATTTTGAAATTTAGACCATTTAATGAATTAATTTTTGAATCTGGATATTTTATAGTTAAGTTTCTTGCTTCTAGTAAACCATTTATTTTTCTCTTTAAAAATCTTGTGTTTTCTCCATCTACAATATTAGGCTTGTTCTGAAATATTTCTTCTACACGATCTAAACTTACTTGACCGAGTTGGAAAGTATTTAATGTAAAACCCAATAGAGCTGTTGGAAAGACAAGTCTTTCTACGTAAAGGATTAATGCTACTAAACCACCTATCGTAATAAACCCACTCTCTATTTGTATTGTTCCAAAACCTAATAAAATCAATAATGATATTGATGAAATGCCTTGCAACAAAGGGAATAAGGTACTTGCTGTTCTTGCAAGTTTTATTGCAGAATTTCGATAAGCATCATTATAAATATTAAATTCATTCTTTTCAGCATTCTCCTGCGCATAAATTTTGATAGCGCTTATTCCAGAAAGATCTTCTTGAATTAGATCACTAAGTTTAGATAATGATTCTTGTTGAATTTTTCTTTGCTTTACCATTCTGCCTCCAAATAAACTTACAATCCCTAGAATCAATGGGAATATCATCAATGCAGATATAGTTAATACTTTATTAATTGAAAACATCGATGGAATAGTAAATGAATAAGCTAAGACAATGTTGCATAAACTTAAGACCGTAAAGCCTAAAAGTCTTCTAATGTTTTCAATATCGCTTGTAGCTCTGCTAATAATGTCACCACTCCCTTTTTTTTGTATCCATTCTGGATCTTGAATAAGCAAATGATCAAAAAGTTTCTGACGAAGATTTACCTCAACTTTTCTACCTATCCCAAAGACAATTTGTCTAGAAAATAATCTGATCAAACCCATACAAGTTGCTAATAAGATCAGCAACATTGATTTAGAAATTACAAATTCTGATGAGAACCCATTCTGTAATTGATCAATTATATTTTTTACTTCTAGAGGAATTACAACACTTAATATATTTACTACTAATAGAGCAATAGCTCCATATATAAATTCTTTTTTGTATGGTTTGAGGTATTTTGTTATAACTTTAAATTTTAGATTTCTCATTTAATTTTGCCGATATGATTAAGATAATGTTTCATTTTTAAATATGTGAGCTAATTTTATAAATGATTCAGGATTTATCTATGAGTAACGAACAAACTCATCCATTACATACT
>QCLY01000021.1 GCA_003214195.1 Prochlorococcus sp. AG-418-G23
TCAACAAATCAAAAGTACCAGGCTGCATTTGATAAATAATGCTTCTTTGTTAACAACATTATTCTAAAAGTTATTTAAACATTCATGAAAAATTGGGGGGGGCGACTTCTCCAAAAAGGTTGGACAGAGCTCTAATACCATTCCGGATAGGTCTTCCACTTAGAAAAATACACAAAGATCAACTATATAATTGAATATGCAACATTATTGCTACATTTATGTGGCATATGTCTTGGAAATAATTTATTTTTGACCTATTACTTTACATTTATTAATAGTAGTGTTACATTAATTAACAATTACACAATTTTAATGGCTAATTCAAACGTTACTACTGAATCAGGCGGTAGGCAGAATATGTTTCCTACTGAGACACGTCCTTACATAGATGAGTCTGTTTCTTACGACAGCTATCCACAAAATGCAGAAAAAGTTAATGGTCGTTGGGCGATGATTGGGCTTGTTGCGTTGGTAGGTGCTTACGTTTCAACCGGACAAATTATTCCTGGCATTTTTTAATGAGTCCACTTTCAGGTTTCTTAGCAGTAATTGTATTCTTTACAGCCATCCTCATTGCTTATCTAACAAAACAATTTCAAAACGAAAATTTAAACTATTCTTCTAATCAAATGAAAAACACAAACACAAAAGTCAAAACAATCGAAAAAGAAAAAGTTGTTGCTGAAACACTGAACGGTAGATTCGCAATGCTTGGATTAATTGCTGCTGTTGGAGCATATCTAACAACAGGTCAAATAATTCCTGGTTTCGTTTAAAAATTACTATTTAATAAACCTTAAACATAAATAATAATGGAAAATTCAAAAACAAATTATTGGCAAAACGCTGAGAGGACTAATGGAAGAATGGCAATGATGGGCTTATTTGCATTAGTTGTAAATTATGGCTTATTCGGCTGGATTATCCCAGGAATTTTTTAAAATGAATTTAGGCTTACTTTTTCTCAAAGTAAATACTCTAGGAGTCATAACTCTTTCTGAACTTGATTGGATAACTAAAAATCAATCCGAATTTTCAAGGTTAGATATGGCTTTAGTTATTAAAATTGGACGTCTTATGGATTCTGGAGTGGTAGAAATTGATAACAGACTACCTGTTTAAATAAAATTGATCGTCATGAGTGTTTGTCAATAGGGATACTGACAGACACTTTTTTTATGAGAAAAAATAAAAAAAAGAGATTGTTTCTTAGCTAAAAACAATCTCTCAATTACCTAATTCTTACATGAAAATTTCAAGTAAGCTTACAGATCTTAACTGATTTTTTTTTATAGTAAATGCGAAAAAATGCTTTTGTTATTTATCTTTTCAAACCACCTCTTTTTATCCATAGGAACCATGTAACCCAAATAGGGGGGAGAAATCTAATTAAAAAAGAAATTTTATATATGTAAAATGGGGCATTCTCACTTTGAAAAAAATTTATCAAAAAAGGAGTTATAGATACCCATAGCAAAATTATTAATATATTTGCTCCCAACAAAGCAAATTTATTTTGTTTGAATATTTTTGGCATATGGTAAATTTTTATATCTTTTATTTTAAATAATCTTGGGAGATTTATTACGCATTTTTCAAAAAAACTTTAAATTTAAAATCCATATCCAAATAAAAAAAATACTAAATTTTAATCCCTCTCCAAATAAAATTCCAAAAGCGATAGGAGGCGAAAATATTAAAAAAAGAAGAGAGAATAAACTAAATAAAGCAAATGATCCTCTCAGAAAAAAATTCTTTCTTTTTGTTCTCCTTAGATTTTTTAAGGTATTCCACTCCCATTCCACTAACCTGTAGAACTTTTCTGATAGTAAAAATAGATACTTCATTAATGTTATTAATTTCTAACGGCTTTTTCTATTTATAAAATTTATTTCACCTGTTAGCAATAAACTTTATCCCCTTCTTCAGAAAGGTAGTAAATTTTATTTTCTGAACTTACAAAGAAAGTTAATCCCTTATATTGTGATCTCTTAAATTTATCTAATCTAAGTTTGTGTAAATCCCAACTATCAGTACTTATATCAGGATTAAATTCTTGTTCTTTTAAGAAAGGGGCATAAGTTGGAATAATTGTTCTTTTTTTGGCTAATCTTTTCTTTCGATTTGAATAAAAAAGTAATAAAAATAAAAGTACAAAAAAAAGAATTAATAATATATTAGTCATTTTCAATTTTTCTAATTTGAAAAAACTTTATTTTGGAGAATCATGAACTTTTCACAATCAATTTTTAGTAAGTAAATAATCCTATTTTTATATTCTTGTATTTTTGAATACTAAGCAAGGGTTCACTCAAATAAGATTATAAAGATAGTCGCATTTTCAACATGACTCAAAATTCCATGAATACTCCTTACGCAAAAAGAGTAGCTGAAAAATTTAGAGAGGCTCAAAACTATTTAAAAACTAATGGATTTAGTAGATCAACTAAACATTTACTTGAAGATATTGAAAATTCTGTTGAAAAATAATGCCAATACCCCCTCACTTACCACAATTACAATATGGCTACGATGATGGCTTTACAACTATTGTTTTTGGGTTAATAGGAAGTTGCATAGGGTGTATCTTAATTTTATTAATTTCATTTTTTGAATTTAAATTCAACAAGCAAAATAGTAAGCCTTAAGTGACTAACTAAACATTAAATAAGAACTCCATTACATCACCTTCGTTTACAACATATTCCTTGCCTTCACTTCTCAATAAACCTTTAGTTTTTGCATTGGCAATTGAACCAGAATCAATTAAATTTTGATATGAAATGGTTTGAGCTCTAATAAAACCTTTTTCAAAATCCGTATGAATAACTCCTGCTGCTTGTGGCGCAGTCATCCCATCTATTATGGTCCATGCTTTTGTTTCCTTTTGTCCTGTAGTGAAATAAGTTTTTAATCCCAGTAATTTATAGGTTGATCTAATTAAAGAACTTAATCCCCCTTCTTCTACTCCTAAACCAATAAGGTAGTCTTTTTTATCTTCTGGTTCTAACTCTATTAATTCAGATTCGACTTGCGCTGATATTTTTATACATTCTGCATTTTCATTGCTTGCAAAACTCCGAACTTTTGATGAGAAATCATTACCTTCAGCTAAGTCATTTTCATTCAAATTTGTTGCGTAAATAATTGGTTTAGCAGTAAGGAAGCCTAGTTGCTTAATTATTAAATTATCTTCTTCACTCAAAGATATTGATCTAACTGAAAGGCCTTTCTCTAGCTTTTCTTCAATTTTTTCTAGTAAGGTATCTTCTTTTGCTGCCTCTTTACTAGTTCTAACCTGTTTTTTAATTCTTTCTCTTCTTTTCTGGAGTTGAGATAAATCAGCTAAATTCAATTCCAGATTAATTATCTCAATGTCATCCAAGGGGTCTACCTTTCCAGAGACATGAATTACATCACTATCTTCAAAGCACCTTACAACATGAACTATTGCATCAACTTCCCGAATATTGGATAAAAATTTATTCCCCAAACCTTCTCCTTTACTAGCTCCTTTAACAAGACCTGCAATATCTACAAATTCAATTTTTGTTGGGATAATATTTTGGCTAGAACTTAATTTGCCTAGATCCTGCAACCTTTGATCTGGGACTGAAACTATGCCTTTATTAGGCTCTATAGTACAAAAGGGAAAATTAGCCGCTTGAGCTTTAGCATTTTCTACAAGTGCATTGAATAAAGTTGATTTCCCAACATTGGGTAATCCAATAATACCGGCTTTTAACATTTGAAAAAATTTATGGAAAAATTATCAAGAAAACATCTTCTAGTAATATAGTATTTACTTAACCAATCTTGGATAAGTTAATTATAATCGACTTGATTATTTATTTAGTTCTCTAATATTCTCAATTACTGTTTTTAAAGAAAATGCTTAATTTAATAAAAAAAAATATAAATCTAAGAAGTGGAATTATATTACTTTCTTTAACTATATTTTTCGTTTTTATAACCAATTCCTTCAAGAAAAATAAATCAAAGGATATTTCTGCTTATGTAGTTCAAGTTGAAAAAGGAATCCTCTCAGATTCAATTAATACTAGTGGGGAAGTAAAAGCAATCAGGACAAGCAATATTGGACCTAGGAAGCAAGGTGTAATTAAAGAAATCAAAGTAGAGGAAGGCGATCTTGTAAAAAAAGATCAGGTTTTAGCTTCTCTTGATGATGAAGACTTCATTTATAAAATTGAAGAACTTGAATTAAATGTAGAAAAACAAAAATCTGAGTTTTTAAGAAGGGAATACTTATATCAAGAAGGTGCAGTAAGCAAAGAAGATTATGAAAGTTATAAAAATAACTACAATATTAGTAAGGCCAAACTTAATAATGCAAACGCTGAAAAAAGTTTTTATTTAATTAAAGCTCCTTATGGAGGAAAGATAACAGCAAAATATGCGGAGATAGGATCTTATGTCGCACCAATTACAAATTTAAGTTCAGACTCTAAAACCAAAAACTTTATTTTTGAATTATCAGAGGGGCTCGAAATTGTTGCCAAAGTTCCTGAGAGTGACATTGGTAGAATAAAAATAGGTCAAGAAGCTTCTGTAAGAATTGAGGCTTTTCCATCAAAAAAATATAATGCCATAGTTAAAAAAATAGCTACAAGAGCTGTAAAAGATAATAATGTAACCTCATTTGAAGTAACTTTAAATTTTAAAGACATTTCTGAAGAAATTAAAATTGGAATGACTGCTGATCTTGAATTTAGAGTTGAAGGTAATGAAGAGAAAATCCTGGTACCAACAGTTTCTATTGTCACTGAAAAAGGTGAAAAGGGAATTTTGAAAGTCGATAAAAACAATTCTCCAAAATTTGAAAAAATTGAAATTGGTATTAGTAGTGGAAATAAAACATCAGTTATTGATGGATTAGAACCTGGAGAGCAAATATTTATTGATATTCCACCTTGGGCTAAGAAGAGAAAATGAGTTTAGAAACTGAAAACTCTAAAAAACCAATTTTACTTTTAGTCGATGGCCATTCTCTTGCTTTTAGAAGTTATTACGCATATAGTAGAAGCTTTGAAATTCTTGTAACAGCCAATTTAAAAATAAAAAGTGAAATCAAGGAAGGTCTTACGGGAGAATTAATAATTGAGAATCCGGAGGAAAAGAAATTTAATGTTCAAATAAATAAAATTAATTCCAGAGTTTTAAATTATGAAGATATAAGTTATTTCTATCCAGATAATTTAAGTGAACAAGATCAATTCTTTCAATTCACACTTAAGTTTTCACCCTCCTTATCAAAATATGATGAAAAGGAATTGAGAAAAGCAATAACTATAAGTTTAGATTTACCAAATAAAAATTTTGAATTTTATCCTGAGCTTGTTCCTGCCAATAGATTAACCACCGATGATGGGATCCCTACAAATATTACTTACGGATTCCTGAAAAGCCTTTTAGAGAATTGTAAAAAACATTCTCCACAAGGAGTTTGTATTGCATTTGATACTAAAGAAATTACATTCAGACAGGAGCTTGACCCCTCTTATAAAGCAAATAGGGGGGCTCCTCCAAGTATTTTTTTAGAGGATATAAAGAGGTTAGAAAATATTCTTAAAAATCAATTAAATTTACCTGTATTTAAACTTCCAGGTTTTGAAGCTGATGATATTCTTGGGACAATATCTCAAAAAGCATCAAAAGAAAACTGGTACATCAAAATTCTTTCAGGAGATAAAGATCTATTTCAATTGGTTGATTCAAAAAAAGATATTTATGTCTTATACATGGGAAGCGGTGGTCCATTTGCAAAAAGTTCTGAGCCAATTCTTATGAATGAAGAAGGTGTTCTAGATAAATTAGGAGTTTTACCCGAGAGAGTAGTTGATCTAAAAGCATTAATGGGGGATATTTCGGATAATATTCCAGGAGTTAAGGGGATTGGTCCAAAAACAGCAATTAATTTATTAAGTGAAAATAATGATTTGGAGTGTATATTTGAAACTCTGGATGAAATAAATTCAGGTAAGAAGACAAATTATAATGGCTTCATAAAAGGTTCAGTCTTAAAGAAGTTGGAGAATGGTAGAGATTCTGCTTATAAATCTCAGTTACTTGCGACTATCAAAACTAACCTTCAAATAGAGAATGATAATTATTCTTTATCTAAAGTAGATTCAGATAATTTGCTAGTCAAACTTAAGGAATTAGAACTTAATTCTCTTGTAAAACAAATTGATTTCTTCAATTCAACCTTTAGTGAAGGTGGTTTTCAAAAAAATGATCATAATAAAGGAGAGGAAAAAGAATCAAAAAACTTAAATAAAATTGAATTAGAAAATAGTAAAAATAAACTTCCTAAAATCAAAGTAAATGTTATCAATAATCATAAATTACTTGATAAATTAGTTCAAAGGTTAGACAAGACAAAAGAGATAGTTTCTTTAGACACAGAGACCAATAGTTTAAATCCAATCGATGCTGAGCTTGTCGGGATAGGATTATGTCTTGGAGAAGAAAATGATGATTTATTTTATATACCTCTTGGTCATCAAACAAAAAAAGAAATTTCCAATCAATTATCAATTGAAGATGTTTTCTCAAAACTAAGAACTTGGTTAGAAGATCCAAAGAAAGAAAAGGCACTCCAAAATTCTAAATTTGACAGGCAAATATTTTTTAATCATGGTCTTGATCTTAAAGGCGTAACCTTTGACACATTATTAGCGGACTACCTTCTCAATAATCAGGAAAAGCATGGTTTAAGTGAAATTAGTTTTAGATTATTTGGATTTAAGCCTCCTTCATTTAAGGAAACAGTTGGGCGAAATAAAGACTTTTCATTTGTTGATATTGATGAAGCAAGTATTTACTGCGGTTATGATGTATTTCTAACTTTTAAGATTGTCAAAGTTTTTAAAGAAAGATTTTCGATAGAAAAAGATGAATTAAACAAGTTATTCGAAGATATCGAGCTGCCTTTAGAGCCGGTATTATCCCAAATGGAAATGAATGGCATAACCATCGATATCCCTTATTTAGATGAACTCTCAGAAGAACTAAAAAGCACCTTAAAAAATATTGAATGTAAAGTTTTTGAATTAGCAAAAGAAAATTTTAATCTATCTTCACCAAAACAACTTGGTGAGATCTTGTTTGAAAAATTAAATTTGGATAAAAAGAAATCACGGAAGACAAAAACAGGATGGAGTACAGATGCAGTAGTTCTTGAAAGATTAGTCGACGAACATGACATAATCCAACATTTAATAAAACATAGAACTCTTAGCAAATTACTTAGCACCTATATTGATGCTCTTCCAAATCTTATTAACGAAAAGACAGGAAGGGTCCATACAAACTTTAATCAAGCTGCTACTGCGACTGGGAGATTAAGTAGTAGCAATCCTAATCTTCAAAATATTCCCGTTAGGACTGAATTTAGTAGGAGAATCAGAAAAGCATTCTTGCCTGAAAAAAATTGGAAACTTTTATCAGCTGATTATTCTCAGATCGAATTAAGAATACTTGCTCACTTAGCAGATGAAAAAATATTAATTAATGCATTTCATAAAAATGATGACATTCATTCTCTGACTGCAAGATTAATTTTCGAGAAAGAAGAAATATCATCCGACGAAAGGAGAGTTGGAAAAACAATAAATTTTGGAGTTATCTATGGTATGGGGATAAAAAAGTTTGCCCGTTCAACAGGAGTAAGTACTCAAGAGGCAAAAGAATTCCTAATAAAATACAAAGAAAGATATTCAAAAATCTTCAAATTTCTTGAACTCCAAGAAAGACTTGCATTATCAAAAGGTTATGTAAAAACAATTTTTGGTCGAAAAAGAGAATTCAAGTTCGATAAAAATGGACTTGGAAGATTAATAGGAAAAGATCCTTACGAAATTGACTTGCAATCCGCAAGAAGGGCTGGCATGGAAGCACAGTCATTAAGAGCCGCAGCTAATGCACCAATTCAGGGTTCAAGTGCAGATATCATTAAAATTGCGATGATTCAGCTAAATAAGAAATTCATAGAAATGAATATCCCCGCAAGAATGCTTTTACAAGTACATGATGAATTATTGTTTGAAGTTGAACCAGATTCTTTGGAAATTACGACGAAATTAGTTAAGAAGACTATGGAAGATTGTGTAAAATTAAATGTGCCTCTTTTAGTTGATATAGGTATTGGAGACAATTGGATGGAGACAAAATAAACCTTATGAAATACTTATTCTAAGATGATTAAACTTTTTAATACTTTAAGCAAAAAAATTGAGGTTTTTAAGCCTATTGATGATGTAGTAAAAATTTATTGTTGTGGAGTAACTGTTTATGATTTATGTCATCTTGGTCATGCCAGAAGTTATATAGCTTGGGATGTATTGAGAAGATTTTTAATTTACAGTGATTTCAAAGTGAAGTATGTTCAAAATTTTACAGATATTGATGACAAGATCTTAAAAAGAGCGAAAGAAGAAAGTAGTTCAATGAAGGAAGTATCTGAAAAGAATATTATTGAATTTCATAAAGATATGGATTCTTTAGGGATTATGCGTCCGGATAGTATGCCAAGAGCAACGAATCATATATGCAATATCTGCTCCTTCATAACAATCCTTGAGGACAAAGGATATGCATACTCTAGGGATGGAGATGTTTATTATTCTGTTTTCAAAAATAAAAATTATGGAAAGCTAAGTAATCAAAATATACAAGAACAAAATATCAATCAGCAAGGAAGAATGGCTAATGAGGGAAATAGTAAAAAACTTAATCCGCAAGATTTTGCTCTATGGAAAAAAGCTAAAGATGATGAACCATTTTTTGATTCGCCTTGGGGTAAAGGTAGGCCAGGATGGCATATTGAATGTTCGGCGATGGTTAAAGATGAATTAGGAGATACTATTGATATCCATTTAGGTGGTTCTGATTTGATTTTTCCACATCATGAGAATGAAATCGCCCAATCAGAAGCAGCCAATGGCAAAAAACTAGCGAACTATTGGTTACACAATGGGATGGTCAATGTAAATGGACAAAAGATGAGTAAATCCCTTAAAAATTTTAAAACTATCAGAGAGCTAATTAAGTCAGGTATAAGCCCTATGACTTTGCGATATTTTGTTATGACTGTGAATTATAGGAAACCACTTGACTTTACAGAAGAAGCTTTAAGAAGTGCTTCAGAAGCTTGGAAAAACATTAATGTAGCCTTGTCTTTTAGGGACCTTACAAAAGGTGCTTTTAGATCTATTAATAAAAATGAATTTATCGAAGAAGAATATAAACAGAAAATAAGTTTTGAATTATCTCAAAAAAAGATGAAATTTTCTGAGGCTCTGGGTAATGACCTTAATACAGCAGGTGCTATTGCAATTATTTATGATTTAGCGAAACCATTAAAAAACTTTTTAAATCAATTTCAAAGGATTGAAGGTTTTGAAATAGAACTAAATGAAAGATTTTTTCTACTTGAGAATTTTAAAACTCTTGAAAAGTTAACCAAGGTGCTTGGTCTTAAAAAAGAGGTTTTAGTAAAAGAAAGCAAAATAAAAGAAGAAGAAATATCATCACTTATTAATGAGAGATTGAAAGCAAAAAAGGAAAAGAATTTTGCGAAGGCCGATGAAATCAGGAATTTGTTAAAAGAGAAAGGTATTGAACTTATTGATCAATCAAAGGAAATAACAACTTGGATAAGGGGTTAAATTTTAAGAAAAAAACCAATTTGAGATTTTTGTTTTTTAAATACACCTTTAAATGGGAAGATATTAGAAATATCAGAGAAAATTGAAATACATTACTGTGCTCGGTTCTACTGGTTCAATCGGGACTCAAACCCTTGAAATAGCTAGTGAGCAGCCTGATAAATTTAAAGCAGTAGCTCTTTCAGCAGGAAGAAATATTAATTTATTAACTGAACAAGTAAAAACACATAGACCTGAGGTAGTTGCAATTGAGGATAAAAATCTTATAAAAGATTTAAAAGATAATATTAACAACCTAGATTTGGATAATGCTCCCTTAGTTTTGTGTGGTAAGGAGGGGATTAACGCAGTTGCAGCATGGGACAAGGCAGATACTGTGGTAACTGGGATAGTAGGCTGTGCAGGCTTAATTCCAACGATGTCAGCAATTAATGCAGGGAAAAATATTGCACTTGCTAACAAAGAAACATTGATTGCGGCAGGGCCAATTGTTATTCCTGCATTAAAGAAAAATAATAGTAGGCTTTTACCGGCTGATTCTGAACATTCTGCTATCTTTCAATGTTTACAAGGATTACCTAATTATGAAAATGCAGATTTTTCAACAGGAGAGATGCCTAAGGGTTTAAAAGCTATACATTTAACAGCTTCTGGTGGGGCTTTCAGAGATTGGGCCGTTGAGGATTTAAAGCATGTCACAGTGGAAGATGCGACTTCACATCCTAATTGGGATATGGGAAAAAAAATAACTGTAGATTCTGCAACTCTTATGAATAAAGGATTAGAAGTTATAGAAGCTCATTATTTATTTGGGACCTCTTACGAAAATATCGAAATAGTTATCCACCCTCAAAGTATTATTCATTCAATGATTGAGATGGAGGATTCTTCAGTATTAGCTCAATTAGGTTGGCCAGATATGAAGCTACCTATTTTATATGCTATGAGTTGGCCTGAAAGATTTAAAACAAATTGGAAAAGATTAAACCTAAGTGAAATAGGAAAATTAACTTTTAAAGAGCCAGACGAGTTTAAATATCCATGTATGGGACTTGCCTATGCCGCAGGAAAATCTTCTGGAACTATGCCTGCAGTATTAAATGCTGCTAATGAAATGGCTGTTGAACAATTCCTAAAAGAAAAAATTTCTTTTCAAGATATTCCAATATTTATAAGTAAAGCTTGCGAATCACATATGAAGAATTTGAATTTGAGTCCAGTATTAGAAGATATTCTTGAAGTAGATAATTGGGCAAGACATTTTGTTAAGCAAGAAATTAAAAAAGGAAAGAAATACGTAAGTATTGGATAAAAGTGAATATTAAAAAGCATCTTCTATTATGCGCAACACCTACAAAACAGAAATGCTTTAAAGGCAATGAAGGACTAAAAACATGGGAATGTCTGAAAAAGACTTTAAAAAAATTTGAGGATGATCCCTCTTCAAAAAACGTTCATATATTAAGATCAAAAGCTGACTGTTTAAGGGTATGTAAGAACGGCCCAATTCTTCTTATTTGGCCTGATGGTATTTGGTATGAAAAAGTTTCTCCAGAAAAAATTTCTGAAATTTTTACCTCACATATTATTAACGGTAAGCCAATAGAAAAATGGATTTTAAAAAAAACACCATTTTTTTAAAAAGTCCTAGATACTCATAAACCATTTCTTTACGACTTCGTCTGACCAACAACCATTAATCGAATGAAAACCATTATGACCTCCTTTTTCCGTTATTAAAATAGTAAATTTATCAATAGATTCTTTTCTTAAATTCAAAGTGTCTTTATATGGAACCCAAGGGTCATCCTTGGCATGAATAAAAAGCATTTGAGGTAATTTTTTTAATGAGTTTTGAATTCTAAATATTGGAGAAGCATTTACATAATAATCTTCTAAAGAATTAAATCCCCAACTTGGAGCTGTAAATTTCTGATCAAATTCCCTTATACTTTTTAAATTTCTAATTTTTTTTCTTAATTTCTCATTGTTGAGAATTTTGCCTTCATCATTAAATCCGTCCCATAATTGATTTTTTAAGCGGTGAAGTAACCATTTTTGGTAGACAGAATTTCTGGGCTTTTCAATGCAGAGACTGCATGATGACAAATCTAAAGGGCTACTCACACAGGCTAGGCCATCTAAAAGTTTTTCTCCTTTGTTTTCATCGTAATCTAAGCAGGCATTTAAAAGAATTGTGCCGCCTAAAGATAATCCAACACCGTAAATTGGAAGATTATTCATCTTAATGAGATCTTTAAATTCTAAATTAATGAAATTTCTAAAATAATTAATGGCTGAAATAACATCACTGGAGCATCTAGCACAATAATTTCCTTTAGCTAAATATCTCGCAGATCCAGATCCTCTTAGATTTAATTTAAGAACTCCAAAACCATTTTTTGCTAATTTCCTAGAAATTCTTCTTAAACCAAACCGTTTAGTTGAGCCCCCTAAACCATGGGTAACGATTACAAAACCCCTAAGTGAGTTTAAGTTTTCAGGTAATTCTAAAAACCCTAGAAGATAATCACATTCAAATTTTTTAGAAAGAATTTTATTAATCGGAAATAATAATTTTTTATTTGTTATTGATTTACCAAAATCAATAACAAAAGTATCTCTCAAAGTTTGTAAGTCGCCACCTATCCAAGGTAAGACTTCAAGAAATGGCTTATTTTTTAAGTAATCCGAAAAACTAGAAGATATATTATTATTTCTCCCCAACTCCAAGATCCTTTAATTCTCCAATCAAATCATTAAGTACCTTTTTTGCATCACCAAATACCATTGAGGTATTTGGCAGATCAAATAAATCATTTTTTATTCCGGAGTAACCTGCACTCATACCACGTTTAATTACAAATACTGTTCTTGCTTCCTGCACATCAAGAACTGGCATGCCATATAAAGGAGAAGAGCTATCATTTTTAGCTTGAGGATTAACCACATCATTTGCTCCTAAAACTAAAACAACATCCGTTGCTGGAAAATCAGGGTTTACAACGTCCATCTCTTTAAGTTGTTCGTAAGGAACATCTGCTTCTGCTAAAAGTACATTCATATGTCCAGGCATGCGCCCTGCTACAGGATGAATTGCGTAAACAACTTCAATACCATTTTGCTCTAGTTTTTTTGTCACTTCTCTTAAAGTATGTTGAGCTTGAGCTACCGCTAGACCATAACCAGGAACAATAATAACCTTGTTGGCTGCCTCTAAAGTCAATGCACATTCTTCAACACTGCAAGAAGTTATATTTGTATATTCTCCTGAACCGGAAGAGGCTGTACTTTGAGCAGATAAAGATCCTCCAAAAAGAACTGAGACCAATGATCTATTCATACCCTTGCACATTACTTGAGTAAGTATTAGACCTGCCGCTCCAACCATTGCTCCTGCTATTATCAAAAGCTGACTATTTACAACGAACCCTGCCGCTGCTGCTGCAATCCCTGAATAGCTATTTAATAAAGAAATAACAACTGGCATATCAGCTCCACCAATTGGCAAAGTAACTCCAATACCTAATAAAGAAGAAACTATAACTAAAAGCCAAATAGAACTGGTATTCCCATTTATCAAATCAAAAAAGGCTATCAAGGAAGCAACTGCAAAAACAATATTTACAAAATGTCTAACTTTGCTCTGCGTCCATCCTGGAGTTGACAACCAACCCTGTAACTTTGCCATTGCCACAATTGAACCGGTGAAAGTTATGGCACCAACAAATATTGAAACAGATATAGAAACTTGGTTAATAAGTGAACTACTAGATATAGGGAAAATAGCTACTCCCAAGGCCACCAAAAGTGAAGACATTCCTCCACACCCATTGAACAATGCTACTGTCTCAGGCATAGAGGTCATAGGTACTTTTTTTGCAAGTATTGCTCCGAATAAACTTCCTATGATTGATCCGATTATTATCCAAATCCAAGACTGAATAGCAATTCCAGATGTTCCCAAATAATAAGAAAGTAATCCTACTACTGATAGCGACATTGCAAATGCAGCTAATCTATTTGCATCCCTTGCTGATTTTACTTTTGACAATCCTTTTATTCCCAAAGCCAACAAAAGTACAGCTAGAAGGTCAATTACGAATTGAATGATTTCAGGTAGAGTCATGTTCAAAATTACTTCTTATTTGATGGTTTACGACTAAACATCGCGAGCATTCTATCAGTCACAAAGAAACCTCCTACAACGTTGAAAAGAGCAAATCCAAGAGAAACTGAACCAATGATTAAAAGTGGGAGGTTACCTTCTGCTTTTACAATACAAGTTAATGCTGCCAGCATTGTTATTCCTGAAATTGCATTTGCTCCACTCATTAGTGGTGTGTGAAGAGTTGGAGGAACTTTTCCAATTAACTCGAGGCCTAATAAACTACCAAGTAAAAGAACCCAAAGAAGATTTATGAAAGACATAATTTTAAAACCTCAATTTTCAAAAACTTTATTTTGAAGAACAACTCCTTCATCGCTTAATAAACATCCAGAAATGAGTTCATCCTCTTTATCTAATTTAATTACACCATCTTTTATAAATGGTGTAATCAAAGATGTTAAGTTCTTAGCATAAAGTGAACTTGCATCATAAGGCACTGATGAGGGTAACTCGCCCGCACCTATAAGTTTTACCCCGTCTTTGATAATAGTTTCATTTGATTTTGTTCCTTCGCAGTTCCCTCCCTGAGAAACTGCTAAATCAATAACTACTGCACCAGGTCTCATTTTTTCAATCATGGGAGAGTCTATTAAAACAGGCGCCTTTTTACCTAGAACTTGCGCAGTACATATAGCAACGTCAGCTTCAGATAAATATTTAGTTAAAGTTGCCTTCTGTTTTGAAAGGAAATCGGGCGTTACAGCTTTTGCATAACCTCCTGCCTCTCCAGGCTTTTCGTCCACTTCAGGAAGCTCTATAAATCTAGCTCCTAAGGACTCTACTTGTTCTTTAACAGCAGGTCTAATATCAGATACAAATACTATTGCACCAAGTCTTTTTGCTGTCGCTACTGCCTGTAATCCTGCAACACCTCCACCAAGAACCACTACTTTGGCAGGTTGTACTGTCCCTGCTGCAGTCATAAGCATAGGGAAATATCTATCTAACTCACTTGCAGCTAAAAGAACAGCTTTATATCCAGCAATATTGGCCTGTGAAGAAAGAGCATCAGAAGATTGAGCTCTACTAATCCTCGGAAGCAACTCTAGTGATAAAGCTGAAATCTTATTACTATTTATAATCTTTAGAAGCTCCTTATTACCATATGGGTTAAGAAGACCAAGAAGAACAGCGCCTTTCTTTAATTTAGTTAAATTTCCTTCTGATGGAGATTGAACACAAAATATTAAGTCAGCTTCACCCCAAATTTTTTGATCTAAGTTATTTATTATTTTTCCACCCGACTCTTCATATGATAAGTCACTAAATCCTGATAATTTTCCTGCTGAACTTTCAATATAAACATCACATCCAAGACTTTTTAATTTCTTTACCGCTTCTGGTGTTGCTGAAACTCTCCTTTCACCAGAGCTTGTTTCGGAAGGAATAAGTATCTTTGTCAATTTATTTATTTTTTTAACATACTAAATATAAATTGAAGAAAGTCAAAAGTCTTGGATTTTTGTTAAAAATATATTTTCTTTTCTATAAAAAATAGCTATCTAGAATATATAAGTACTAAATAATCCAATGACTATAAAAGCAATCGAATGTCCTGATGGAGTGTGCCACAGTCATCATGGGGGTCATGCTGTCCCAAGGCAAGCTATGCAGAAAAATCTAGAAAAGCATGGTAAAGACTGGTGCGAAAAATTAGCAGAAAGAATTTATGAAATGTCAGTTGATACTTATTCACAGACAGTCATGCCCAGTCTCCACTCAGCAGGTTGGCAAAGAAGACATTTAGATTGGGAATTTAAGCTTGCAGAAAATGATTCTGAACCCGATGAAGCTCTTGTTGAAGGAATAATCAATGCAACAGAAAGTTTTTTAAGGAGTAGTGAGGTGCATCGATTATTTATTCAGGAATTAGTCCAAGGAACATTTGAAGAAGCAAATGACAAAAAAATAATTTCTAAAGCAATAAAATCCATCATTGAAGAAGAAATTGTCAGCTCACTAAGAGAAAAAAAAGAAACTCTTCTGAAGAAAATATCTGCAAAGTTAGTATCAGAAGAAAAAGTTAGCGAGGAACTTGCAATAAATTCAGCTAAAGAGGGTTATGAGGAAGTAGAAAGGCTACTTGCTAATCACAGCGAAGCAGTTTAACTATATTTCTTTATATTTTCTTTATAATCTCCTAAAAAACAGGTTCAAATCTAAATTAAAAGTTAAATTATTGTTTGGAAGTACAAAGTTGTAACTTATTAGACAATAGATCTGTTGTTCGATGTGTTTATCTATATACAAATTTTAATTTTAAATGGACAACTTCATTAGGAAAAGAATCGATATTGCGACCTGTTGGGCTACCAATAGAATTTCTGCAATGGATACTTTAGAAAGATATGAAGATAGTTATGCAATCGCAGAAGAATTTAGAGAGTGGATATTGCATATTGGTGAAAAGAATGAAAATTTCAAAGATTCAGTTTTAAATTTCCCAAAAGAATTAAAAAAATTATTAGACCAAAAAGTCAACGATTAAATATAAATCGATCGAGTGAAATCCGCCCTACATTAATTGGGTTTGTTTATTATTATAATTAGTGCAATTAGTAAATAAATGGAAAATAAAGAAAAAAACTCTAACGTAGAAAATGTTGTAATTGTAGGTTCAGGACCTGCAGGTTATACAGCCGCAATATATGCAGCAAGAGCAAATCTTCAACCTTTGCTAGTAACAGGTTTTAATTCTGGTGGAATTCCTGGAGGGCAATTAATGACTACAACATTTGTTGAAAATTATCCAGGCTTCCCAGATGGAGTGCTAGGTCCTGAATTGATGGATCTGATGAAGGCTCAAGCAGAAAGATGGGGTACTAATTTTTACGAAAGTGATGTTGTCTCAATCAATACTGATTCACATCCCTTTGAATTAAAAACTTTAGAAGGAACTATAAAAGCCAACTCAATTATTATTGCAACTGGAGCAAGCGCAAATAGATTAGGTGTGATAAATGAAGATCAATTCTGGAGTAAAGGAATAAGTGCTTGTGCAATTTGTGACGGAGCGACTCCACAATTCAGAAATGAAGAATTAGCTGTTATAGGAGGAGGCGACTCTGCATGTGAAGAAGCAGCATACCTCACAAAGTATGGCAGCAAAGTGCATTTGATTGTTAGATCAGAAAAATTAAGGGCTAGCGCAGCGATGGCTGATAGAGTAAAAGCTAATCCAAAGATAAAAATCCATTGGAACACAAAAGTTGATAAAGCTGATGGTTCCGAATGGCTTGAGAAAATAGAAACTATTCATTCTCAAGAAGGTAAAGGGGAAATTAAAATAAAGGGTCTATTTTACGCGATAGGGCACACACCAAATACGAAGTTCTTGGGCAACAAGATTGATTTAGATAATAAAGGTTATATTGCTTGCAAATCAGGAAGACCCGAAACATCTATTGAAGGCATTTTCGCAGCAGGAGATGTTGTTGATTCTGAGTGGAGACAAGGAGTTACCGCGGCAGGAACTGGATGCATGGCAGCATTAGCTACCGAAAGGTGGTTAGCAGAGAAAAACTTGGCAAAAACTATAGTCAGAGAAACACCCGAACCAGAAAAGAAACTTAATACATCAGATTTTCATGAAGAAGAAGTTAATGAAGATACTTTCGATTCAAATTCTGAATGGCAAAAAGGCAGTTATGCATTAAGGAAACTTTATCATGAGAGCAAAAAACCTATCTTAGTAATTTTTAGTTCCCCAAGCTGCGGCCCATGTCATGTTCTAAAACCTCAGTTAAAAAGGGTAATTAAAGAACTTGATGGTGCAGTGCTTGGCATTGAGATAGATATTGATAAAGATCAAGATATTGCTAAACAAGCTGGTATCAATGGCACGCCAACAGTTCAACTTTTTAAAGAAAAATTATTAAAAAAACAATGGCAAGGTGTTAAACAAAGGAGTGAGTTTAAAGAAGCGATAAAAAATATTATCTAGAGTAAATTTTTACTTATTATTCCTCTTAGGATTATTTTTATTTGTGGTAGGCTTGGCACCCCCTCCTGCATTTCTCTCTCTATATGTTATTCTTCCCCGAGATAGATCATAAGGACTTATTTCAACTAAAACTTTGTCTCCCGCCAATAATTTAATTCTAAATTTAGTTAATTTACCTGCAGCTCTGCATAAACATTGATGACCTTCAGGTTGTTCTAAGGTAACTAAATAAAATCCATTTCCTTGCTCTTTTTCTATTACGCCTGAAGTTTCAATCATTAATTAATTTTATACTAAATTTATAATATCAGAAAAAGATTGACCAGAATTGATTTTTAGAAAAATACATCCACTTAAAATAAGAAAAGAAATTTAAAGTGAAAATTTAATTTCATTAATTATTTGTAGTTGACCATAATAAAAATTAGCTTTGGCAATTTTTGCAGAATCTTCTAATTGATCAAAGAAAACGAAGCCAAGACTTTCCCATAATGAAGATCCGCAAACGTTATTAAGTTCATTTTTTGCTTCTTTTGCAAAATTATCTAGTTTTCGTTCAAGATTTTTAGACTTGGATACAGACATAGAAATTAAAAAACCATATAGTACAAATATACTATGTAAGTCTAAAATTGCAATATTAGAAAGGTAATCTCTTTTTTTCTTCAATATTTAGATCCGCTTCCATTTCCCTTAATCGTTTAAGTATTTGTTGGTAGTACTCCTTTATATAACTCTCTAGTGATGTCATATCTTCCATTTTAAGTTCCAATATTTCGTAAGTCTTACTCATGTCCGCATCTAATGATTCACCACTACTAGTTACTTCAGCGAAAGCTAATCTTTCAGCAACATTTAAAGAGTCTTGAAAAAAGGAAACAACTTTTTGAGTTACATTAATCAGAAAAGGTGAAACTCTAAAAATTTTAGCCTTCTTTTCACTGAATTTTTCACATAAGGATATAACTTCGTTTGAATCCCATGCTTTGGGACCAACTAATGGCAATGATGATCTATGAGTTTTTGGATTATCAACTGATGCGACAATAACTTTTGCCATATCTTGAGTGTTCATATATGCAATTTTAGTTGGAGTTCCACTCATCCATACTGCTTGACTATCTAAAATTGGAATGGCGAATTGACTTATAACTCCTTGCATAAAAGCTGCACATTTAAAGATTGTATAGTCTAAATCAGATTTTTCAAGAAGTTTTTCAGTACAGTATTTAATGTCCATTAGTGGAACATTTCTAAATTTTTCTGTCAAAAGAATTGAAAAGAATATGACTCTTTTTACCTTTAATGATTCACAAGCATTGAACAAGTTAACTTTTCCATTCCAATCTATTTCATAAATACTTTTAGGGTCATCTGGTTTACTAGTTGCAGCATCAATAACAACTTCAATATCTTGTAATGCATATTCGATATCAGAAGAATTTAATAAATTTCCTTTTGTCAGTTCACATCCCCATTCTTGTAGAAAAGAAGCTTTTCTTGGGTTTCTTACAAAGCATCTTACTTCGTGTCCAGTTTCTGTAGCTTGCTTTGCTATTTGCCTACCAAGTGTCCCTGTTGCTCCTACTAAAAGAATCTTCATATTTAAGATTTACTTAACCTGTAGACAATAACTCAATTTGTTATGTATTCGTGAGAAATTAATCTCCCTGAAACTTTAATAATAATGCACCACCAACCAATCCTATCGGTATGAGTATCCAAAAAACTGCAGCAATACTAAAAATTTCCTTAGCCATAGTAAAATTTATTGATTACTATAATTTACATTCAATATACATTTATTTGTAAAAAAAATAGATAATGCAAATATCTTGAAAATTTTCTTAATTATATGAATACTAATTTTAAAGAAGAAATTGTTAACCTTCCTAATTATTGGAATTGGAATGGTTTTAAAATTTGTTGGAGTGTATCAGGCGAAGAAAATGAAATTCCAATTATCTTCCTGCATGGATTTGGTGCTAGTAGAAAACATTGGAGAAACAATTTAGAATATTTCGCAAAAAGAAATTGTGCCTCTTATTCTTTAGATTTACTTGGATTTGGCGATTCAGATCAACCTGGAATAAAACAGGTTGGTATTTTAAATAATGAAATTTGGTGTAATCAAGTAAAAGACTTTATTGCACAGGTTATAAGGCCCAAAAATGCAAGGAAAGTCATTCTTATTGGAAATTCTCTTGGATCACTAGTGGCGTTGACATGCGCAGTTTCATTGGAGGATCAGATTGCGACAGTTATTGCATCCCCTCTACCAGATCAAATACGAGAGAATAAAAATAGGCCAATAAATAAACCATTATTTAAAAAATTTAAGGATAGATTAATAAAAATATTTTTTTTATTTTTTCCTCTGGAGATTATTTTATTTTTAATAACCAAATTAGGGATAATAAGATTGGGTCTCAACAGTGCCTATTTCAAAAAAGAAAATATTGATCGTGAATTAATAAATATAGTTACAAAGCCAGTTCTAAGGAGAACTTCAGCTAGAGCATTAAGAGCCATGTGTATTGGAATGTCTTCAAGAGAAGAAAAATTTCAATCTTCTTACCTTTTAAAAAAACTTAGTTCATCAAAAAAAGTTCCTTTTTTATTGATTTGGGGAGATAAAGATAATTTCATACCTTTGTTTCTTGGAAAAAAGATTGCAAATTTTCACAGATGGGTAAAATTAAAAATAGTATCCAATTCAGGCCATTGTATCCATGATGAAGATCCTTCAGTGTTTAATAGGATCTCTTATGAATGGATCAGAGATTTAAAACCTTTTAAAATATGAAACATACATTATCAGTTCTTGTAGAAGACGAATCTGGAGCTTTAAGTAGGATCTCAGGTCTCTTTGCTAGGAGAGGCTTTAACATTGATAGCCTCGCGGTGGGTCCCGCAGAGTCCAAAGGTATTTCAAGGTTAACGATGGTTGTAGAAGGTGACAACGAAACTCTTCAACAAATGACCAAGCAACTTAATAAGTTATTTAATGTTCTTGGAGTTGTAGATTTTACTAATCTCGCGGCTGTTGAGAGAGAACTAATGTTACTAAAAGTTTCGTCGAAAGAAGACACTAGAAGTAATATCCTTGATATTGTTCAAATATTCCGTGCAAAAGTTGTTGACGTTTCTGATATTGCTCTCACTCTCGAAGTAGTTGGTGACCCTGGTAAGTTAGTAGCTTT